>CAYQZD010000064.1:0-20740 GCA_964421875.1 uncultured bacterium
CTATCATTTTGAACAAGTCGATACCAAATCGTCCAAGTTAACACAGAATCTGGGTCCCAGTGTGTTAGGCTCGCCGCCTTCACCTTCGAAGGGAGCGGAGACTCTGGCGCCGGAGGGAATCTGTGAAATCGCGTAGATAGAGATGATGAGGTTGGTGATAAGCGCGGCTTTGATGAAGCCGCGGGCTCGCTTCTCGGTGTCAAGGTTGTTCATAATCATGAAATAGAGGATGTAGTACTCCAGATACTTCAAAACATTGAAAAATCCTAATTTCCCGTCCACATCTCCATAGAGCACGCCTGCCAGTGTGGAAAAAGTAAAAGCCGCAGAATAGATGTATATCTTGCCGTTCAAGGGAGATTTCGTAATCAGCCCTACTTCCTTGTCCACAGCGGCTTTGGTGAACCAGCCGAATACGATCAGCATCATGAACAAATCGTCAAGTCGGATGACCACTGACCGCCCCCCGGATACTCCTGCCTCGCTTATCGCGCCAAAGCTGATCTCAGGGGAAAGCAGCATTGCGAAAATCAGGAAATAGATAGCAACCGCAGTTCTGAAAAACGCCAGAAGAAAAACGACTATACCCAGCCCGAAAGCGAAAGCATTGGAAAAATTTAACTCCGATATCACCGAAGAGATAAAAAGCCCCATAATGAGCATCGAAACCACCAGTAGGGGCAAATAAGGGCTGCGGCCGCCAAGATTAATAACCAAAAGAGGAGTCGCTCGGTTAAGTTTCTGATTTATACGATATCTTTGTCATTGCGAATCCGCTGTAAGAAAATGAAACAACCGAACTGTTGGGCTATCCAGTTAAAGATTGCTTCATTGACCTGTTACTCGCAATCACAATTCCTGAGTTGTTCCGTAAGAATTATAAAAACAAAAAGGACTATTAAGCTCTAAGATTGAAAGGAGTGAATTATAGGCAGACTTGTCAGCCTTTGGCGGATGAGACAGATTGAACGAATCATTAAGTCTGATATTCTACGCAATGAACTTAATCCGCCCCAGGAGGATAAATCAACCTCTTCCCGCGAAATCATTGAACTAAATTGTCGATTCACGCTCCCTGTCTGTTATCTGTGGAGGCTCCTTGTCGTTATTGTCCTTCTCTTCAGGCTCTTCGGGATATTCTGCAAATTCTTCATCTGTGACCTTGTCCGAAGTCTCTTCGGGAGTCTCTTCGAAAGCCTCTTCTGGTATCTCTTCGGAAACCTCTAACGGTACCGCTTCGGAAGTCTCTCCCGGAATCTCACCCGGATTCTTATACGAAATTTCATCTGTGACTTCCTCCGTAATTTCGTAGGCGACCTCATTGTCCATCGAAGTGGACTCCGAATACTCTTCGACCTTCCCTTCCCAGTCTTCCGGTTCCTCCTCGTAATCTAAAATATCTTCATCCAGAAATTCATCGATGTCCTCATCGATGGCAACCTCATCCACCGCTTCCTCTTTATGTCTGGCGAATAACGATTTAACCCTGCTGACACTGCGGTCACCGACAATCTTATCCTTCATACGGACAAACTTTCTACTCAAAGTTTCACCCTTTTCCCGGTCACTCACACCGTAATACTTGCCGTAATATGCAGTATCAGGAGCGAAACCGGAAATTTCTGCTCTAAAGTCGTTCAGAACTACGCCTATGACTTGAGCGTTAACCGCTTCCAAATGTGATTTGGCGCGCTTGAGCGCCCCGCGAGCAACCTTGCCCACCTGATAAACCAGGATACATCCGTCAACGCGGGAACCTAATATTGCGGCGTCGGTGACCGGAAGAACCGGGGGACAGTCTATCAAAACAACGTCATATTCATCCTTTATTTCCCGGAGAAATTCCATCATCTTAGGAGTACTGAATACCTCAGTGGGATTATGATAAATCGAACCGCAAGTGATGATGTTCAACCGGCTCCAAGCCCCGTCACGGAGAAGTTCCTCCGTGATAGACATTTTACCCAAAGCCACGTCGTTGATGTTGCGCACTGCCTCACGCCAATGGTGAATTCCCAAACTGATATCCTTTACCCCGGGACCGATTTCAAGACCGAATACTTTATAAATCGTAGGCCGGCGAAGGTTACAACCAATCAACATAGTCTTGTGACCCATCTGAGCCATGGCGATGGCAAGGTTGGTGATAGTGGTGGACTTACCTTCCTGCATAGTGGCGGAGGTCAATACGAATTGATTCGCGCCCGCAAACTTCAACCGGGCGAAATCGATATTGGTGGCAAGCGTGCGGTACGATTCCGCAATGGGGGACTTGGGCCTGAACTGAACCGCTAATCCGGAATGGAACTCTAAAAAAACGTCTTCTGCAGCCGCGGGATTACTTCTGAGGATACGGTTCTTAACCGTCTCCTTATCGAAATGCGGTATCACACCCAGAACATCGGTCTTGAGATATTCCTCAACGTCCTGAATCGCGCCAATCGAGGTGTCAAGCGTTTCCATCACAAAGGCAACCACCAATCCTAAAAGCAATCCTACCATCAAACCTAACACGGTCTTAGACCATTTGCCACCCTGCACAAATTTAATGGAAAAAGTGGCATACTCTATAACTTTCATCTCCCGCACACGCTCCGACTGCTGTATCTTCGCCTCCTGATATCTGGCTCGAAGCAGTGAATAGATTTCCTCATTCACCATCACTTCACGCTGAAGCTGACCGAAAATCATATCCTTCTGTGGTAAATCATCCAACCGGTCCAGCAATTCCATCTCCCGCTCTTCCATCTGTACCATATCAGAGTCGAATTCCTTGATGATGTCCTTGATGATTCGCTGGATCTGCTCTTCGAGGTCTATCACTTCAGGAGACCTGGGAGTCTGATATATAAGCAGAGTCTCTTTCTCAATCTGTAAAGCCACCAATTTGGTATTCAAATCAATCAGAGCGTGGTCCTCCTCGGTCTCGGATATCCAGTCGATAAAGCTATCCTCAGAAGACTGTAGTCTTGTTTTCAACTGATCAATCTGTATCTGATAACTCTTCCGCCTCCTCGAAATCTCGTCCAACTCCGTCTGTAGCGACGACATCTTACCCGCGTCAAGGCTTATTCGGTCTCGGTTGACCCGCTTGAATTCCTCCAGGATTTTTTCTGAAGCGTTAAGATACTCCTTGTAATTGTCGAGCTGAATTCGAATAAAATCCGTCGATTCGTCGATGTGCTGGTTCTTACTATAAACGCTGTAATCCACAAAGGCGTCAGCGAGACTGTTGGAGAAGAGCTTGGCCGCATTAGCATTAGACGCTGTTGTGATGATCTCTATAATGTCGGTCTTTCCTACCTGCTGAGTCACTATCCTCTTACTCAAATCGTTGATGGTCTCGATGTCCTCAGGGGAGTTCATAATCTCTGTGAAAGAGAGCGTAGAATCGACTGAACCCATCTTCTGCGCTGCCAAAGACACCACTGGCAGTGAATGGATGATTTTCGCCTGGGTCTCCATGTTGTTCCAACGAGAATAAGATATCGCCGCCACGAAAAGCCCCGCCATGGTGCTGCTTTGAGTCACCCGAACCGAAGACTTCGCTCTGAAAATGGGTTTGGGTCTGGGGGTGAAAATGAAGGTCAGGAATCCCACCAGCAACGTAGCGAAGATTATCACTCGCTTGCGCTTGATGAGGATGCGACCATAGTCGCGGAGGTCTAATTCATATTGTGCCAATTTGTTCTTCCACTAATTGAAGTTAATGGAAATACGTCCTTTGACGGATCCAACGTTAGCTAACCCCAAATCGATATTTAATCTAATAAGATTATCGTATCCGGTCTATCAGGAAAAGTGTGTTCAAAGAAGGAAGCAGCTGCCCCATAACATAATTGACATTCCCAATAAAATGACGGGGAACGAAAATGATGTCGCCATCCCGAATCTCAACATTCTCGCTCTGATCCCCGTTCTTGATGAGCGCTTCAAGATTGACTAAAACCACTTCCGGCTTCGTGAGTTCACCACGAATAATCGCAATGCTGGAAATGGCGGCGCGGTCGGTGAAACTGCCCCCGATGATTAAAGCCTCAAGGATGTTGACCTCATCCTTTAATTCGTAAACCCCGGGACTGTTAACTTCGCCTAAAACATAGAACTTGCGCGGGCTGACTTCTAAAGAGGGAAGAAATATCACATCGCCGTGGTCTAAAATGACGTTCTCCTTAACGTCACCCTCAAACATCGCCTTGTAGAGATTGAGGTAGAAGGTGTGTCCCTTCGCCCGCACTAATTTCACCTGAGCTAAGTCCGCCGACGGTTTGGGGCCGCCGTGACGGGAGATAAAATCAACGATGTAGGTCTTGCCCATTAAAGGATATTGGCCGGGACCGGTATCGGTTCGCTGCAGGTCCCGGATTTCCCCCAAAACCGATGCCTTACAAGCATTGTATTCCAACACATCAATGTTGATATTGGGCCGGCGGTAATACTCCTTCGATTCTTCAATCAGCTTAGCCCGTATCTGTGTGGTAGAAAGATCTGCCACCTCCACGTTCTGAGTGTAGGCGAAGGAAATCGTCCCGTCGATTTGAACCGTGACCAGATATTCTTTGATATTCCTGCCTTCCCAAAGGGAAATCCTGAGCACATCTCCCGGACCTACCTTGTATTCGGGAAAGCCGCTGATGGTGGTGTAAACTATGTTTTCCACCGCTTCCACCGCCATCGAACCCGCAGCCGCTTCAACGTAAGAGTCGGATAAAAGCAAAGCGTCGTCCGCCCGACCCCGGAAATGAACCTTCGATTCGAAGCGCTTTGGCAGAACAATAACATCCGTCCGCCGGTCCGTCTGGTACCCTGTGCTGTCCTTCGATAAAATCCGGGTGTCGCCAAAGGCAGTGATGGAAAACTGAGAACGGTTCAAACCCGAACTGTCAATCAGAGCATACATTACGGCGGATGCCCGCCGCTCCGACAGCTCTATATTCGATTTGAATAAAGTCAATTCCGCGCTGCGAGGATCCGCGTTGCCTTCAAGCCAGACTATACTCTCCGGATAATTCTTCAAAACCGTAACGATACTGTTGAACTCGGGATACTGGTCAAGGCGGATTGTAGTGTCTGCAGTATCGAAATAAATGCTAAATCGGCGCTCCTTGTCCGTCTTAAGCACCGATTTGCATAGGAATAGATTGGTGCCTTCTACGGGAAAAGCCTCATCGACTAAAATATCATCGCCATACCCCTGAACCCAGACATGCAAACCCTCGCCGGGATGAGCGGCGATGAGGTCGGTCAAGCCGTCTCTATTGATGTCAGCCGAAGTGAGACCGAAGTAATTATCCTTGATAGGAAACTGCTCGCTTAAATCAGTCCAGCCAGTGTTCCCATCGTTGTGCATAAACAACATTCCCGCCCCATCGAAGGAAGAAGCCATTATATCCACATAGCCGTCTCCATCGAAATCCCGAGCTAATACCCCCCAGTATGAACCCTCCATCTTTAAATGATCCCATTTCCGAAAACCATGATGCGGCCCGCCATACCATACAGCCAAACCCTCCATATAAGTCCCCGCAGCAATGTCTGGATACCCGTCGTTGTTGAAATCCTCGGCGTCTATACCCCAATAGTCCGCACGATGGGGAGGCGCAGGCGCCGCACGCCAATCGCCGCGCCCATTGCCATACCATACCTTAATGGAACCGTGAACGCCCCAAGAAGTGGCGGCGATATCCATATAGCCGTCTTGATTGAAATCGGCGACACACACATCCTTGTAAACCTCCCCCTTCGAAGGACCGTAATCGACAGTCCAAAACCCGTTCCCATTACCGAACCAAGCCGATATACCTCCGAAAACCTCCGAAGTGGAGTTGGCGGCGATGATGTCCATATGACCGTCATTGTTAAGGTCTCCGATGTCCACACCCTCGTAACTCCAGGACTCCTCAGGGGGAAGCTCCTCCCACCATTTACCCTTACCATCGGAAAAGTAAACATGAACCCCTTTTAAATCGCCCCAGGTAGTGATGACTATATCGTCATATCCGTCCTCATTGAAGTCGGCGGATTCCATCGACCTGATCTCACCAATGTCGGAAGCCTTGCCGTTGTAAAGCCAGGTGCCGTCGCCTCTGCCCAGATATACATAGGTCCCGCCCGGTAAATAGCTGCCCCCCACCAGGTCGATGTTGCCGTCGCCGTTGAAATCGCCGGCCGCAACACCCCGATACTTCCCTCCGTCAGGAGGTCCCACCTCGGTGCTCCAGCGAATTACACGATCCGTGCATCCGGTAATAATAATGAGCAGCGAAGCAATGAACGCAGAGGAAAAATATGTTATTTTATTAAGCATAAATACCCGATCAATAGCGATTTTGATTCGTTCCTTAACCCTCATTTGAGGGCCTCCTTCACAATAAATATCCACTATTTACCTTGAAAATAGCTGAACCATCAATACGCGAGCCATCATTTTCATGCTTCAGGGCGCGATGGTTCGCGAAGAGAATCCATCGAATGATGGTTTGTTACAGCATAGACCTGTTTATCATATTCAACATATTCTTAACATGACTCATATCGAAAGGTTTGTTCATATAGTCGAAGGCCCCCAGGTCGAGTGCGTATTTCGCCTTGGATTCTGTGGCGTAACCGGACATCATAACTACAATAATATCCTGGTTGAGTCGCTTGATCAGTTTCAATATCTCCAGCCCGTTCACTCCCGGAAGCACTATGTCCAGAAAAACAATGTCCGGCTGCTCGCGATTGAGGACAAATACGGTCTGGTTGAGGTCGGCGGCGACCATAGTACGGTATCCAAGACTGTCGAAAAAATTCTTCAGCAGAGACCGAATGTCCTCTTCATCGTCTATGACTAAAATTGACTTTTGCGAGTTCTTGTCATCCATTAATGACTCCTTTTTCGCTCTTGCAAAGTATATATCAGGGAATATTTACTAGGTCCTCGTCGTCGATAGCCTTCGCTATATAAATGAAAGGGGAATCCACTAAATCGACCGTCTTAGGTGTGGGAAGAGGGGAACCCTCAGCATCGACTAATATTTTAACCTTGGGGCGCATCGAATGCTGCGGAGAGGTGTCGATGACTACCCCGATTTCATCCGTATTCAGCCGGACATAGCAGCCCGGAGGAAAGAACGTAAGCTCATTCACCATTGCGCGAAGAATCGCAGGATCGAAAAACGTCTTCTTCATAGCCACCACCTCCTGCAAAGCCCGATAAGTAGTCTGACGGTCACGGTAAAATCGAACATGGCACATCGCCTCGTAAGTGTCCGCTAATCCCACAATCTTTGCGGACTGGGCTATCTGGTCGCCGCGGAGTTTATTCGGATAACCCTGACCGTTCTCCCGTTCGTGATGCTGCATTATCGCAGTCGTGATATACTCGCATTCCTGTGGAAATTCGTCACGTATCGCCTTCTCAATTATCTCCACGCCATGCTCAACATGATGCTGGATACTGCTCCGGTCCTTCGAAGATAAATCACCCTTCTTCGCGAATATCTTAGGATTTACTCTGACCATACCTAAATCGAAAAGGAGCGCCGCCATCGAAAGCAATACCAACTCTCCGGCAGGAAGCCCCAGGTTTTTTCCCGTAACCATCGCCACAATACAAGCGTTGATATTGTGCACCTCTAACACCGTGCCCTCGGTGCGCTTAAGCGCTAGTTTCAGCATTTCATTGTTGGCGATGGAAAGCTCAGTCATCTTCTCGCAGAGGCTGATAATGGTATGGAACTCAGCCGCGCCGAATTCACCCTTAGCAGCGATGAGCTGACGGTAAATCTCCAGCGCGAAACCGTATACTTCCGCCGGTGCCGCGTTCATTATCTGCTTCCTGGTAGGCATATCCAGTTTTGCCGATGCTTGAGCTTTGATTATCTTCTCCGTCGCCATACTGGGATAAACCGCCTTAGGAGCGGCAGGTTTGCTTTTTTCCTTTTCCGGAGCCGCCTCCGGTTTAGAAGCGCTGAGAGTAACGCCCGACTCTGGTCTAATTGATTTATCGAAGTGAAGAGTAGCAGCGCTCATAGTGGTCTTCTCCGGGGGAGCCGACTCCGGACTCTTAGGTGGTTTTGGAGCTTCGACCTTCGGTTCAGGCGGGGATTCAGAACCTGCTGCTGCCTCTTCGGGAGGTCCGATTGGAGATTCCGACGAAGCCGCTGAAACATCTGATGGAGCCCGCGGCGGTTCCGGAGTTTTAGCTTTATCTGGAACCGGAGTCTTATCTGCAGTCATAACTGAATCGAGGAAATCATCCAGATCCGGCTCCGCTGAATCGAACGCGTCAGCTGATTCTTCTGATAAAGTTGGTTTCTGAGTCTCGTCTTCCGAAGCGGAAAGTTCTTCAACCGGACTTTGAACCGGTTCCGCCTGCTCTGAATCATCCTCGGCGTTGATTTGTTCGGAATCGACCTTGAAGCGCTCCTTCTGTTCTTCCAAAACTTTTAGCGCTTGAAGCTGCACCGCTGTATCAACTGGAGGTTTGACTGGTGGAACCGAATCGAGAGTCGGCGCCGCTTTCTTACCCTTGAAACGACGGAGTAAAGACTCTACCCGCACCTTTATCTCACCCGGTTCGAAAGGTTTGGTGATATAATCATCACCCCCCTGCTGGAATCCCAGAATCTTGTCCGGGGTGCTGTCGCTCGAAGATACGAACATAAAAGGAAGCGAGGAGGTCTCAGGGGCGCTTTTCAAGATATGACATAGTTCATAACCTTTCATACCCTGAACCGTAATGTCGGAAATAATCAATATCGGTGAAGATTTCTTGATGAATTCCAGCGCCTCACTGCAGTTAGCATACTCTTTGACAGTGTATCCAAGGTTCTCCAGATATCGACGGAGCTGCTTCGATTCCGCTGGATTCTGCTGAATTATAAGGATGTATTCTGATTTAGCCTTGCCGGAGCTGTTAGAAGCCTTCTGCAGATCCTTCGTACTCCTGAACATTCGGGTCGCTCGCAATGTAAGAGCCTCCTGCGTAAACTTAAAATTTATTCTGAAAATAGCAGCATCGTATCCCGCGAGCCGTGAATTTTCATCCTTGGTTGTGCGAGGTCGCGAAAGAAACCCTCGCATGAGAGTTTATATCGAAACCAATATGGATGGTCGCCTTCGCAGCCATCCACTATTAAAAATATATAAACAGTCATCGATCGGAAGTCAGATTGCTTCCACCAGCCGCCGACTACCGACTATCAATTGACGCCTATGTCAACGATTCAATGAAGCCCCCGTCGATGGCTTCGATCCTCTTCTGAAAACCCGCCAGCAGCGCTAAGTCGCAGATATTATTGATCCGTCTGGGTGTCCCATACGAATGGCGGAATATTACTTCATAAGCGTCATCTATGAATATCTCATCCACGCCGCCCGCTACACTCATTCGATGCTCAATATAAGCCCTGGTGCTGTCTTTGTCGAAGGTGTGAAGATGATATTTAACGAACATACGCTGTTCCAACTGAGGAATAGCCATCACACGCTCGCGAAGTTCAGGCTGACCGGACATTAACATAGAAATCATAAACTTGTCGTTCAACTGAAAGTTCAGCAGGAGCCGGAGTTCCTCGAATACCAGCTCCGAACGTATCAACTGAGCTTCATCGATGATGAGAAGAGTGTCTTTATCATCTTGAGTGTTCTGAAACAGTAAATCGCCTATCCGACGGCCTAAATCCAATGAACCGCTCGGGACTGAATCGTCCCCTAATTGGAAAAGTATGTCTTGAAGTAACTCCTCCGGATTCCAGCGAGGATTGGTTAAATAGGCAATCTCAAATTGGTCAGGAGGAAGACTCTCGACTATTTTCCTGATTAATAAAGTCTTACCGCATCCGTAATCTCCCGTGAGTAGAGCGGCGCCCTTGTTCTCAATTACTACGTAGCGCATCCTTGCAAGAGCTTCCTCGTGTTCCTCCGATGGAAAAAAGAAATCAGGGTCAGGAGTGTTTTCGAATGGTTTCTTCGCTAATTTCCAGTAATCTTGATACAAACCTCTCTCCTTGGTCTATAGTAGGTGTCGGAAAAGAATTCGGTGCAAAATCAATGAATCAAAATAAGCAAACCGTGAAATTTGATAATCAGCAATTCTTTAATTATCCGTCCCCCGATGAAATGCCCGCTAATAAATTCTGCACTGCGCCAAACTGCGGGCCGGATTCTGGTAGCGCTATGACAAACAGCGAACACTGTCGGCATAAATTGAATACGATTCTGGCGTCGTCGACCTCCTTGGGAGGCAAAGTCAAAGACAACAGCCGGATTGCAGCCTCTGATGCGGCTATCCTCTGCAAAGCCGGTTCATCGACCGCGGAAAATTCTGGAAATATCAACGAGTCAGGCCTCATTTGGGAAATTATTGAACCCTCCCGAACCTCCTCCGGATTGAAAAGCGTCTTATGCTCGCCTTCGACGGAATTGGTCTGTTGCAGCATAATTCCCCGGTCGTAGGACCGAGCCCATACCTCGCCGCCCAAGTTGTATAAAAATACCCGGTCATCGGAAAGTACCCGCCCCCCGGACTCGAAAAGATTGTAAGCCAGAGTGGATTTCCCGCAGCCGGTTCTTCCCCCAAATAAAATCCCCGCGTTCAGCCTGCCGCCCGACGCGTGCAAGGGAATAAATCCTTGACTCCGCAGGAACATCATCAAAGCTAATTCCATGGGAATTACCGGCGGGCGGGTGTAACCGAAATCAAGCGGAATCTCCAACCGGACAGACTGTCCCCGTACCGAAATTTCGAAAATGTAATTGTCTATCTGACACAGCGCAAAATCGCCCTCATAAGCGAATCGGCCTCGATACAAAGAAATCCAATTGATGTCGCGGTCTTCCTTAAAAGTCTCTCTCGCGCGGTACACTTCGATTATACCCCGAGGCTCCTCACCGTCGGTAGCGGATTCTAAATCCGAAAAGAGCGCCTCCCCGGGAAAAACATCTGACCTTATCTCAAAAGCGAACCCAAGGGCGCGCCGGCGGAGGGAAACGGTCTCATTCATCCCCGGTTACCAATCCCTCTGCTTGGAGTTCGGATAAAAACCGCTCGACGTCCTGCAGATGACTCGAATCAGGATTGGAAGAGTCTTCCGATAAAACCGCGGCAATATCCTCCGGTGGCAGCCTTTTCACTATTCCTTCCCATACCCTTCCCCCGGTACGATTCAAACGGTATGAGTTGCCCTGGTCTAATTTGAGGAGCACGAATTCACCCTCAACTTCTTCCCAAAGAACATTATCTGCTGGTTTAAGCTTTATACTTTTCATCTTTCCTAAAATTTGTCCTGCCGACGCCTCACAAACCATCATCTTCATCAAAGATGATACGAGGACATGCTAAGAACTATTCGTATGTAAATTTTGACTATTAATTATCTCTATAATGCTCGGTTGGATGAAAAAACCGTTCTGAGTCTGGAACCCAAATAACGCCGGTCCCAACGAGTTTTGACCTCCGGAGATAAATCCGGTAATAATCTGGGATCAGGAAAAAGAGAATTTGCCAGATATTTGAACCTGTCTTCTATACCCGTCAAAAGGCTGAAATCTCTGTGTATCCTCCGCAAAGAAGATATCTCCTGGCGCGGTTGAAGAAGTTCCTCTAAGGAAAAATATCCCTTACCGCATACTTTGGATTCGGCAAAGTTCCTTTCAGTGTAATCCTGCAAAGCCCGGTCATTGAATACTGAAGCGCTTAATCCTAAAGACGTTCCCACAATCTTCCTTCCCCCGTAACCCGCCACGAAATCCTGGAAACCTTCGTCCTCGATTAGTTGTCCGTGAGCTTTATAGAAATAATACACATCGAAAAACCATATCAACCGGCAAAATGAATGCTTAAGCGCATGCCAGCATAAATGTAGAAAACAACTCTCATCCGGCAATACCTTCACTGATAAACCTTCTACTAAGACATCTTTAGCCGAAAGCCAACAGTCCTCCGGGCGCAGAAAACGCCTTCCGGGACCAATTGAAAGACGGTTATGAAGGTCGATTTGCAAATAATGTGCCTTCTTATGAAAGAACGGACGGGAAATACCAAGTCGTGCGCAATCTTCGGTCTCAAACCTGGAGTGGTAACTTGGAATTGGCTCAAATCCATGATCCAATAAAGCGCCTTCCGCGCGGGCAAAGTCCGCTTCACTAACCAAAAAATCGAGATCCGCGAAGCGGCGAGCCATTCCCGGAGGATAAACACATTCGGAGAGATATAATCCTTTGAGTACAATCGAGGGTATCGCAGCCGCGCTGAAAAGAGCTATCGCTTCCCGAAAACCGTGTCTGAGCGCTATTAAATGAGCCTTATAAGTTAATTGAGCGCCATCCAGGGCATCTGTTGTTTCCTTGAACGGATCCCCAACCGAAAGGTCACATAATTTTGAAGAAACAAAAGACTCTAAATGGTGAAATTTCACTAAGTTAAGGAACCGTTCAACATCGATGTTAGTTATGTTGCTCGGAGCTTCACCGCCAATCAGAGAAACTAGCAGCCGTATTTCCTCAGCATAGTCTGTCACTTCATCTGAACAATTTACGCTTGATAATGCTTAAAAAGTTGATTAGTAAGTATTCCTTGAACGAAAAGAAAGCAATGACCGAACCAATTAACCGACCCGTAAATCCCTCTAAGTTCCTGACCTCTCCATCCCTTTCCACCGCAACAACCCTTCCCAACACTGAGTTGAAATCGAGTCGATAAGGCATATACTTGCCATCCCCCTTTTCAACGAAACAAGCCTTTCCCCGCTCGATTCTAACTACCCGGTGAGCAATTACCCGGCCCTCACGGCGAAATACAGCAATGGCTCCACGCCTGAGCTTCTCTGGTGATGATACCTCGATGTGAAGCTGGTCCCCCGGCAGAATGTTAGGTTTCATACTGAAACCGGAAGCTTGCAGTATGAAACGAGTTCCCGGTTTAAGCATCTGATTCCGACTCGGAATCTCATCCGATTGCGGTAAAATCTGCCCACTGACGGAATGAGCCACCTTGCGATCTCGATGAAATGGAATTCAGCTTAATTAAGCAATATAATACAAAGAGGATATATATATCAAATTTTCAATAGCTCGGTTGACAGTCTTTTGATATCCTCCGCTACACGTGAATGGGGTGAATACTGGAAAATATTCTTGCCCGACTTCGCGCCCTCCCGGATTTTCGGGTCGAACCTGACTGAACTGGCAAGCAGGTAATCAGAATATTTATCAACATAAATGTCACGATTTTGCTGAAAAGTCGTCGAATCGTTGTCCAGTTGGTTGGTGAATATGTGGATAGCGTCCAGCGACATACCGGGATACTCGACCTGGAATTTACGAATCATCTCCAAAAGAATATCAAGATTCTTCATATTGCTGCTACTCGCTAAAATCGGAATTATTAAATCGTTGCTGGCAATTATGGCATTCAATGTTAAAATGTCCGGATGGGAATTGACGTCCATCACCACCAGGTCGTATTCTCTGGTATTCTTCTCCAAAATCATCTTCAATCGAAATTCCCGAGCGTTCCGCGAATTTAAATCCAGCGCCAAAGGCGCTAATCCGGAATTCGCAGGTATTAAGTCCAAAAACTGATTGATACGAGCCTTGCGTCCGTCTAAGGAGAGGTTGCCAAGCAGAATATCGCCGATATTGGTCTCGTAATCGTCAGGGTTGACTCCAAGTGCAATGGTCAAATCAGCTTGAGGATCAAGGTCGATGCCCAAACAACGAATCCCTTGAGAAGCCACATAGTAAAGGTAATTCGCAGCGATAATAGATTTACCCACGCCTCGCTCGAAATTGAGGAAAAGCTGACGGCGACGCTCCTTGACCAAGGGTGTGAGATTGAGGATTCTGCGGAACACAGCTATATCTTCGGAAGTATAATACCTGTAGTGGACAGAACCCCTGTATTCACGCTTGGAAGGTGGGAGTAAGCCCAATTTCTCCTTAGCCAACAAGGTGGATTTGCTAATGCCGAGAAGCCTGGCGAATTGACTGCTGGTATACTTTTCCAAAACTGAACAGAAACAATTATGTTTAACACAAACTTTAATAGGGTATATCGGAGGAATACATAGTCAGACATAGTATAACAGAAATGAAACATATTGTCAAGTTTCCCGGGCTAAATTATACATAATATGTGGAAAAAATAAATTACTCTTCCCTAAGTGAATACATAACAAAGACATATGTTGATAATTTTTTTTTGAATTATTTTGAATAAAATCCGCTTTTTTCTTAGTTTAGCCTGAAAATAGCAGCCGCATATCCCGTGTGCCGTTAATTTTCATCTTAAGTTGCGCGAGATCGCAAAAAAGATCCTCGAATGAGGATTTTTCTTGATTTTAAACCGAATGTTCTTTAATATCTTGGTAAAATGGGGACGACCAGGCTTCGACGGAGATATTGAGTCGAAGGGAAGCAGGCCGAGGTTCCGAGATGCCTCGTTAAATAGCTCGGACAAAAATCAAGTGCCGACGATTATTCGTACGCACTGGCTGCATAATTAAATAGCAGCCCGTTCCTTGCGAAGTCCGTCTGCCGGCTTCGTGGGGAGCGTCGATTAAAGGTAGGCTGGCTGCGGTGACGCCGATAAACTGCGGTGAGAAATTATCGGCTGGCTCTCCGAATTGTGTGTCCGTTCGCGGTTTGGAGAGCGAGAAAATAACAACGGACTAAGCCTGTAGAAGTCTTCGGGGCTTGTCTTCGGACGCGGGTTCGATTCCCGCCGTCTCCACCAAGTCTAAGTTAGCCCGTCTCTCCAGGATTCAATCCTGGAACGGCGGGTTTTTTTCTCTTCTATTATGTTGCTAATACGAAAAAAAATGACAATGAAAGAAGCTCGTTCCGCCCCAGCCGGAATCCTGCTTCGTAGGGGCAAACGGAAGTTCGCCATGGTAACCTATCCTGCCGCAGAGTCCCCGCACTACGTTTGAGAATGCCCCAAATTTGTCATTCCCGCGAAAGCGGGAATCCAGAAGTCATAAATAATAAATAGGATAAAATATTCTGTAAACCTAATATTTTTAGTTTGTTCCTGTTTTCAGACAAAATGCCCGCACTCTGCGGTTTCGCCGCCGCAAGAATCAGGCAAAATAGAATAAACACCGTTAGGTTATGCCTTTAGCATTGCGCAGACCTGACATTTATAATAAAGCCTGACAAATGATAAAAATCGAAAATAAGACTAAACTAAAATCGTTTCTGCGGGTATCTAATAAGTGAAAATTGACAAATATCGTAACACTTTATTGATGTGAAGGTGAGTAAATTCTCATAGATCTATGCTCCTATAAATTATAAATATATCTTTTTAAATTCGTGTAATCCGTTTAATTCGTTGTGAATATAAGCTCCAAATAAACAAACAGATAACAATATAATACGAAATAGAACCATAATGTTGCCAAAGACCGATGTCCCTATGATAAAAATATATTAATCCTAATGACTAAAAAGGCAGCGAACCAGTAACTCAAGAGGACCCTTAATGTACCGACACACTACGCTCTTAATCCTTTTAACTTTAACCATTGCAGGAAACACATTCTCACAAAGAGTGAGCGGAAGACCAAATGGAATGATAACCGGACAGGTATTCGATTCCTACCTCAAAACCCCGGTGGAATACGCCAGCGTGACCATATACAATCAGCACGACAGCAGCCAGCTAACGGGAATAATAACCGATGAACAAGGATTCTTCAAGCTCACAGGGATTAGACCGGGACTGTTCTTCATAAAAATATCATTTATGGGATATACCACAAAAACCATCAGTGACATCGTATTGACCAGAGGTTCCTTCCAAATCGACCTCGGGGATATTCCCCTCGAAAGGTCGGTCACAAGCTTGGAAGATGTTGAAGTGTCCGCAGAAAAACCTTTGCTGGAATACCATATCGACAAAAAAGTGGTAAATGTCAGCCAGCACTACAGCGCCGCCTCAGGCACCGCCGTCGACATCCTGGAAAACATCCCCTCAGTGACCGTCGATATTGATGGTAATGTCCAGCTACGCGGCAGCGGCAATTTCACCGTGCTCATCGACAACCGACCATCGGTGCTGGAAGCCAACGAAGCCCTGGAGCAAATTCCGGCCAGCGCCATAGATAACATCGAAATCATCACCAATCCCTCAGCAAAATACGACCCGGAAGGCACCTCCGGCATTATCAACATCATCTTGAAAAAGAACCAGTTGCGGGGAACCGGAGGGATCGTCAACCTCAACGCAGGATTGAACGATAAATACGGCGGAGATATACTGCTGAACTATCGCCGCGGTATAGTAAGCGCCACCTTCGGCGCCGATTTTAGAAGAGACTATCATCCGGGAACCTCGGATACGGAGAGCAGAACTACCTATCAGGGAACAACCTCATACATCAATTCCGAGGGTGATTCAAAAAGAGGAAGGAACGGTGCCGGACTACGGGGAAGCTTGGATTTCAACCTAAGCAGCAGAGACAATCTGGGACTGGGATTCCGCTATGGCTCCAGAGCGATGCTCCGTGATGGCGATTATGATTACGATGAATGGTCGGAACCCGCGCTGCAGCATCTGTATTACTTCAACATAAGCGATATGGAACGTACCGGTGATTTTTATGCCGTTCATACCGATTACCGGCATCGATTCACCGGGAAAGGGCACGAAATATCCGCGATGATCTACTACCATTCCCGCGAGATGGAGGAGGAATCGAAGAATGAATTGATAGATGCTGACGGCGACATCACCAGCGGCAGAATCACGCGGGAAGAAGGTCCCGGCAACCGGCTGGGGCTTCGGTTAGACTACACACTCCCGCTCAACGGTAAAGATAAATTCGAAGCGGGTTACGAGGGAAGGATGGGTAATTCCGAAGACAACACCAGCCTCCGTGATTTGGATGTCAATTCAGGACAGTACCTGTTTCAACCCCAGTACAGCCACGATATCGAGTATGAGCGGGACAACCATGCATTATACGCTCTCTACGCCGGCGAATGGGGCGATTTCGGCTGGCAGGGAGGGCTCAGAGGTGAATACACTTACCGGCTAATCAGCCTGGTCGGTGAAGATGAGGAATTCTCCCTCGACCGCTGGGATTATTTCCCCACCGCTCATATCTCCTATCAGCTTCCCCGCCGGAAACAGGTGATGGCAAGTTATAGCAGAAGGATAGTCCGACCCCGCGGATACTATCTTGAACCCTTCGAAACCTGGAGCGACGCTTATAACGTCAGAATGGGGAATCCCGGCCTCAAACCGGAGTATATCGATTCCTATGAAATGGGATATAAGACCCACTTTAAAAAGAGCTTAGTCTCGTTCGAAGCATATTACCGGGTGACTCATAACTCCATCGAGAGAGTTCACAGCGTTTACGCCGAAAATGTCACTCTGCACACCGTGGCTAATGTAGGAACCGGCTACGACACCGGCCTGGAGGTTATGACCAACGGGGATATCCTGCCCGGATGGAACATAAATTTAATGGGCAACCTGTTCAACCACAGGATTGAGGGCGAAGTTTTTGGTGAATCCTTCAGCAGGGAGAGCTTCAACTGGCGGCTGCGCCTGAACAACGCTTTCAAAGTGACAAAAACCACAAAGCTGCAGATTATCGGGACCTACAACAGCCCCTCTGTCACCTCTGAAGGTGAAAGGGCGGAATTCTTCGTCACCGACCTTGCGGTCAAGCAGGAATTCCTGAAAGGAGATTTAACCGCCACACTACAGTTGCGCGATGTCTTCAGCACCGGTAAATACGAGTTTACTTCGGAGGGGACGGATTTCTATTCCCACCGGTATTACACCAGGGAAGCGCCGATGGTTATGCTCAATCTCAGCTATAACATCAACAATTACAAACCGGAGCGTGAAAAGAGGCAGGGATTGAATGACATCGACACCGAAGAAGACTTTTAGACCATAATTCACTTAATTTCAATCCGCGATTTCCCTATCGCGGTGAACCTTGATAACGAAGCGCCTCACTTCCGAAGGCGCTTTTTTTATAGCGAACCCTAACAGTTGGAAAACAAGTAATAATGAGAAATCTCTGCGGATTGAAAACCTTTTTCTAAACTACAGAAAGACAGGCAAATCCACTTCTTCTGTATATATAGTCATTCTTGAAGGGCGCGTTTCCCTGTCAAGTCCTGAATCTTATGTAAATTGCTTTCCTTTGCTTTTGGGCAAACTGGCTGACGGAATGCAGCCGTAGGCGTAATGAAGTTAGCAAGCTAAACGGATTTTTTAATCCCCCTCGTTTTCCTGGTTCTTTTCCAACAACGACATATCCAGATACCGTTTTCCGGTAGTCCATCCTTCATCTTTCTCCTGGCAGAGCGCGGAGATGAGCCTTAAACACGATTTTCGATGGGGGATAATGCGTATGACTCTGGTTCTTCGCCTGATCTCTTCGTTCTGTCTTTCCAGGCAGTTAGAGGTTCGAATCCGTTTCCGATGCTCTTCTGGGAAACTAAAGACGGACAGGATTTCCGGCCCATTTTCTTCTAGCCATCCGGCAAGCTCCGGGTTTGATTCATACATTCCATCTACCAAGGACTTAAGTCTTTGTTCAGCCTGTTTTTTGTCCGGAGCGCTGAACACATCCTTAAGCGCAGCCATCGCCCGGCTTCGGTCTTTCTTGCGCAGCTTGGACAGGAAATTCCGCAGGAAATGCGTTTGACACCGCTGCCAAGAGGCGCCGGTGAAATGGCTGTCGATAGCCTTGCGCATCCCCCGGTGGTCGTCGGATATGACCAACTGAACACCCTTAAGACCGCGAGCAAGCAGATTCTTGAAAAGGTCGCCGTAAGCGGCTTCATTCTCGCTGTGGGATACCTACACCGCCTGAAAGATACTCTTTCATCTCGCTGTCAATGAACTCTTGTATCACCCCGGAAACAATCTCCCGTAAAAAATCGGGATCGTCAAGGTGATATCCATGCAATTCTGCTAAATCTGAACATCTCGGATCTGAACCAATCGCGATTCCTCCTTGTCTCTTAGGAATTAATGCTGTTTTTCATCCCAAGATACAAGAAAATCGCATTGGCTAAATTTTTTTAACAGCTAAACCCTTTTTACACAAATATACAGACTTAATCGATGATAGGATGAATTTGGCGATAGGGACATATAATAAGAATGTGGTTCTTTTTTCCGACGGCAGTATGTTTAAGCAATGGGCTTTTCCTCCCAGTACCGATGAGGCCGGATGGCATCCTATCGATGAGAAATACAGCGCTTTTTACGCAAGAAATCTAGTCAACCGGTATCGGAGTAACGGAGTTTTTGCCCAGGAAGCAAATTGGGGAGACAAGGGTGTATAGTGTTACCTTTTTGAGAATGAACCTGATGGCAGATTTAATATGGCTTATAATATAGACAAAAATATTCCAGCATTAAGAGAGAAGTTGAAATACAATTACGGGATGGTGAAATCGATAGATTCTATATTTATGGTGATAAGTCCAAGTTTCGGGAATCCTCCTGATGATAGTACTGTTATCGCCGGAGTTCGGGTCATGTATTATGACAGCTTGTACAGTGACCAAAATACCACTATTCCATCCGCCTTGAAAAAATACTGCGATGTTATCGCCCAGCAGATGTTTTCGGATTTTGAAAACCCGCTAAAAAATGAAAGACCAGAAAGCATGCTTCATGTGATGGACAGTGTGATGACGGCTAACGGTGACTCAAATAAATTGATAATGACCTCTGAAGGACAGTTTAGTGGCAGCAGCGGCGATGATAACGCACCCAAACGCGCGGCTTATTACCCGGCGCGAACCGCCGAATTCTTCGCCGATACTTGCAAAAGGACTTTCTTATCCACTACCTGGGAAGTCGACACTGAAGTGGAAGTGAACGCGGGCAATGAACTGGTGCTGATGTCCATCAACAGCCAGGCGAAGCTGTTGAAAGGCTGCCGGGCGGATACCGTGATATATTTCCCAAACTCCGCTGACGATGATTCTGTGGCGGATTTCGTCTTCTACAATCCGAACGACAGCTTCTATGTTCACCAACTGCCCACCGTCGATGACAGAATGCCCGATGACACCATCCGGGTGGAAGTTTTTTGCGGTGATTCCGCCGCGCTCGATGGCAAACGCGCTACGGTCTCGCCCCTGACCTACAATTCCGTGGTCAATAACTGGGAACGGGAATACGGCACTGACGACCCCGACCTCGATGTCTATGTCAAGTTCTATCCGGGGGAACTGGACACTATGCCGCTGTGGGTCACCGAAACCGCCCTGGAGGACAGCGTAACCCTGGAGGTGGAGTTCCCCCACGGAAAATGGTCGCTGATTTCCTTTAATATTAAACCACAACAACCTGATATCGACTCCATTTTCTACGGCGTGAGGCGAGTGAGATAAGAAACTATATATGGCAATCATGGCCTTCAGGTTTACTTGAGAACTGGGATGTGAAGCAGGGATACGGAGTGTATTTAGACGACGACAGCCTAAACCGCAGCGTTACAGTAGTAAATGCTGGTCTGTTCGGTCCCGACAGCCTTATCCTTATCACCCCGGATTCAGTTGGTGATACAACTTTTTATCATGGTCAAGACAGCCTGGTTATGAATTACAAGCGTTTCTATATCTCCTACCTTCCCGAAAGGGCGGCGGTGGTCGACAGCGCCTTCAAAGCTCTTATTGATTCCGGTGAAATTCGCTGGATTAGAAATTATCGGCTATGTCCTTGTATAGTTGTTAGTTATTTGGAATTCTGTAAGTCAGCAAT
>CAYQZD010000065.1:0-20500 GCA_964421875.1 uncultured bacterium
GAGTGGCTCAATTTTACTTTACAATAGTGGCTCACTTTTAAGTTACAAATAACATCTAAAACATATTTTAATTCTTTTTTCCAATTTGGTTTAATACTTTTTTTACCCCTTTTAGAGTGTTCCAACGTGTCTAATATCTCTTGGATTCTGCGTAATCTTTCGAAATTTATCTTTCCTGTAATGGTGTATCCTCTAATCCCATACCCCAGACCTTTACCAGCAGCTACAAGCGCGAGTTTTTCCCAGACACCGCCAAAAGGAGTGACAAATCTTCGTTCAAAATGAGAACCTTTAAATATTTCATCCGGCGCTAATGCAGCGTAAAGAGGTTTTTAGCCTTATGTTCATTGCTGCTGAAAGGATCATCAACTAAAACCCTATGCATCACTCGGTCCATCATTTCTTTAATGACAGATTGTATAGCCTCTTTTATTTCCTGTTTTTTGTTCATTTTTTCCGCCAAATTAGGATACTCTCATAGAAAGCTCCTTCACGGAATCCTGTTCGGCGATTTACATGACGGTCAACTCTCCCAATCTCTTCGAAACCAACCACATCCGGATTATACAAACGATATTTATCGTTTACTACGATTAAAGCAAGGGCATTTTGAGTCATATAATCTCTTGTGTGTTGTATAACTTCGTTTATTCCCCTAATATATTGTATTTTAGCTTGTTCAGATTGCCCGCATTTTGCAGGTCCTATTTCTTGTGACTCATTGTTCTTCAATCCCAATAACTCATAAGCATATTTATGTTGTTTATGATAATCGATGAGTCCTAAATAAGGCGGTGAAGTGAAGAGCATATCGATTTCTTTAGGAAGAACTATTTCTCTCGCATCAGCGTGATTTACTACCACCTCTGCTTGTGTTTTTATCTTTGAATACTCTCTAACTCGTTTCAAAGTATCGATGGTGTAACGGTTAAGGAATTTATAGGCTTCTTCGACCGGTTTGCATATTCTACTATGTTTTCTGCAATAATAAGGTTCTTTCTGCGGAGCTTTTGGAAAATCGAGGTCGTAGTGGGTGACTAAACGAGCCGAGCGCGCTGACCGGGATAAAATAATTTTCAATAAATCCTGATAGGTATAATCCTTGATAAGCCTTAAATAACATAATAGTTCTTTCTGAGTGTTTGGCGCAAACCATTTCTGAATATATTGGTTGTCTGTTGAGAATAATGAATTAACCTTATCGTCAAAGTAAAATTTGTTTTTATATTGTTTAAGTCGAAAGAGAATATCATAGATTTCCTTTTCGAGTAGAGGAATGTCATAATCTGCAGTTTTTACTCTTGAGAGCATAACATTAAATAAGGATATATCCGTCCCAATTGAGTCTATACCAAGAGCATTGGCTTCCACTAAGGTTGTTCCGCTACCAACAAACGGGTCATAAACGAGCTTGGGACGATATTTTCGCAAGAAAATTTCCACTAATTGAGGAATGAATTTTCCCAGATAAGGGTGAAGACGATGCACATGCTTAGTCCGCACTCGCTCCGGCAAATCCCTCTCTCGCCAATTCAGATTAAGCTCATCAAGCGGTGTATCAGTTTTGACGCTGGCAAATTCCGTCAGTGGTTTTTCACGGTATTTTTGCGCGATTTTTTGCGCAACAACATTATCGTACATAAAAATAGTGACCTTTCATATATTCAGACAATTTTATCCCTGTTTATTTTATCAATCCTAAATTAGATCGCCTTCCCGGATGCTTATTCCACCGCCCCCGCCACCGCCTTCACCATCGCCTCCTCCTCCATCGCGGCGTTATTCAGAATCAATTGATAATTATAGGGATTGTCGGGGTCCGCGTTAAAATATTTTCGCAGGAAGGATTCCCGCTCGAAATCCATCTTACGCACATATTCCGCCGCCTCCGATTTTTCCATCCGGAATATCCCCCGCGCCCGGTCCACCCTCCATTCGAAAGGAGCGATGAGGCGCACATTTAATCCTCCCGGTAAATTCCGGGTCACTATCGCGCCCCCCCGGCCCACAATAACCGCGTGCCCGAACATCGCCAGCGCCCGGATGGTCGCCACCATCGAACGGTAAACCTTGAGTTCCGGGGTGAAACCGCTGAGCAGCCCTAACACCGACTCTTCGAGCTCGGTGCGGTTCTTTTTCCCTAGCGATTCCACCAATTCGCGCGAAAGTCTGTGGTCTTCCGCTATCCGGTCCACCAGGTCTCTATCGTAAACCGCCCAGGGGTAGTCTTTTTCGCCGCCTTCGTTGAGTTTGTCCGCAATCTTCTCTGCTAGAGGGAACGCTCCGCAGCCGAATTGGCGGGAGATGGTGATGAAAGGCCTTTGCACAGCGGATGCTTCCGATTTTTCCTTCTCTTTGAGGTTGCGCCGCCGCCAGGCTTCGCTTTGAGCGGAAATCAATCCCATATTCCGCTTGCTCAAGGGTATGGTATGTCTTTTCATTTTTAGAGATATAGTTAGTTTAACTGTGTGAAGAGATTTTGTGGAAGTAATCGGTGATTTCCCGGAAGGGAGTTCCTACGGGGAACACTTTCGCCGCTCCCGCTGTCTCCAGTTTGTCGATGTCCTGCTCCGGAACCACGCCGCCTACGAGCAGAGGGACGCTGCCCAAGCCGTGCTCCTTCATCAAGGCTGTAGTTTTCTCCGTCAGCGGGAGATGCGCGCCGGACATAATGGACAATCCCACCGCGGCTACGTCTTCCTCCAGCGCCGCCTTGACAATTGCCGCCGGAGTCTGGTGCAGACCGGTGTAAACCACTTCGAAGCCCTCCCCTATAAGCAGTTGCGCCACCACTTTCGCGCCCCGGTCATGACCGTCCAATCCGGGTTTGGCGATGAGGATTTTCTTTTTCAATTTAATTGCTCCACTCTGGAATTCGATACTTAGTAATGATGAATCAATGAGATTGAACCTTGCTATTATTTCTGTTCCGATCGCAGATGGGGAAAATATTCGAGCATTGTCCTCAGAATATCCTTAATCTCCAGCGGTTTTTCCAGGAATTTGTCCGGCCTGACCTTGGACTGTTCCATTATCTGTTTATAATGTTGGAAACTGGTGAGAAGAACCACGGGGGTGTCTTTGCTCCTCTCCTTCATCTTGGACATCAACATCAATCCGTTCATCCCCGGCATATAAACGTCGCAAAAGACGATGTTGGGATTCTCGCGGATATAGACATCCCATCCGGCGTCGCCATCGCCGGCGGTTACAGGTTGTACGCCAATGGCTTTCATCACATTAGCGAGGAAAGTAACAACCAGCTCTTCGTCATCGATTATGAGCGCCTTAATTTCAGGTCTGCTTTCTGCCATATTCAATTCTCCCAATGACCACGCGATATATCTCAGAAATATATAACGATTCCCAAAAAGACTGTCCTATGATTTGTCACTCCTGCGCAAGCAGGAGTCCAGTAAATAATACAAATACAAGAAGATGGATTCCCGCTTTCGCGGGAATGACATCCTTTTTCCGTCATTCTTTTCAAGAATGACTATATATAGTTCTTACGACATGAAGACTTGCTGACCTGCTGACTTGTCGACTTTTCTATTTAGGTTCAGTCTTTCCCACTACCAAAAGGGTGTAGCCGTCCTTCTTCAAATATTTCCTGGCGGTCTTCTTCACTCGCTTGGCGGTTAAAGGTTCCAGCTTATCGCCAATGGTGTCGATGAAATCGGGTCCTAAGCCCAGCAGGTAATACTTCGCTAAGACGAAGGCACGGTCCTGAGGCGTTTCCGTTTCAAGTTTCATCTTCTGGATGGTCTCGCTTTTGGCCTGAGAGAGCATTTTTGAGGTTATGGGCTCCTTCAGGAATCCGTAGAATTCCTTAAGCGCTTCATCGCGGGAGAAGATGTAATTATCAGGCGAAATACCGGTTTCGAACCAGAATTTTCCCGGTCCCAAATTATCGCTGTAACGAGTCCACATCCGGTAACATATCCCCTCTTCATACACAAAGCGGAAGAACATCCTGGAGCTTAACATATTCCGGGCTAAAACCATCGGCAGGTAGTCCTTGTGGTTCGCCGGAGGGGCGGTCCAACCCAGATTGTAGGTGGTCTGCGCCCGGTCTTTAGGTATGATTTTAACCGCGTCTTGCTTTTTTGCCGGTTCTCTCGCAGGAGAAATACCCGCCAGCTTGCCTCGGGTAATTTCTCCGATTTTAATTTCTCCGAATAACTCTATTATCAAGTTCTTTATATTCACCCGGTTGAAATTCCCCGCTACCGCAATTATTATATTCTCTCCGCTGAAATTGTCTTGGTGAAATCTTTCCAGGTCTTCCGCAGATATCTTCTCCACCGATTCCGCAAATCCCAGCGTCGGGCGGCTGTAGGGATTGTTTTGGTAGAGCAGCCGGTTGAATTCCTGGCGGGTATAGTCGTAGGTTTTATCCTCCATCGAGGCGATTTCCGTCAGGATTTCCCGCCGCGCCGTCTCTATGTCGTCCGCTCGAAATCCCGGTCTGGTGAAAGCCAGCGCCGTTAATTCCACCCCCCTTTCGAAGGCGCCGCTGGTCGATTGCAGGCGCATCCGGCTGTAGTCCCAGGAAGCCTCGGCACCGATTTGCAGTCCCAGCTCGCCCGTCATCCGGGAAAACTCCGCGCCTTCGATGTCCAGAGTCCCTTTGGTCAGCATCCGGCATAGAAATCCGGCAATCCCCTCCTTGCCTGAAGGCTCAGACCATAACCCGCCGCGAACCACAATCTCCATCGCCGCGGTCTGAGCCGAGGGAATGGGATTCATTAAAATTACCGCGCCGTTTTTCAGCCGGATTTCCTCCACACTCGATTTGTCGGCGGCGGTTGTTGGGGATTGAGGAGCTTTCACCCGCGCTTTCTCAGCCCAAGGCGCAGGGTCGGGAGCTTCCGTATCCTGTGGTATAACCAGCGATAAAGTCATATTTTCCGTGCGGATGAAACGCCTCGCTTGAGCGTCGACATACGAAGGCTCCAATCCGCAGATGATTTGCTCATAAAGACCTTCCAGGGCAAGATTCGAAGTCAGCTCGTAATAACAAAGCGATTCCGACCGGCGGAAAAAAGATTCCCGCGAAGATTTGTAGTCCCGGATGAGTTCCCGCTTGGCAGCGCTCAATTCCGCCGCGCTGATTCCGCTGCCTGCAATATTCCCCAACTCCTCGAAAAGCGCGGTGAAAGCGTTATCCAAACGGTCCGGTCCCAATGCGCCGTATATCACCCACAGGCCGGGGTCTTTGGTCCTGTCGATCCAGCTCCCTATATAGTGAAAAAGTCCCTTCTCCCGCGCCAGCTTCCGATTCAATCCGCGGTCGGAGTTACCCGCTAACGCCTGGTTAAAAACTTCCACAGCGGGGAATTCCGGCGCGGAATACGCCGGGATGTGAAATCCCAGAGTGAAATGCGCTGTGTTGACCGGCATTCTATGGCTGACAAACCGGAAATTATCCTGAGGCGGTTCGACCTTTCCCATTTCGAAATTGCGTCCTCCGCCGGAGTGGTTGCCGAAGGTTTTTTCGATTTCCGCTGTCAGTTCCTCCGTATCGAAATCTCCGACAGCGGTCATAATGAAATTGTCCGGAGTGTAGCGCTCCCGATAGAACTTCTCAAAGATATCCATCGTGGCTTTCCGCACCACCGCGGAATCGCCAATCACGGTTTGACCGTAGGGGTGGGTGGTGTAGGCCGTCTGATAGAGGTTGTAGTAAGCCATCCCGAAGGGGACGTCGAAATAACTCTGGGAAAACTCCTCCAGCACAATGCCCCGCTCGGTTTCGACCTTCTTCTTGGTCAGCTTCAGGTTGAGAAGGACGTCGCTGTAGCGTTCCAACGCTTCCGGCAGGTTATCTCTGGGAACCACTATGTAGTAACAAGTGCCGTCTTCGAAGGTGTAGCCGTAAAATTTTCCTAAGGCGAGGAACTCCCTTCGCATCTCCAATTCAGCCTGCTTGGAGGTTCCTCCGCGGAAGATCAGGTGTTCAAAGTAGTGGGACAAGCCTGAAAGTTCAGGTGTTTCCGTGCGCGCGCCGCCGTCCACATAGGTGAGAATCGACACCAATTCCCGAGAATGGTCCTCCTCGGTAATCAAGACCATCCCGTTGGAGAGCACTCTTTTTTCGACGGCGATACACTGTGTCGTAAGAATTACCGTAGAAAAAACTATGATTAATAAGACGATAGTCTGTATTTTGTGCATTCGCTAATCCAAATGGTTGTATTGTAAGGAATAATAAGAATACCTGCCAGTCTATCATTATAAATATAACATTTCTTTTCCCATTTTCAACTAAATCGACTAAATTTGTTCATTTACCGGGCCATTCCGCCGCCGCCATCCCGGCGACAATCAACAGCGCGCCTATGGGATTGGGCCAGGATTCAGCGATGAGCAGGTGCGCGAACAGCGCGGCGAACACCGGTTCCATCGTGTATATCACCGCCGCGGCTTGAGGGCTGGTTTTGGGCTGGAAATGCGCTTGCAGCCAAAATCCCAGCGCCGTGGCGGTCACCGCTACAAATCCCGCCAGTCCCCAAACCTTCAGCGACCCTACCCCCTGGAAACCTTCCACCGCTCCTGCTAAGGGGAGCCCGGCAGCCGCTACAAATACCACCTGATAAAACGCCAATGGCAGGCCGAAACCTTTCCGGCTTACCCGCTGCAGGACTACTACATGCACTGCGAAGGTGAGGGCGCATCCCAGGGTCAGCAGGTCTCCGAGGTTCATTTCCGACAGGTCGGGCCGGGTGAGGAAAAATATCCCCCCCATCGCCAATAAAGCTCCCAACAGATGCCGGACCCTCAGACGAGACCGCAAAACCGGCGCTGCCAGGAAGGGGACCATCACCACCAGGGTTCCGGTGAGGAATCCGGAGCGGGAGGCGGTGGTGTAATTCAGTCCCAAGGTTTGCGTTGCGAAGCCTGCAAGTACGATAAATCCCAGCAGCATTCCCGGCGCGAATGCCGCCTTGAGGGTAGCTTTATCGACTTTTCGGACAAACAGAAACAGCGCTGCCGAACCGATGATGAAACGCATTGTAATAAAGGTGAAAGCGCCGCATTCCCGGAGCGCAGTCTTGACCAGGGGGAAGGAGGTTCCCCAGACAGCGGTGAGCAGTAGCAGGGCGATGTCGGCGGCAATATTTGGTTTCAGACGCACGTTACAAATATAGAAATCCGGCGTTAAATATGCAAAAAGAAATAAAGAGGATGGCGAAATAAACCCACGGGACCTATTCCGACTAGAAAAATCCCGATTACACGCTGACGACAATATCTGGAGGATAATTATTGGAGAATGTCATGAAAAATCTTGACATTTTGAGAAATATGACTAAATTATGAAGTTCAAATCCGATGAATTTTGCAGAATGGGGAAAATTATTCGTAATGTTCTAATAATATTTATATTAGCTTCGCTTGTCACTATTGAAACTGCAATCTGCGGAGAAATCTGGGGATTTGGCGCTGAGTTTGGTCCCAATATATGCAAGTTTGAGGGCGATAAGATAGAGGACACTCGAGCTTCAACCTTCTACGGACTCTGCGGCGGGTTGTTTCTTGATTATGAATTGACCGAGGGGTTTTCTCTGCAGCCTGAAATATTATATTCTGAGAAGGGGGCGATTTATAAATATGGTTACGGCGAAACTATAATTGCTTTGAATTATCTGGAAATCCCTCTTTTAATGAAGGTTTCCTTTATGGAAGGGAACCTCAAGCCTGCTATACTGGTAGGGCCCTCCTGCGGGATATTGCTAAGAGCTAAGCGGAAGGTTGAAAATTCGGTCATTCCTTCTTTGTCGGGAGAGTTCGACGCAACCGACGAGGTGAAGCGTTTCGATTTCGGCTGGGCGCTTGAAGTGGGTTGTGAGTATTTCACCGGTTGGGGATCAATCAGCTTGGGCGTCAGGTCAGTTAAATCGGTGGTTTCCAATGACGACTCCGGCCGTGATCTGAATTTACGAAATCGAGTATTCTCTGTGTTGGCGGGTGTGTCGATTCGCTGAACGATGTGAAAACATGGATAGTAACAGTCAGCTTGTGAATCTCATTTTTCCCTTTAGGACTGGATTTAAGGTGTTTATGAAAAATCATTAAAAATAATGTAGATTTTTCTTGACTTTATAATATTTTTTTTTATAATTTTAACAATTCAACAAAATAAGCAATAATTAGCGTTTATTGTCGTATTACGCCGTCCGGGATTTCATTATAGTAGAACATAAAAACGAAGTCAATATAACCTAAATCACCCAAATCCCAATTATTTTTTCATGAGGAGTAAAAAATGAAAAAATTTGCGCTCTCAGCTATTGCTATTATAGCAATCGTTTCTTTAGTTTTCGCCGGAGGCCCTGTCGAGAAAGGTTCCAACATAGTAGCCGGCGGTATCGCTTTTGGCAGCTATGGCGGCGACCTTTATGAAGACGCCAACGAAGACGGAATGAGCATGTTCAACATCGACGTTACTTATGCCCGCTTCTTCCTGGATATGCCGCTGGCCATAGGTCTTCGTTTCGGTTTCAATTCATTCAGTCAGGGCGATAATAAGAACTCCGAAATGACCGTCGGTCCCGGGGTTGCTTATTACTTCAAGCTGACCAACGAGCAAATGCTCCCCTACGTTCTTGTAGCCTTCGGTTTCACTACCGCTAGCTGGGAAACCGCTAACGCAGATGACAGCGGTTCCGGCACCACCATCGCCATTGAAGGCGGATTGGACTATCTGCTGGGCGACCATCTTGCCGTTTCCCCTTCGATTTTCTACTGGATGCCCTCGATGGAGATGGATTCCTGGGGCGAAAGCTACAGCGGTTCGGTTTTCGGCGTCAAAGTCGGATTGACCGGTTTCATTTATTAATAGATACGCGCTGTGATTTTAAACCGGGACGGTTCAAAACTGTCCCGGTTTTTTTTACGCCGGGATTCGGCGGGCTGCAGTAGGATTTAATATAACCGGCTTATAATGACAGCTCTCTGTGAATTTTTTGACAATCAGGTAACAATTAGATATATTTGTGTAATCAGAGTGAATCCTCGGCCGCCAGCGGCGCAGCGCAGCACAGCACAGCACAAATATGTTACTCGCTGCTGGCTGCTGGTTTTAAAACCACAGATTACACAGATTTCGCTGATTGTCGCATAATGCGGGGACTCTGCAGCACGGCAGATTTCACGAATAGTATAGTAGTTTGTAGGGGCGGTTCGCGAACCGCCCCTACATCGAAGCAATTCTATTTCCAAAGTAATTCAGGGAGGCGCAGCATAGGATGCATAATAGTTTTCGGACGCCTCTAAACCAACCACTAAGGCAGATGGTTAAGTTTAGTTGAAAAAAATCTTCACATTCACCCCTTCCCCCCTCACCCTGAAGCGTTTGGCGGAGTATCTTTGTTTGCTGGTCCGCCTTCCTAGTAACAAATACGACCGGATATCTTCCGCTCAGTTAGCCCGGATGATGGGGTTGAAACCTTCGCAGTTGCGGCAGGATTTTCATCATTTCGGGGGATTCGGCCAACCGGGCCATCCCTACGACTCCCGGATTCTTATCGAAGAACTCAAGCGGATATACGGTGTGGATAAATATGTCAACCTGCTTTTAGCGGGCGCGACCTCTCTGGCAAGTTTTTTCTGCGAGAACGAAGCATTTCCCCAATTGAACATCAATGTCTGCGGCATAATGACTTTAGACAGGGGGGGCGAGCCGGATGAGTTCTACGGTTTCAAGGTGATGAAACCGGCTGATTTGAAGGATTTCATGCGGTCAACCCACATCGACATTGGCGTCATCTGTTGTGAGGACGCTGAGGCTGCATTCAAAGTTTTCACCGACCATGGAATAAAGGGCGTCTGGAATCCCACTTGTCATCATCTCCGCCCTAGGGAGGGATGTATCATTTATAACGAGAACTTAGCCGCAGGTTTGTTGACTTTAATTTATAATCTCCATCATTCTTAGTGTTTTAGTCTGCAAGTTATCAAGTCTGAGACAATTGGAGTTATTATCGGATAATATGGATTTTCATATTTTTCGATATTCCTGCAGACTTGTTGACTTGATGACTTGTCGACTGCTGAAATATTATAACGCGTTAATCAACAGCAATTGAATATGAACGACGATTTTACGCTTAAAGCGAGGTTGGTCGATTCCGAAGGTTTTTCCCGCACTATCAACCGTCTGGCTCACGAGATAGTGGAACGGAATCGGGGTGTGGAGAACCTGGGTATCGTGGGCATCCGCACTAGAGGCGCTTATATCGCTCACCGCATCAGGGACGCTATCGAGCATAATGAGGGAACGGCGGTTCCGCTGGGTATTTTAGACGCCACGCTATACCGTGACGATTTCCGGCGGAAGCTGAAACAGCCGGAGGTGCATATCACCGAGATTCCCTTTGAAATCGACGATATGAACCTGATTTTGGTGGACGATGTGCTTTTTACGGGGCGGACTGTGCGGGCTTCTCTGGACGCGTTGATGGATTTCGGGCGTCCGGCGCGGATACAGCTCGCCATTTTTGTGGACCGGGGGCATCGGGAGCTTCCCATCACGTCTGATTTCGTGGGAAAACATATCCCCACTTCCATCGGCGAAGAGGTTCAGGTGCGGATGAAGGAGGTGGACGGTGAAGATGAAGTATTATTGATGGAAAGGAAGCAAGATTGAGCGATGAATTCAGCCGGCGCCATCTTTTAGGGATGGAAGGGCTTTCCGAAGGGGAGCTAATTCACATTTTGGACACTGCCAGTTCCTTTCGAGAAGTGATTATGCGGCCCATCCGGATTGTCCCTACTTTACGGGGCTATTCGGTGGCTAATATGTTTTTCGAGCCTTCGACCCGCACCAGGGTTTCTTTCGAGCTGGCGGAGAAGCGGCTTTCCTGTGAATCGGTGAGTTTTTCCGCCGCCGGATCTTCGGTGAAGAAGGGCGAAACCCTGCTGGATACGGTGCGCACCGTCGAGGCGATGCAGGTGGACGCGGTAGTCATCCGGCATAGTTCACAGGGAGCGCCGCACTTTCTGGCAGGGCGCATCAACGCCTCGGTAATCAACGCCGGGGACGGATTTCACGAGCATCCCACACAGGCGCTGCTCGACTTGTTCACTATCCGAGAGCGGTTCACCGGTTTCAAGGGGCTGAAGGTAGTTATTGTGGGGGACATCGCCCACAGCCGGGTGGCTTTGTCGGACATTCACGCGTTGAACGCACTGGGGGCGGAGGTGATGCTCTGCGGGCCCAAGCCGCTGATGCCTTTCGGTATCGAGTCGCTGAATGTTCAGGTGACTTCAAATCTGATGGAGGCGCTGGATTTCTGCGATGTGGTTTACATATTGCGGATTCAGTTGGAACGGCAGCGAGGCGAGCGTTTTCCCACCCTGCGGGAATACCAGATGCGTTACGGCTTGACGATGGAACGGTTAAAGAAAGCGGGGCGGGAAATCACGGTGATGCACCCCGGGCCGATGAACCGGGGGGTGGAGATTTCCGCGGAGGTGGCTGACAGCCCCTATTCCTTGGTGCTGGACCAGGTGACCAACGGGGTGGCGGTGCGGATGGCTGTGATTTACCTGGTGAGCGGCGGCGCCGCCCGCGGCGGGGACGTTAAAAAGGGAAAACGTCAGACCGAGGAAAAACCCTCCCCTTCCGACCTTCAGGCTAAACTGAAATTCTAACCCGCCGCTATTTAGGGCGGGTTTTTTCGGGGGGGAGGGGGATTGTTTTCATGCGAAAGTCTGCAGACGTGGAAAATTTAATAAATAATAATGGTGAAAATTTTGGCGATATTTACACCACGGGGATTGAAGATTAGATTAACGGTTGATTACAGTTTCGCGCTTATGCAACGACTGTACCCTTTCCGTAGATGCTTTCAAGGTTCTACAAACTGTAGAAGGATTTGAACTCTTACCTTACAGTATTGGTTTCTTGGTCGCTCTTTTCTGTTTCTTAAGTAATACCAGTCCCATTACGATAGCAGTTGTTATTGCTGCAGTCCATATATTCGTTAACTTCATGCGCATCATTGGATTGCCCATTAGTGTCTTTTTATTACGACTGAGTTCCATCTTCACAATTCTTCACGGCTATGGTATTTATCTCATCATCTTGGCAATTGTTGGTTTTATTTGGGGAGGCTGGAAAAGCATCATCGGCTATGTGGCTGGCCGTGTACTTGCCGGAATGGTTAATGGCATCACCAATCATTTCAATGGAAAACGTATTCAGAAACAAGTGGGAAAATACCTCACGATGTCCGAAGTGAACTTTTTCAACGCATATTTGTATTATGCAAGACGAGAGAAAAAGTCTCTCGACCTAAACGTATCGGATGAGGAACTTGAAGAATCCAACTGGCAACCTGTTTTTTTGGATTTAGCAGTGAAGTGGCCTCAGATTGTAAATAGATTCACAAACGATTGATGATTCAATAATCTATCAACAAAGCTATTTACCTCGTTCCCACGCTCTGCGTGGGAACGAGAGAAATCTGTTTATTCCGTTCAATCCGTTGTGAATCCGATTTGACTAATACAGTTTCAAGATATCAACAATAAACCTACATAAACCACTATTCACTTAATAATAGGTGTTGATATGAATAATAATCAAATATCAACGACCGTAGAAGAGATAGTAGAGCGGGTCAAAACCTTTTCTGCTAAGGATAAAGACCGCTTCTATTCCCGTCTGTTGGAAGACCCTGAGATTAGGGAAGATTTGCTGGATTATTTATTAGTCCTGCAGGCTGAAGCTGAAGGGGGTGAACCGGTGACTTTGGACGAGTTCATAGCCGGAAAAAGGACTTATGCCGCCAAATAAAACCTATCTGGTGGAATTGTTGCCCTCTGCTCAGAAGGAAATTGATAACCTTCCGACTAAGATAAGAAGCAGAGTAATCAACAGAATAATTCCATTACAAGAAAAATCGAGACCTGAAAACTGCGTCAAGCTGAAAGGCAGCTCGAACATTTTCCGCTTAAGAGTCGGTGATTATCGTATTTTATATCGAATCCATGACAGTGATAAACGAGTCGTTATTGTTAGAGTCGCTCACCGGAAAGAAGCATATAGATAGAACAAGGCTTATAACTAATTAAATAAATGGAATATAAATGCTCAAAGAAAACCTAATCCTCCGCAACGCCCGGCTCATCGACCCGCAGACCGGGCTTGACCGGACGACGGACCTCCGCATCGAAGGGGGGAAAATCGCCGAAATCGGCGATAACCTGTCCGGAGAGGGGGAATCCATCGACCTCTCGGGCAAAATTATCACCCCCGGACTGACCGACATCCACACCCACCTGCGGGAGCCGGGGCGGGAGGACACCGAGACCATCGCCAGCGGCTGCGCGGCGGCGGCGGCGGGAGGATTCACCAGGATAGCCTGTATGCCCAACACCACTCCTCCCATCGACACGGTGGGGATAATCGACCTGATTAAGCGGGAGGCGGCGAAATACGCGGTCTTCGTTCATCCCATCGCGGCTATCACCCAGGGTCGGGCGGGGAAAAAGCTGTCGGAGATGCACGAACTCGCCGCCGCAGGAGCGGCTGGATTTTCCGACGACGGCTCGCCGGTGGCAAGTACGGATTTGATGCGCTGGGCGTTGGAATACACCTCGGATTTCGGAGGGGTGATTGTGGAGCACGCGGAAGATCCTTATTTGTTCAACGGCGTGATGCACGAAGGGCTGGTGTCCACGCGGCTGGGGCTGGCAGGGATACCCTCGCTGTGCGAAGCGGTGATGGTGGAGCGGGACCTCCGGCTGGCAGATTTCACCGGCGGCAGGCTGCATTTATGCCATTTAAGCGCAACGGAATCGGTGGAACTGGTGCGCCAGGCTAAGAAGGCGGGAGTCAAAGTAACCGCCGAGGTTACGCCGCATCACCTTTTCCTCACCGACCAAGCGACACTGGAATACGACACCAATTTCAAGATGAATCCGCCTTTGCGCACGGAAAAGGACAGCCTGGCTCTGATTGAAGGCTTGCTGGACGGGACTATCGACTGCGTCGCCACCGACCACGCCCCTCACGCTTTGGAGGAGAAGGAGAACGACTTCAACACCGCGCCTTTCGGGGTGATAGGTTTGGAAACCGCTTTGGGATTGATACTCACCGAGTTGGTTCACCCGTGGAAGATGGATTGGATGACGCTGGTTGACCGGATGTCCGCCGCTCCCCGGCGGGCGCTGAACCTGCCCTCGGCGAAAATCGAAGTGGGCGCTGAGGCGGAACTGAGTATCATCGACCCGGAAGCCGAGTGGACGGTGGACGCTTCGAAGTTCAAGTCGCTTTCCCGCAACACCCCGTTTGGGGAGTGGGAATTGAAGGGAAAGGCGTGGGGGATATATAATAAGGGGAGGATGGTGGGGAATGATGAATGATGAATAAAGAATGCTGAATGATGAATTTTAATACATCTACCGGTTAGCAGTATAAATATCAGTGATTGAAAAGAGAAGGAGGGATAATATGCGGAGAATATTTTTCATATCGCTGGCGCTGGTTCTTCAGTTTTCCATAGTCTATTGCCAGGCGCCGGATACGTTGTGGACAAGGAGTTATGGAGGCAGTAACTTCGATGACGGAGTCGATATCGGGATAACTTCCGACGGTGGATATATCATTGCCGGTGAGACGGAGTCATTCGGTCACGGCTCCAGCGATGTCTGGCTTCTAAAAACCGGCAATAATGGAGATACATTATGGACGAGGACATTTGGCGGAAGCGGCGTCGACCGCGCGGTCGAAGTTCAACAGACTAGGGACGGGGGATATATCATTGCCGGTGAAACCAATTCCTTCGGCGCAGGTTCCTACGATGTTTACGCGATTAAAACCGATTCCAGCGGCGATACGGTTTGGACTCGTACATTCGGTGGAACTGGCACTGACAAAGGACGGGGAGTTCGTCAGACCGACGACGGCGGATTTATCATCGTAGGATTCACGCAGTCATACGGTGCCGGCGACAATGATGTCTGGTTGATAAAGACTGATCTTAACGGGGACACCGCCTGGACTCAAACCTATGGCGGTATTGGTAATGACTTTGGAAGACGAGTCCGGCAGACTTTCAACTCCGGATATATAATTGCCGGAGGGACTTCCTCTTATGGCTCTGGAGATATCGATTATTGGCTGATTAAGACTGACAGTCTCGGCGTTCTTCTATGGTCCCGGACTTTCGGTGAAGGGGGAGACGATTACTGCAGGAGTGTGGAGCAGACCGCTGACAGCGGATTCATCGTATGCGGAGACAGGGGATATGAAAGTGCCGATTCCACCGATATCTGGCTTATAAAAACATCTGCCAACGGCGATTCGGTTTGGTCGTTAGCGCGGGATTCGAATCAACAAGGTTATTACTGCCTTAGCGTCGAGGAGATTCAGGACAGGGGGTATGTCACTGCCGGATGGTATTGGTCGCTCACCGGTAGCAGTTACGATGTTTTTCTTTTTAAATGCGATGCGAACGGAAGTATTGACTGGGATTTTTCGCTTCCCGGTTCGCAAAATGACAAGTTTAAAAGCGTTCAACAGACAATCGATGGAGGATTTATCGCCGCGGGGCATACTTTTTCGCAAGGCGCTGGCTCCGGCGACGCGTTTTTAATCCGCCTCGATCAGGAAGGCAATTTAGTCGGGGATTCTCACCAAATTCAACCGCTTGAATTCACACTATATCCTCCATACCCCAATCCCTTCAACCAGCGTTCGCTGGTCTCTTTTCACCTCAAGCGAGAGGGGCTGATTCGTTTGGCGGTGTACGACATCGCCGGGCGGGAAGCCGCCGTATTGGCGGAGGGATTTTATCCGGCGGGGGCGCATCGGGCGGTCTGGGAGGCGGCGGGGGTGGCTAGCGGGGTGTATTTGGTTCGTTTGACCGCGGGGGATTTCAACCAGACACGGAAGATAGTATTGTTGAAATAATTATAAATTGGTGGGTTAAGGACCAATGCTGCTTTAGTTTCACAGAGTCCCCGCACTCTGCGACCAAAAATAGTTATAATGCTGCAAACTGCGGGGAGTCTGCAGCACATAAGGTGGGTTAAAACCCACCCTACTTATTCATCCATATATTCATAATTCATAATTCATCCTTCATTATTCAAAAGATGCATGTAAAAGTCGCCGGATACAATATCGACGCCGACCTGCTGGGGCAGTTAAAGACCTTCCTGGCGCACTGGGAGTTGATAACTCTGCAGGAAGACGTTCCCCTTCCCCCGGAAATCGAGTCGTTTTTAGCGGAGGACAACCTCACGCCGGAAACCCTCAGCGCCGCCTACGCCCGAATTTCCCGCGACCCCAGCTCCATCGGCGAACTGCGCAGCCGCGCCCGCCACAGCGTGGCTCGCGCCCGCAACTCCAACAGGGCTATCATCTTCGATTACGGCCATTCCAGCGTGGCGGAGCACGCGGTGTTCAGCCTCGACATCACGGGGGTATCCCGGCTGGCGGTGGAAACTATCGAATCACGCCGGCTGGCTTCTTTCACGGAAAAATCCCAGCGTTACATCGCCCTCAACCGCGAATATGTCATCCCCCCGGAATTGAAAGATTCCCCGCCGGGGGAAAAGCTCGAACTCCTCTGCAGTATGCTGTTCAACGAATATCACCGTTACCTCCCCATCCTGGAGAAGCACTTCAAGCAATGCGGCGCGGCAGGGAGGTTGGAACTGCTGGCGCGCGAGGACGCACGCTACTTGTTGCCGCTGGCCAGCGGCGCGCAACTGGGGATGACCGCCAACGCCCGCACCATCGAACATCTGATTCGCCGCGCTATCGACCATCCCCTGGAGGAACTGCGGAATTTCGCGAAGGCGCTGAAATCGGCGGTGGAGGAGATTGCGCCTTCCCTCATCCGGCATCCGGAACCGGACAAGATCGAAAAGGAGGGTAATACACCGGGGAATCCCGGCTCTGCCTCTGAGGAGGAGGTTCAACTGCTTCAATCCAGCGAGAACGCAGACGAGACTGCGCTGGCGGCGCTGGTCTTTCAGGGTGAAGGGCTCTCTTGGGATGAGGCTTTAGTCAGAGTCAGGGGGATGGACGAGGCCGAGCGGCGGGGCTACCTCAAGATTCGTCTGGAAAATCTGCAGTTTTTCCACGCTCTGCCCCGCGCTTTTGAAGCGGTCGATTTTACCTTCCAGATAATGCTTTCTGCGGCGGCTTATGGGCAGCTTAAACGGCACCGTATCTCCACGCAGTTGGCGCAGCCTTACAACATCGGATTGGGATTGACCATCCCCAACAGCATTGTTAATTCAGGGCTGGAAGAGAATTTCACGGAGAATATGAGCCGGGCGGAGAATCTCCACCGGGAGATAGCTATAATCCTGCCCCACGCCGCGCCTTACGCTTTGTGCAACGCGCACCGCCGGGTGGTGTGGTTCAAGGCTAATGCCCGGGAGATGTATCATATCGCGCGGCTGAGGATGGATCGGGAAGCGCAATGGGATATTCGAGCTATTGCGTCTCGGATGGTGGAACTGGCGCAGGAAAAAGCGCCATTGACGATGGCGCTGGCTTGCGGGAAGGATGAGTTTGAGAGTAATATGAAAGAATTCCTTGGATAACAATGGCGAATAGGATAAATAATTCAAACCAGAGCGAACTTTTCTCACAAGCTGAAGAAATCATCGAGCGGCTTGCGCCGGCTTTAGCCAAAAGCCTGAGAGACAAAGCGGAGAAGGCGAAAAAAGAGGAAGAGATAAGGATATTTGTCGAGCGTGAAATCAAGTCGCTCAGCGATAAGTTAAATATCGAATTGGAAGGTGAACATGAATATACTCTTTTAAGAGGATTTGTGGATTCGGTTTATGGAAGAGTATTCATAGAGTATAATAATCCCGCTAACCCATCCTCGCGCTTAAGCCTTGACAGGGACGCTCCCGGAACACAAAGCGTTATAGAGCAAATCAAAGGTCGATTCCGCGATGTGTCTAAATTGGAAGGCGCCAAGGGTAAGACGCTGTTAGGCATTGGATGCGACGGCAGATATTTCGTATTTTGCCGGTTTGTAGAAGGGAATGTTTTTGTTGACGAACCTGAGGAAGTGTCGCGTTGGAGCGTAAGACGTTTCCTGTTTTCTGTATTTAATTTAGGAAGAAGCGGCAAAGGGCTCACGCCGGCTAATTTAGCGGAAGATTTCGGGGTCAACAGTTCGATTGCAAAAAAGGGAATGCGGGTTTTCGCCGACAGTCTGCTCCAGTTCATAAAGAATCCGCAGGTTGAAGTGTTTTTCAGACAATGGAAAATACACTTCAGCGAGGTGTGCGGTTACGATTTGGAGAGCGGCAAGAGTAAGATAAATGAATTGGCGGAACACTATGAACTTCAAGGCTATCCAACGCCGATGGTTCTATTTGCCCTGCACACTTATTACGCAGTATTTATGAAACTGCTAACGGCTCACGTGTTATCTGAGTTTCAAAAAATTGGCTCATCCGTAGTCAAAGAGATTACCAAATGTGTTTCTGTCGACGCACTAAATGTAAAAATAAAAGATTTGGAAGAGGGCGGTTATTTCAAACATTTTAAAATACTCAATTTTCTTGAAGGAGACCTTTTTAGCTGGTATATGTCCGCCTGGAATGAGCCGCTGTCCGATACGATAAGAGAGATTGCGGAAAAAATCAGCGGTTACAACGCGATGACCCTCCGCGACGACCCCGCCCGCGCCCGCGACCTTCTCAAACACCTTTATCATCAATTATTGCCTAAGAAAATCAGACACGATTTGGGGGAATACTACACTCCTGATTGGCTCGCTGAGTTAACGTTAAATGAGGTTGGATATGATGGCAATCCCAATTCTCGTGTTTTAGACCCCGCCTGCGGTTCAGGCACTTTTTTAGTGATTGCGCTGAACAGAGTGAAAAAGTGGTATAATGAAAACTTTGAGAGATACCCGGATGAAAGGGATATCGCATCTTTGATTATTAGGAACATCGTAGGTTTTGAGTTGAATCCCATCGCGGTGTTAGCGGCGCGCGCTAATTATCTGATACAGTTTTTTGAACTGTTCTCATCACCGGGCGAATTTAATGTTCCCATATATCTATGTGATTCCATATTGACTCCCTACGAAACCGAGGAAACCGAATATACAGGAAAAACCAGAGAATTACTTGAGAAAACCATATCTGTCCCCACCAGCGCCAAACTGTTCAAAGTGCCAAGAGAGGTGACAACTAACCAGGATATTTTATCGGAATATTGCAGCCTGCTTGGCGATTACTGCCTTGAATCGTCAGGGTTCACATTCGATGATTTTGAGCATAGGTGCCGGGTATCGGGTATCCCGGTTTCAGATGAATACAAAAATGAAAACAGGAAGCTGTTTGATGACATCCGGAATCTGGATAAAGAGGGTAAGAATAGACTATGGCCGCGATATATCAGAAACGCTTTCGCGCCGGTGTTCCTTAAAAGCGAGCCCTTCGATTTTGTGGTCGGCAATCCCCCTTGGATAGGGTGGGAAAGCCTCCCCGGAAGGATTGACGCTGTGGGCGAAGGGGAGGAAAACTATCGGCAGAGGGTGGCGGAAGTTTTTAAAAGATACGGACTGTTCTCCTTGAAAGGGTACGAAGGGCGTCTGGGCGGGGGGAAAAAAGACCTGTCTATGCTCTTTGTTTATACCTGCGTCGACCATTTTTTAAAAACCGGGGGGAAATTGGCTTTCGACATTACCCAGACGGTTTTTAAGACCAAGGGCGCGGGCGACGGGTTCAGGCGTTTTGAATATAAAGCAAAAACCGGCAAACCCGGACGCCCGCCGACCAGGTATATCAAAGCGCTCAAAGCTGTCGATTTATCCGATTTTCTCCCTTTCGAAAAAGCTGCGAACCGAACCGCAATCATCGTCTGCCAAAAAGCGGAGCAGCCTACGGAATATCCGGCGCCTTACACGGTATGGAGGAAAGTACGGCGGGGAAAAATCGACCCCGATTGGCCGCTGGAAGAGGTAATGAAAGCTACCGAGCGCGATGAGTTGGAAGCCGCCCCTATTGAGAAGAAGGTTAAGACCAGTCCGTGGCTTTCTATACCTGGTGATACGAATAAAATAGTAAAAAAAATAATAGGTCAAAGTGATTATGTAGCTTATGCTGGTTGCTGCACTTGGCTTAATGGAGTGTTCTGGATAAAAGTAATGAGGGAAGTTCCTGATGGGATATTAATAACTAATCTACACAACATCGGGAAAATTATAGTAAAAGAAGTAACCGATGTGGTTGAACCAGATTTAGTATATCCGTTGCTAAGAAGCAGAGATATCAGAAAATGGTATTTGAAACCTTCAGCAGAAATTATTTTAACTCAAGATACTACCAAGCGAGTGGGCATTGATGAAAAAAGGATGAGAAGAGAGTATCCGCGAACATATCTATATTTGAAAAAATTTGAAGAAGAATTAAGAAACCGTTCAGGATTTAAAAAATACTTTCTCAGATTCTGTGTTAACTTGAACGATGTGGTATCGACTTGTTCAAAATGATA
>CAYQZD010000066.1:0-20435 GCA_964421875.1 uncultured bacterium
CTAAATCCCCCTTTACAAAAGGGGGACTTGCTCAGTTCCCCCCTTTCCTAAAAGATGCCCTCAGTTTCCCCCCTTTCCTAAAGGGGGGCAGGGGGGATTATAGATCTTTAGGGAAAATTAGCGCAAATTTTATATTAGCTGATAAAATGTATCAATAATCCACACAAAACAGCCATGAAATATATTGAAGTTCATAGTAAAACACTCTTTTCATGCTTCAACAGCCACTCTTTGCGCCACAATCCCCCTCCGTATCCTATCAGTTTACCGCTTGCGCCGATTACCCGGTGGCAGGGGACGATGACCGCGATAGGATTGCGCCCGTTAGCCGCTCCCACCGCCCGCAGAGCCTTGGAATTGCCCAGCCTGCGGGCAATATCGAGATAGGTCGAGGTTTCCCCGTACGGAATCTTCATCAACTCGTTCCACACCCGGCGCTGAAAATCGGTTCCCTGCGGATTGAGCTTCAAAGAAAACCCGCGGCGTTCCCCGCGGAAATACTCCTCAAGATGGCGGATGCATTCCTTCAGATTTGCGGGGACATCGGTAGCATTTGGTACAAAATCCAGAAAACGCGCCGATTCAATCCCCCTTTCCCCGCTGGTGATTTCGAGCCACCCGATAGGAGACTCTATGTATCCGGCTAGCGGCGCAGGCTTAATCACCCTTCACCGCCGCCGAAATTTTGTCTAATGCGATTTCCCGCTGAACGCCGCTGGACATATTTTTTAGCTGCGCCGTTCCGTGGGACTTCTCCTCGGAACCGATGATGGCGCAAAATTTCACTCCGGTTCGGTCGGCGTAGCTCATCTGTTTTTTCAACTTGAGGCTGTCGCCGAGGAACACTTCCGCCCTCACGCCCGCTTCCCTCAGAGTCGATGCGATTCGGAAGGCGTCAGCTTGAAACTCCGACCCCATCCCTACCACTAAGACCTCAGAAACATAATCGGCGGTTTTAGCTTGTCCCAGCTCAGCCAGACCCACCATCAATCGGTCCACTCCCAGCGAAACTCCGGTGGCGGCTATCGCCTCGGAACTGAACCGCTCCACTAAATTGTCATAGCGCCCTCCGCTCATCACGCTGCCCAGGTCGGGCAGGTCGTCGATAAAGGTTTCATACACTGGTCCCGTGTAGTATCCCAGCCCCCGCGCTACGCTGGGCTCGAAAGACAGAGTGCATCCCGGCGACAAGCCCGCCGCATCTATTAGCTTCAGAATAGTTTCGATTTCCTCCAACCCTTCCGCCGCGGTCTCCCATCCTTTCAGCGTGTCGCGCAGAACCTTCACCTTCTCATAATTTCCCGCCGACAGATTGATGAATCTCTCCACTCTGTCTATGGCAGATTTGTCCATCCCCATCCCCTCCGCTCCGCGCTCCATCTCTTCTGAAGTCGATTTAGGAGCAGCCAGACGGTCTTGCACCCCTTTCCAGCCAACCTTATCCAATTTGTCCAATATCCTGAGGAAGGCGTCAACCTCCTCTGCATCGATTCCCAGGCTGCGGATAAAACCGTTCAGGACTTTCCGATTGTTCAGCTTAATGGAGAACTTTTCCACTCCCAGAGCCTTCATAGTGCGGTCAACCAGCAGTATGATTTCCGCGTCGGCGGCGGGACTCGCAGTTCCCACGATATCCGCATCCATCTGCAGAAACTGCTTGAAGCGTCCCTTCTGCTGGCGTTCGCCCCGCCACACTTCTCCGATTTGATAGCGTTTGAAGGGGAAAGTGAAGGCTCTCCGGTTCGCCGCCAGCATCCGCGCCAGCGAGACAGTGAGGTCGAACCTGAGCGCCAGCGACTCCCCGGTGTAATCAGGGGTCTGGTTAAACAGGCGGTATATCTGTTTCGAAGTCTCATCCCCTCCGGCCAGGGTTTCGAAATGTTCCACCGACGAGGTGTCCAGCGGTTTGAATCCGAAGGAATGGTAAACCTCAACCGCCCGCTCCAGAGCCCACTGCCTGCGGGCGAAATCGTCGGGAGGGAAGTCCCTGAATCCCCCCGGAAGTTTGGGTCTTATCAACTGCCTGTCAGGCATAGGTTTGTTCTGATTATAGTTGAAAGATTATTAATAAGTCTGCAAGTCATTTGTTTTATCAGGCTTTAACGAAGCGGAGATTTGACATTGTTGCTGCGCTGCCGAGTCCCTACAGCTTGTCTGAAAATATGTATCAAAGTGAGTCTTTAGCATTATGTAAGACTATAGCTTTATGAAACCATAAGCAGGGTAGTCATTCCGGCGTAGCCGGAATCCCTCCGGAAAGGAAGGATCAGCCGTACGGCTGATGACGCCTACATATCACATTGGTAAAATGTTACAGCACTATGAAGTTATGATTATATATTTGTTTATTTGAAGCTTATATTCAAAACGAATTAAGCGAATTACAGTATAAATCGGCGGAATAAGATTCTGCCCTACCGATTTCGGGCGTTCAATTGACCGCTCCTGCCGGCAACAGGAAACCGGCAACAGGAAACAGGAAACCAATCACTAAATATGTATCGGTCTCCCTTCTGCCAGCAGCGCCGCCTCCATCAATCCCTCGGAAAGTGTGGGGTGGACGTGGATGGTTTCCGCGAGGTCGCGCGCTTTCAAACCCAGCCTCAGCGCCAGCGAGGCTTCTGCTATCATCTCCCCGGCGTTGGGAGCGAGGATGTGCACTCCTAAAATCTTCCCCCCCTGGTCCGAAACAATCTTGAAAGCGCCTTCGCTGACGCCCACTGCCCGCGCCCGGCTCACCGCCTGCAAGGGGAATACGGACTCCTCAATATTTATACCCTGCTCCTCCGCCGACTTCTTGGTGAGCCCCACACTGGCGAATTCCGGCTCGGTGAACACTGCTCCCGGAACCGCCGGGAATTCCTCCGGGGCGCGCTTCCCGGCGATAATCTCCACCGCCATAATCCCTTGATGTGAGGCGCGATGGGCTAACAGCGGCGGACCGGTGATGTCTCCTATAGCCTTAACACCCGGAATCGAAGTCTCAAGCGCGGTATTAACATTCACAAATCCACCCCGTGAATATTCAAGGGGCAGTTTTTCCAGCGGTTCAATATTAGGTCGCCGTCCTGCCGCCAGCAAAACCTTCGCCGTTTTCAGCGGTTTAGCAACGCCGGAGATTTCAGCTACCGCTACTCCTTCCGACAGAAACGTGAGTTTATCGACAGTGGCTCCCGTAAAAAATTTAATCCCCTCTTTGGTAAGGATGTTCCTCAGTGTCCCGCATAGCTCTTCGTCCATCCCCGGCAGGATTTCCGACATCATTTCCACCACTGTCACCTTAGTCCCCATCCGGGAATAGACCGCCGCCATCTCCAGTCCAATGGCTCCGGCGCCGATTACCAGCATCGATTCGGGGGGCTCTTCCAGTTCCAGCGCGCCGGTGCTGTCGATTACGGTTTTACCGTCGACCTTGATAATATTTAAATCCCGGTTGCGGGAGCCGGTGGCGATTATCGCGTTCTCAAATTCTATAATATCTCCGGAAGAAAGCTCCAGTTTCCGTTCATCGGCAAACCGCCCTTCCTCCCGAATAATATCCACCCCGCTATCCTCCAGCGTCTTTTCAACGCCCATCACCAGTCCCTTCACCGTCCGCTCCTTGAAGGTCATCAATTTGGCGAAATCCAGTTTGACGTCTTGAGCGGATAGACCAAACCGCCTGCCTTTTCTAATTTCCGTCAAGAGTGCGGTTTTTGAGAGCAGCGCCTTGGTGGGAATACAGCCGTAATTCAGGCAAACGCCGCCGACTTTGTGCTTTTCGACCAGCGTGGTCTTGAGCCCCATCCGCGCAGCCCTGATAGCGGCGACATAGCCTCCGGGACCCGCCCCCAATATCATCAGTCTCGTTTTCATCATACTTACTAATAAAATCCCTTCGTTAAAAGTCTTGAGAATCTCTCAGGCATACAATCTGCAGTGAGCGTTTTCTAAGCCTGTAATATAAATAATGATACTTTTTAAAGCAAATTGATACCGTATTCAAACAGACTTAAGGCGCTCCGTTTCAGGTCGATTCAAGGGAAAATATTGCCCCCGCATTCGGAAAAGGGCGGAAGAATATACCAATTAATCCGTTATCGCTTTTCATTAAAATCTTCGCCGAAATCCTTCAATTATACAATAATCCAGTTTAACCGTTCCGCAGGACATCTGTTATAAATCGAAGTACATTCCGGTGGCACAAGAGTTGCTGATTAGAACTTCGAGTTTTCCTCAAACTCCGCAAAATTTTGGTTCCGTGCACCGATTTTGCGTACCAAACCCCTATTATGGGATTCCGAATTATGCTGCGAAACGGTAAAATCAAACCGCTGGATGAACTGGCTGAAGTGCTCGAACTCTTCCGTTCCGACGGCAAGACCATCGTCCACTGCCACGGCGTCTTCGACCTGCTCCACATCGGCCACATCCGCTACCTGGAACAAGCCCGCGATATGGGAAACGTACTGGTGGTGACGCTTACTCCCGACGAATTTGTGGACAAGGGACCTCACCGCCCTGTTTTCAACGAAAGCCTGCGGGCGGAAGCGCTGGCGTCGCTCAACTGTGTGGACTATGTAGCGGTGAACAAGTGGCCTACCGCCGAGGAAACCCTCCGCCTACTGAAGCCGGACATCTACGTCAAAGGGGCTGAATTCAAGAACCTGAATTCGGACATCACGGGCAAAATCGGCCGGGAGGCTGAGGTGGTGCGGGAAGTCGGAGCCCGGCTCGCCTTTACCGAAGACATTGTTTTCAGTTCCACCAATCTAATCAACCAGCGGCTCTCGAACTTCCCCGAAGAAATCAATAAATACCTTGACCTTTTCCGGCAGCGTTACACTCTGGAGGAATTGCTGGCGGCTTTGGATAGACTGTCCGAACTCAAAGTCCTGGTTATTGGCGACACCATTCTGGACGATTATCAGTACGTGGAAGCCATCGGCAAATCCTCCAAAGACCCGGTGATAACGGTCAAATACCAATCACATGACCTCTTCGCCGGAGGGGCTCTGGCGGTGGCGAATCATGTAGCCAATTTCGCAGGGACGGTGGAATTGACCACGGTTTTAGGTAAGCTTGACAGCCGGGAGGAGTTCATCCGCTCCCAGCTTCAGCCCAACATCACTCCCCATTTCCTTTATCAGCCGGATTCGCCCACTCTTATTAAACGTCGTTTTGTGGAAAGCTACTCTTTGAATAAGCTGTTCGAAGTCTATGTGATGGATGACAGCGGGCTTTCGATGAACGGTAATTCGGAAGTGTGCGACTGGCTGGAGGCGGAATTACCGCAATACGACCTGGTGATTGCGGCAGACTTCGGGCACGGCGCTATCAGCGAAGGGATAGTGAAGACGCTGGTGGAAAAATCCCGTTTCTTAGCGGTGAACACTCAAGCCAACTCCGGCAACCGGGGATTCCACACCATCACCCGCTACCCCCGAGCGGATTTCGCCTGTGTGGCAGAGCACGAAATCCGGCTGGAGATGCGCCGGCGCACGGGCCGAATACACCCGATGATGGAGATCATCGCCCGCAAACTGGGCTGCTCCCAGTTTGTGGTGACTCAAGGCCGGGCGGGGTGTGTGGTCAGGGACGCCCGCGGCGGTGTAATCGAGGTGCCCGCTTTCGCACAGAAGGTAGTGGACCGCGTGGGCGCAGGCGACTCCTTCTTCGCTATTACCTCCCTCGCCGCGGCTCAGGGAATGTCTAACGAAAAACTGGGATTCATCGGCAACGTGGTGGGCGCCCTGGCGGTGGAGATTTTGGGGAACAAGAAATCCATCGATAAACTTAGTGTGAAGAAATTCATCACTTCACTGATTAAATAAATCGTTAATCCCGATGCCTATAGTTCCTCAGGAATTCGACCGAAACCGGCTGGATATTCAACCGCTTTCCCGGCGGATTCACGACCTTGACCTCTCGGTAATAAAACCGTTGAAAGAGGTTGACAGGATTCCTCCGGCGCTAAGAAAAACAGCGGAGAGGATGCTGTCGGCAAAAAATAGCGGAGCCGCGGTCATTCTGATGATGGGGGCTCACGTCCTGCGGGCGGGAGTTCAGCGCTACATCATCGATTTGATGGAAAAAGGTCTAATCTCCTGCATCGCCGCCAACGGCGCAGGGATCATCCACGATTTCGAATTCGCCCTCATCGGCGCCACCACCGAATCCGTGCCCCGCTACATTCGAGACGGCAGATTCGGGATGTGGCGCGAAACCGGGCGCATCAATGATATTGTCGCTAATGGCGCGCAGCGGAACCTGGGTTTAGGCGAGGCTGTTGGTAAAGTCATCGAGGAGGAGAAATTCCCTCACCGCGGAATCAGCCTGTTTGCGGCGGGATACCGGCTGGGGATTCCGCTGACGGTTCACGTGGGCATCGGTTATGATATCATCCACCAGCTTCCCAACTGCGACGGCGCCGCTTACGGCCAGACCAGCTATACCGACTTCCTGCGCTTCGCTTCGGTAGTGGAAAACCTCGAAGGCGGGGTGTTGATGAATTTCGGCAGTTCGGTTATGGCTCCGGAAGTTTACCTGAAAGCTCTCTCCATGGCTCGCAACGCCGCGCGAACTGAAGACAGAGAAATCAAGCGCTTTACCATCCTGGTCTGCGATTTAGCGGAACTGCCGGAAGATTTCCATCGGGAAGCCCCTAATACTGAGCCCGGTTACTACTTCCGCCCCTGGAAGACTATGCTGGTGCGCACAGTGGCCGAAGGTGGAGAAAGCCTGTATGTCCGGGGCGATCACGCGGAAACCATTCCCGCACTCTGGACATCAATTGAACAAATAATTAATTGCCGTTGAAAAAGTCCTTTATCTGTCATTGCGAACGAAGTGAAGCAATCTTTAAAATAATAAATAACATATAGATTGCTTCGTCCGCCTGCGGCGTCCTCGCAATGACAATCCCCAAGAAAAGACTGGACGTATAATTGAAAACCTGGTTTCAGAACACGGATGAACTTAAAAACCTGATGCGTCTGCTTTCGGTGCGAGACCAATCGGGCGCGGGACTCAACGCCGACCAGGCCTTCAGGCTCTGGCGCGACCGCACGGTTCAGCTTCGGCGGGAGAAGCGCACGGTTTACCTTATCGGCAATGGGGCTTCGGCTTCGATGGCCAGCCATGTCGCCGCCGATCTGGCGAAAAACGCTTTTGTGCATACGGAGGTCTTTTCCGACCTCTCCCTGATAACGGCTATCGCCAACGACTTGGCATATGACGAGGTTTTCGCGGAGCCGCTGCGGCGAAGAATGGTTCCGGGCGATATGCTGGTGGCAATCAGCAGTTCGGGGCGCTCCTCCAACATCATTCACGCTTCGGAGGAAGCGCTCGATTTAGGAGGGTATGTCATCACTCTCTCGGCAATGAGTCCGGAGAACGAACTCCGCGGCTTAGGCTTGCTTAATTATTATATTCCGGCGCCCACTTACGGCGCCGCGGAAACCTGCCACGCCGCCATCCTGCACTACTGGATAGATTTGGTGGCGGCGGTTAGTCCCTATGGAAAGGCTCAAGCTGAGCAGGCGGAGACTTTTGAAACCGTAAATTCTTGACAGGCGGTTTTAGAAGGGACGTTAAATTGAACGCTTCTACCGAACCTTACAATTTCGATTACTTTTTGTTGTTTGCTAATAGATAATCAGCTATCGATATCCTAGCGATGAAGAACCTGAAAAAAATCTTAGTTACCGGCGGCGCTGGTTATGTCGGCGCAGTCCTGGTCCCAAAGCTTTTAGCCGCCGGCTACGAGGTCAAGGTCATTGACCTCTATATTTACGGCGACTCGCTCTCGGCGGTGAATGACCACCCACATTTGACGCAAATCAAGGGCGATATCCGCGACTGGGAACTGCTGAACCGGGAAATCCCCGGCTCCGACGCCATAATCCACCTCGCCTGCATCTCCAACGATCCCAGCTTCGAACTCAACCCGGAGCTGGGCAAATCCATCAACTTCGACGCTTTTGCACCGATGGTGGAAACCGCCCGCCGCTCCGAAGTGAAGCGGTTCATCTACGCTTCCAGCTCCAGTGTTTATGGTGTGAAAGATGAACCGGAAGTAACCGAAGACCTGCCCCTAAAACCGCTCACCGATTATTCGCTCTACAAGGCAAAATGCGAGGAGGTCCTGCTTAAGGGGGATAATAACGGTATGGCGGCGACAGTGATTAGGCCCGCTACGGTGTGCGGATATTCCCCCCGACTGCGGCTGGATTTAACCGTGAACATCCTCACCAATCTGGCTGTCAACCGTGGTGAAATCACCGTGTTCGGCGGCGCTCAGAAACGTCCCAATATCCATATTGTGGATATGACCGATCTCTATCTGTTCCTGCTCGAGCAGCATCCGGAAAAAATCCGGGGCAAGGTCTATAACGCCGGCTATCAGAATCACCGGGTCGCTGAAATCGCAGACCTCGTCAACCGCGCTTTGGGCGGAGGAATCAAGATTGCCACTACCCCCACGGACGACAACCGCTCCTATCATGTGTCCTCGGAGAAAATCCGCCGGGAACTGGGTTTTGAACCTGAACACAGTATCGAAGAAGCGGTAATCGACCTTCACGACGCATTCAAATCCGGCTTAGTTCCCGATTCGATGACCGACATACGCTATTACAATATTAAGACAATGCAAGCCTTGAACCTTCATTGAAATTAATGATAATGGTGATAGAATGAAATTCCTTATTGTCGCTCCCAAGTTCGTGCGTAAGCTTGGCGATTATTACAATTTTCCCATCGGCCTGGGGTACATCTCCTCGGCGATGAAAGCCGCCGGATTCGATGTGGAGTGCTTGAACCTCAATAACTATACCCAAGCGCCGGCTGATTTGATAGAGAAAACCATCGTTGAGCGCGGCGTCGATGTGGTGATGACCGGGGGACTGTCCGCGCATTACCATTTAGTTCGTGAAATCCTCGAATCCGCCCGCCGCGCTAAACCTGATGTTGTCACCATCTTCGGAGGGGGGCTGGTCACCACCGAGCCCGAGCTGATAATGGAGGCGCTGAAGGCTGATTTCGGCGTGCTGGGCGAAGGGGAAATCACAGCGGTCGAGCTGGCGGAGACGCTGCAAAAAGGAGAAGGATTCGACCGGGTCGACGGTATCATCTATCCCGGCGAAAACGGAGATTTCACTACAACCGCTCCCCGCGCCGCCAACGATGAGCTTGACAGCCTGCCCCGGCCAGATTACGAGGGATTCGGCATCGACCAGTTCCTTGAGATGCAGATGCCGGGCGATTCGATTTATTCTTACATCTTCGACAATCCCAGGGAATTCCCTATTATATCCTCCCGCTCCTGCCCCTACAACTGCCAGCGCTCTCTGGATAACTTTTTCGCCGAAGTGGATCATCTGGTTTCCACATACAATATTAATATCCTGATTATTTTCGATGAACTCTTCGCGGTAGACCGGAAGAGGCTGGAGGAATTCTGCCGCAGGATTAAGCCTTACGGTCTGAAATGGAATGTAACTCTGCGCGTCGATTCCGTTGACCGGGAAACGCTTTCGATGATGAAGGAGGCGGGATGCTTCTTTATAAGCTACGGACTTGAGAGCGCCAGCGACATTATTCTACAGAGTATGAATAAACACATTACCATAGCTCAGGTTAAAGAAGCGCTGCAATCCACCAGGGAAGCGGGAATCGCCTTTCAGGGAAATTTCCTTTTCAGCGACCCGGCGGAAAATCGGGAAACCTTCAATCAGACTGTAGAATGGTGGAAGAACCATCGCGAATACCACATTATCCCCTGGCTGATTTCGCCTTATCCCGGCACTCAGCTTTACCACGATGCGGTGAAGAAGGGGATTATCAAGGACAAACTGAAATACATCGAAGAGGGCTGCCCGCCTATCAATCTGACCGATTTCAGCGAGGAAGAATACCGGGCGCTGCTGTTGGAACTTGAAGACCTCCAGCATCTGAAATACCGCATTTTTTCCCGCCGACTCCGTTCCTGGAAAATCTACCATCATCCCCAAAAAGGGGACATTTTTACTCTCGAACTCGAATGCCCTTCCTGCGGAGAAACGGTGGTTTACCGCAATTTCAACAATATTCACGGAAGGGAGTTCTTCAAGCTCTACTGCCGCCGATGTCACCAGCGGTTCGACATCGCTCCCTGGCAGCTCCACCGGGAGGAGGTCGAAGCGATGTTCAACCGCGCCAACGAATTGGCTTCCGCCGGAAATCTGCGGGAAGCCTATCAAGCCCTTCTGCCCTTGAAGGAACTGTTCCCCAGTATGCCTGAAGGGCGGATGGCTTTGAGCGATTTAGCGGCGGAGTTGGGTGATTTCGAGGCGGCGATTGAGCAGATAAACGCGGCGGTGTGGCTGGTGCCCTCCGACCCGGGGCTCAGAGTTAAACAAGGATTGACATACTACAGAGGAGACAGGGTTCGGGAATCCGAAAATTCCTTCTTGGAAGCGCTGCGGCTGGAGCCGGGCAATCTGCCCGCGCTGCAGAGTCTGGCGGAAATCGCCCGTTTAAGAGGCGACCTCCATAAAGCGGTGGAATATCTGAACCTCGCCCTAAAAGCACATCCCGGTGATCCCAACCTGCGCGCCGCAAAAGACGGTTTAATGCAGGAGTTGCAGCCGGCGCTGGCGACTGAGATACAGTTATAGAAGGAAAAACAGCATCAAATGAATACTATCGACATAGATGTTCCCTGGCGGAACCAGCCTCTAACAGTTCCACAGTCTAACTGTTTAGGGGATAACCGCTTCCTGAACGATAATTTAATCAAGCGGTTCGCCGGAATAAATCCGGGGGATCTGGTGCTGGATATTGGGGGCGGCAACTGTCCTTTCGAGTATTCAACTCACGTGCTGGACAACGACGCCGACAATCGTCCCCGCGACCCGCGCTATCAGAATGTTGTGGGCAGCTTTGAGGACATCCCCTTTCCTGACAAATACTTCGACTTTGTTATTACCAAGCATACACTGGAGCATGTGAGCGAGTTTTACGCCAGTTTGGACCAGATGAGAAGAGTGGGAAAGCGGGGACTGGTGATAACCCCGTCTCCGCTATACGAGTATTCTATGGGAAGCGACTGCCATAATTATCTTCTCGTCAGTAATGGAAACACCATCTACGGAATACGCAAATGGTTCGCAAAATTCCCCCTCTCCAACTTCGCCTGGGGGCTGACCTACTTTTCGCCGCATTTTCTAGAGACGGTATTCTACCTCTATCGAGCGCTTTGGGAAACTCACTTTTATTGGGTGAGTGGATTCGATTTCGTTGAAATCCGCGATACCAATCTTGGTATAGGCGCATATTTTGACGAGGCTAATCCCCGGCACAAGTGCGCCGCCAGACTCGATTTCTTCGTCAACGGCCTGAAATACTGGGAAAAAGCCCTCCCACTGTTGGAGAAAAATCCCGCTTTCGAAGCCTTGGGAAACTGTGAAACCTCAAAAGTCAAAATCGCGCAGTTGGGACTGCTATTGCTGCAGATGGATGATGAAACGCTTCACGCCCGGATTAAGAAGTGTATTCTGAACCTGCTGCACTCCTTCTTTTTCATCTTCCACCACAGACATGAAGCGGGGAAAATCGATCCCGGCGATCTGGAGGTCGTCGAGGAATTCCTCGAGGGCTTCCCGCCGCTCGAAGCCGAGCAGAGGCTGCTTGAACGCAGAATCGACACTTCGAATGCGGAACACCTGCGAGACAGACTGAATATCGATTCAAATCAGAGAGTATTGGAACTGATGCCCTTCGATAAGCGGCCGGCTGGATTAGGACCGGTTTACCGCACGGAAAACTTCGAACGTGACGGTTCACGAATACCCTTCGGTGATTATTCTTTCGATATTGCTATCGTGAAAGGGGGATTCAGCCGGGTAGCCCATCCTGAAACGCTTGCCAGTGAACTGGGCAGAGTGTCGCGGCGGACCCTGGTGGAAGAGCCTACAATGACCGGTTCAGCCTTCAATTTCGACCCGCATCAGCGCTGGTTCGTCCCTCACGAGCATCCGGACCTCCCTTTTACTCTGATTGGAATCCCGATGGATAATCAAGTTCCTTTCCCCAATATATTCCCGGCTCTTGACGGATACCTGGAAGTCCCCGGCCGCAGGGAGAGCGGACAAATGCTTCTTAGCTATCAACGCCTCTTCGACGGTCGTCCTCAAGTTATCGTCAAACGCGGTGATACACTTTACATCCCGGCTAATCCTGAAAACTACAACCTGAGAAACACGCTGTACCAAGCCTATAACGAAGTTATCAGTGTGTAAAAATATAGATCATAGCCTAATGAATAAATATGACAAAATAGACCTTTTCTGGCGCGATTTCGCCCGGCTTAAAAATAATCCCTACCTGCTGGGGAAAAAGCTGAAGGGATTCAAGTGCCTGCTGGTTCACCTTACCAAGCAAGGTGATATGTCGAAATCCGACTATCCCATCGCTCTGGGTTTGATGGCTTCGCTGCTGAGGATGAACGGGGGCAGCGCGCGGATTTCGACATGCTTTGAAGGGGAATTCAATCCCGGGAGTTTCGCCGGATACGACCTGGTCTGTTTTTATCCAATGTCAGTGATGCTTAAACCGACGTTGGAATTGGCGGCGCTGGTAAAACAGCATTATTCCCATTCGCGAATCTGCCTCTTCAATTCCGAACAACACCAGCACGAAATGCCCCTATGCGCCCCTAAAGCGGAAGAATTTGGGCGGGCGTTGATGGAGGAATGTCCCGATATCGATTTCACCCTGATTGGTGAAGCGGAATACGCCTTTGACCGGCTCTGCGGGAAGCTCGCCGCCGGGCAGGATGATTATAGCGGCATGCCTTCCTGTCTCTACCGTGAAGATGGCGGGATTAAGATATCCCGAAATCCCATCGTTCCGGTCGAATTTGAATTCCTCCCCTTCCCCGCCCGGGACCATCTGGAGGAATCAATCGGACCTGACGGCGTCAACAGCCATTCGCCGCGCCTCCAATCCAGCCGGGGATGTGTGTCGGGATGCCTCTATTGCGCCGAATCATCGGCTAACATTACCAGCGGAGGGCGCAAACAGCCCTGGCTGGGGCGGGATATTACCCGCTTTGTGGACGAGATAGAGATGTTGAACCGGGAATACGGCGCGGTGTTTTTCAACATTATCGACAGCTCCTTCGAAGACCCCGGCCGCAGGGGCATCGCGCGGATGCGCCGGTTCTGCGAAGAAGTAATCGCGCGGGGCCTCGAAGTCTCTTTCAAGGCGCATTTTCGGATGGAGACCTTCGACAAGCTGGAGGACGACTTCATACGCCTGCTGAAGCGGGCGGGAGTGGATATACTGGTCGTAGGCGTGGAATCCGGCGTGGACGATGAACTGCGCACCTACAAAAAAATCACCACAGTGGGGAAGAATATCAAAAACCTGCGGCGGCTGGACGGTTTCGGACAGTTTTTCACCCTGCTGGGTTATATGATGTTCAGTCCCTGCCTCAAGCTGGAGGATTTGCCGGAAAAAGTCCGCTTCCTGCAGGAGACCGGCAGAGGCTGGGACTACCTCAATATGTCCAACAACCTGCTGGTGTTCCGGGGAACCGCTTATCAGGATTTTATCGAGGAACGGAAGCTGGCGCTCCCGGCGGGTAAGCTGTCCCCGGTGATACCATACCGCTATCTCGATGAACGGGTGAAACAGGTGGCGGACGAGATGGGGAATCTGCGGCTGAAGTGCGAAGACGTCATCCCCCTGCACCACCTGCTCTATGATGCGCTCAACATCTCCGCGCGGTATTACAACCGGATGAACCGGCCTCTACGGGAGGCTGAGAGCGCCTTTACGAAATTCAGAGAAGCGCTGGACAAACAGCTTTGCCAGCTCGATGAAATCTACACCGGCTATTTTCTGGAATTAGTAGAACTCGCCGAGGCGGGATGGAATAGGGAACAGGTGGATAAAATCTACCTGAAGTGGATACCGGGACGCATTCCTAAGGCGCGCCGGCGTGTTCAATACTTAATCACCGACCTCATCGGTGAATGTAAGCAAGGGGGATTGTCAACCTCAAAACTCTATCTTAAAACCTGGATGTCACTCATAAACACCGAAACCAACACTGCCGGCGGCGGAGTGGAGGCGGCATGATTTGGGAAAAACCAATCGACATCGCCGGCCGAAAGGTTAAAAACCGGATAGTATTCCCCCCCATCAGCGGGAACTGGGCTTCCCCCGAAGGCGCGGTCAACGAGCGAATTCTGGAATTTTACCGAGACATCGCTCAAGGCGGGGCGGGGATGATTGTGGTGAGCGGAACCGCGGTTTCCCCCGAAGGAAAAGGCAGCGACCGCTCGCTCTGCCTGTTCGACCGGAGTCACCTTCCCGGGTTCAAATCCCTGGCTGAGGTTATCAAGCGGGAGGGCGTTTTCGCTTCCCTCCAGATTATGCATTCCGGCGGGCAGGGTAATCCCAATTTTACCGGCTGCGCCCCGGTGTCGCCTTCCGGCGGCGCTTGCAAAGCCACCGGATTCCTCTCCCGGCCCCTGCACAAGGAAGAAATCTTGGAAATCCGCCGCCGCTTCATAGAATCGGCGGCGCTGACCGCGAAAGCGGGCTTCGACGCGGTGGAACTGCACATAGCGCACGGATACCTCCTGCATGAGTTTCTGTCCCGTCACAACAACCGGCGGGAAGATGAGTACGGCGGCTCCGCATTCAACCGCCTGCGCCTCATCCTGGAGATAATCGAGGGTATCAAGCGGGAAGCTCCCGGTCTAATCATAGGCGCCCGGGTCTCCGGTGAAGACTATCTGCCGGACGGAATCTGTTACGATGTTAACCGCCTCTACCTGCCGATTTTGGAGGAGGCGGGGGTGCAATACTTCAGCGTGACCGCGGGAGTTTACGAGACCTCCGCGCTCAAACACGAAGCGATGGCGGAGGGTGAGTTTTTCGACTATGCGCGGGGGATAAAGTCGATGGTTTCCCAACCGGTCATCGGCGTGGGTAAAATCCTCGACCTGGAGGCGGCGGAGGAGCGCCTGGCCCGGGGAGATTCGGACATTGTCGCCATCGGCCGGGGATTGGTGGCGGATCCCTTTATGATAGCGAAAATCCGGCGCGGCGAACCTATAAACCGCTGCACCGAATGCGGCGAATGCCAGTATCTGAAGGGCGGCAGGAGCGAAATGACCTGTCCGATCTGGGAAGTGGAATATGCCTGATAACATTCTGATAATGGGCGGAGCCCGTTTTCACGGGTTCCAAACCGCCCTGAGTCTGGCGCGCGAAGGCAAAACGGTGTATGTCCTGAACCGGGGCAATTACCGGCGGGACTATCCGGCGGGTATCATCCATCTGCGCGCCGACCGCAACGACCCTGCCCGGCTCGCTCAAGCCCTTGAGGGGCTGGAATTCGATGCGGTGGTGGACAACAACGGTTACAATTACTCCCAGGTGAAGACTCTGTTGGAAATCATCGGTCATAGAACCGGTCATTATGTTTTCACCGGCACCGCCGCGGTTTACACCGCGCTGACTTCGAGCCATAGACTGCGGGAGGGAGAGGCGACCGGAACGCCTCAAGAATCCTTCTCCCCCAGGGTGCTCGATTACGCGCGGAACAAGTTCGAGGCGGAGGAGACGATTCGGGGCTGGGGAGACGGTTTGAATTTCACCATCATCCGCTTTCCCAATATATTCGGCGCCGGGGATTTCCTGGGGAAACTGAGCTATTACTATCACCGGTTCCGCGACGGGGGTCCGGTTTTACTGGAGAAAGAGGTGGGGCGTTTCAGCTTGATTTGCGCGCGGGATGCAGTCAGCGTCCTTCGAAAAATCCTGAACAACGAGTCGTGCTTCGGCCTGACAATGAACGCGGCTGACCCGGAAGTTTACGATTATGACGATTTTTTCAGCGCCCTCCTGGGGGATATCTACTCCCCCGGTAAAGTAATACTGCTTCCGGCGGCAGAGCTATGGGCCGGCGGTTATCACCAACCGCTGGCTTGGGGGCCGCAGCTTAATGTGACTCGCGCGCAAGAAAAACTGCCGGAGGTCAAATACACGCCTATAACGGCTTGGGGCAGGGAAGCGCTCGATTGGGGGCTGAGCCATTTTGGCGACCGGACGCTGGATTCCGGTTTCGCCGCTCAGCGAAATTTGGAACTGAATTTGGTGGAGAAGTTCGCGCTATGCAGCGAGATATCATAATCAAGAGTTCCGTATCCAGGCTGCCCGAGGGCAGACTGAAATCGAATCTGGGCGACCTGGCGCGATGCACCCCGCTTTTAAAATGTCTGAGCGACGAATACCTCTGGCTCACCGACGGCAGGGGCGCGGAAATCCTGAAGTGGTTCATCGACCCGGAAAACATCCGGCGGTTCGGTGAAGATTTGGAGCAGGATTACGATGACACCGAAACCCGCATTTTCAACCTCGATAATTTCGTCGCCGACTCGGAACTTCTATCGAGGCTGAAGGGTGGTTGGCGGGGGTTCATTCCCCTGAGCGATTCGGAGGTTGCGCCGGAAAATGAAGCTATAGCCTCGCTCGAACCCTACAGGAAAAGAACCTTGGACCTTAGCTATCAGCAGGCTCTGATTGAGGGGCTGGGCTTTGTCTGGAGGGAGCAGGATTACGCGTATCCAAAAGTGGATTCCTGCATCGAAGCCGACATCGGCTTCAACTGGCGGATTCACCATGAATGGCCTTCGAAAAGCTGGCCGGAGGAGTATTGGTTTGCGCTGGAAGATCTTTTATCAACTTATACTGTATCCTATCAGCGGGGATTGAACAACTTTGAAGAATACCTCCGCTGGCTGGCTTCCTGCCGCATCATCGTTACCCCGGACACGCTGGGACTGCATTTATCCTCGGCGCTGCGGAAACGGGTGGTCGCTGTCACCGGCCCCACCGACAGCCGCGAATACAGCTACGGCCGCATCGCCTGGTTAAAGCCGCCGGCGCGGGACTGCCTCCCCTGCAACCTGCCGGTTTGCCCGGAAGAGGAGGGGTGTCTGAAGGAAATAACACCGGAGATGGTGGCGTGCCTGATTGAAGACCTTGTGGAAATGGAATTATCCGGTGCGCACGACGAAGCTACGCTTTCAGTCTAATCGATTGTCTTTACTATTCCGTTCAGTTGATATTGTCATTCTGAGCGAAGCAAAGAATCTGCGCCTTGAAGAATAGAGATTCTTCACTCCGACTTCGCCGAATTAATTGTGGTGTCGGGTCTCCGCACCCTGTCCGAGAATATGTCATGCTGAGCGAAGCGAAGCATCTGCATTTTAGTAATTCTTTTATAAACAAGAGATTCTTCACTGCGTTCAGAATGACAAATTAATAATTTCCAGACTTTTGCAAGAGGCTCGGTTGGATGAAAATAGAAATATCAATAAAAGAACTTGAAAACATCGCCCGCGAGTGCCGCATCGACGCGCTCAGGATGGTGCACACTTCCCGCGAGGGGCATCTGGGCGGAGCCTTCTCCTGTATGGATTTAGTGACAGCCCTCTACTTCGGGGCGATGAGGCTGGACCCTGCGAATCCTCGATGGGCGCAGCGGGACCGCTTCATCCTCAGCAAGGGGCACGCCTGCTTCGCCCAATACGCCGCGCTGGCGAGGAGGGGGTTTTTCCCGGTGGAAAACCTCGAAACCGTGAAGGATTCCGGCACAATTTTCGGCGGACATCCCGACCGGGGGCAGGTTCCTGGGGTGGAGGTCTCCACCGGTTCTTTAGGGCATGGTCTGCCCATCGGCGCGGGGATTGCTCTGGCAGGGAAACGCGGCAGAGAAGACTACCGTGTCTATGTTCTAATGGGCGATGGCGAGTGTCAGGAAGGCTCGGTGTGGGAAGCGGCGATGTTCGCCGCCTCCTACCGGCTGGACAACCTGACCGCCATCATAGACGCTAACTCCCTGCAGGCAATTGAACGGACAGAAAAGGTGATTCCGATGGAGCCCTTCACGGCGAAATGGGAAGCTTTCGGCTGGAAGGCACGGGAAATCGATGGCCATAATATGCGCCAAATCATTGAAACGCTGAACGCGCTGCCTTTTGAAACCGGAAAGCCTTCGGTCATCATCGCACGCACCGTCAAAGGCAGGGGAGTTTCCTTTATGGAGAATGAGATAATGTGGCACGCCCGCCCCACCTCCGAGGCGGAATACGAACAGGCGCTGGAGGAAATTTGCGCCGCAGAGGGGAGCGAATTATGAGAAACGCCTACTGCCGAGCTCTGCATCGATTGATGGCGGAGGATGAGAGGATATACGCCCTCACCGCCGACATCGGCTTCCGCAACTTCGACCGCATTATCGCCGATTTCCCCGGCCGTTTCGTCAATGTGGGGGTGGCTGAAGCCGATATGATGGGCGTCGCCGCAGGACTTGCGCTCAGCGGGAAAATACCCTTCACCTTCACCATCGCACCCTTCGTGACCATGCGCTGCCTGGAACAGATACGCATCGACCTTTGTTACCACAACTTGCCGGTGAAAATCATCGGCGCGGGGGGAGGGTTCGTTTACGGTCCTCAAGGACCCACGCACCACGCCATCGAAGAGGTCGCCGTCCTGCGCGCCCTGCCCAATATGACCGTGATTTGCCCCGCCGACCCCAACCAGACAATGGAGGCGGTGCGCGCTTCGATGGAACTAAAGGGACCGGCTTACATCCGCATCGGGCGCAACCATGAACCGAACGTCACACCGCCTAACGGCGGTTTCCGCCGGGGAAAGGCGCAAATCCTGCGCCGGGGAACTGACATCACCCTCATCGCCTGCGGTACTGCGCTGGAAGCGGCGCTGGAAGCGGCGGACATTTTGGAAGGAAGCGGCGTGGAGGCGGCGATAATTAATATGCACACAATCAAGCCTATCGACCGGGAAGCGGCCCTCGCCGCCGCCGCTGAGACCGGCGCCATCCTGACGATAGAAGAACACAGCGTCATTGGCGGATTGGGCAGCGCGGTGGCGGAGGTTCTCGCAGAAGCCTCCGTTACGCCGGTCGCTTTCAAACGCCTGGGAATCAGGGATTCATTCATAGAGATACACGCCGAATACAAAGAACTCAGGAGACTTTTAGGGCTTGACGGCGCTTCCATCGCCGCGGCGGCGGAAGCGCTGGTGTCGGAAAAAGCTGAAAGAGAAGCGGCGGAACTCCCGTATTAGGAGACTGAGAATGCGCGACCAATACATAATGGACGGACATAAGCTGCTGTGGCACCTGGACCGGGTCAGCCAATGGCAAAGCGGTGAAAGAATCGCTCCCCTCCATATCGACCTGGGGATAACCACCGGCTGCAATATGGCTTGCACCTACTGCTACGGCGTGCTTCAAGGGCGCACCGGAGTGAAAAAACGTTATGATATGTCCGCCGAAACTTTGGTGAACCTGTTGACCGACGCCAAGGAAGCCGGCGTGAGGTCGGTGGCTGTCATCGGCGAGGGTGAGAACACGCTTAATCCCGCTCTCTATGAGGGATTGGCTTGCGCGAAGAAAATCGGTCTTGACGTCAGCCTCGCCACCAACGGCATCATCATCGACCAGGAGCGGCTGGAGGAGATGATGTCCGCCCTCACCTGGATTCGGTTTAACATCAGCGCCGCTGAACCGGGTTCTTTTTTCAGGATTCACCGCGTACGCAAATTCGACCGGGTCATCGACAACATCCGCGCCTGCGTTGCGGCGAAAAAAGCGAATGGAAACCATACCACCGTCGGCCTGCAGATGGTGGTAGTGGACGATAATGTGGAGGACATCGTCCCGCTGGCAAGGCTGGGCGGGGAATTGGGCGTGGATTACCTGGTGGTCAAAGCCTGCTCCGACACCTACGAGGGAACCCTCGATTCTCCGGTGGACAAGTACCTCGAACTGGAGCCGGTTTTCAAGGAGGCGGAAAGTTACAGCGGAAACGGCTACTTAGTGTCGGTCAAATGGTCCAAACTGCAAAACCGAGGATTTAAAGATTTTAAAGTCTGCTACGGCACGCAGTTCATCATCGCCGTCAGCGGCGACGGAAGCGTGTTCCCCTGCGGACACTTCTTCAACATCCGCCGGGACGAATTCTGTATGGGGAACCTCAACCATACCCGCTTCCGGGATTTAATCCAGAGTGAACGCTATTGGGAAGTTCAGCGGAAGGTTCAAGCGCTGGATGTCAACCGCGACTGCGAAAGCAACTGTCGTCAATATTACGTCAGCCAGTTCCTGTGGAATTTAAAAAACCCGCCGCCCCATGTGAATTTTATTTAACCTGGAATGTTCATAGACAGAATTAACAATATTTACAGGATTATTAATCTAAAATAAATCTTTGTTTAAAAAAAGCTTAATGGTAAAACTTTACCTATTTGAAGCACAAGCGTCATTCCGGCTGCGTAGCGAGCCAGAATCCCTCTTCTCCGGAAGGATTCCGGCTGCGCCGGAATGAAAGCGGGATTGAAACTAACTTTATACTGTGTCGCAGAAT
>CAYQZD010000067.1:0-19862 GCA_964421875.1 uncultured bacterium
GTTCTGTAGCGAAGGGAATTAAAGGCCGGCGCTAATTTTAAATAGATACAACTGTTATGCTTTTTATTGTTGATTCTCTGTATCTCTTTACTATGTGAAGTCGTGCTTGTTTTCACAGTATTATGCTTTTGTTATAATGTAAAATAGGTTTATCAAATCTGCTTAATCCGTTTAATCTGCTGTGATAATTCGCCCGATTATTCATCAGTTAAGTGTCACGATTTTGTAAAGCGAAAACTATAAAACAACAATAATCAACTCTTGAGGAGTTATGACTGCGGAAATAATCGACGGTAAAGCTATCGCCTCCCAAATCCGGGAAGAAATCAGGGATAATATCGAATCTCTGACGGCAATGGGAACCGTTCCCAGGCTCGACATCGTCCAAATCGGCGGAGATGAGGGTTCCACCACCTATTCAAAGTCATTGATAAAAAGCAGCGGTAAGCTGGGAATAACCGCAGATTATCACCACCTTAAGGCTTCCGCCAATCCGAAAGAGCCGTTAGCGCTTATACGGAGGCTGGCGGAAGACAGCGGAGTGCACGGCATCCTGCTGCAAAGGCCGGCGCCGCAGCCCCATTCCGAAACGGCGCTCAGCCTCGCTATCCCCCCGGAAAAGGATGTGGACTGTTCCAATCCATTGTCGATGGGATACCTGGCGCTGGGACAACCCAAACTTCCGCCCTGCACCCCGTCAGCCATTATTGAAATCCTGCGGCGCAGCGGAGTGGAAACTGACGGGGAACGTGTCGCCATCGTGGGACGATCCAATGTTGTGGGCAAGCCCTTAGCATTGATGCTGTCCCGCAAGGCTGAAGGGGGGAACGCCACCGTCACCATATGCCATACCCGCACTAAAGACCTCCCTGCAACCTTGAGAGGGGCGGGGATTGTAGTCGCCGCCTGCGGCAGCCCGCGCTTGATTGCGGGGGATATGCTGTCCGAGGGCGCGGTGGTGATAGATGCGGGGATAAACTGGGTGGGGGATAAAATGGTAGGCGATGTCGATTTCGAATCAGCGCAATCGACAGCCTCGAAAATCACTCCGGTACCCGGAGGCGTGGGGCCCGTGACCAGAGTGATGTTGTTTAAAAACCTGTTGCAAGCCATAAACCTGCAGGCTTGATATGAAAGATGGTATTTTTAAGCATAGGCGTCTTATAATATATATCACTGGATTAGCCGTCTTGTATTTACTATCAGGATGTGCCATAAGGCTGCCCAAGATAACCGCCACCGGCGAACGCACCGCGCTGGAGAACCAGATTATGGGCTCCTACCGAATGATAGAGGAGGAAGCGGTAATGGTCGCTTCCTTCCGCGCCGGACAGTTGGACAGCGCGCAAATCGCCGCCGAAAAACGGCGGGCGCTGGAAGCGTTCCGCCGACAGCGTTTCAACGCCGATGATATCGCCGAGTTTCTGCGGGATCGGACGGTGGGCGAACGCAGCGATGGATTGCTGGAAATCCGGGGCGGAGAAAAATACCTCGCCGACTCGACCTACCGGGCATTGCTAGACCGGATAGTGGCTGAGGAGAACGAAGACCGGGGTTTAATTATGCGCCGGATTGTGGAACTGCATCCTGAAATCGACCCCGCAGACCGCGCTAAAGTGGGGATGGTGTATGCCCGTTTAAAACAGGACGCCGCCCCCGCCGGAACCTGGATTCAGGATAGAGCGGGGGAGTGGAAGCGGAAATAGACTGTAGGGACCAGAATCCGTATATATAGGAAGTGTCGCAGAAACACTTTAAGAACAGAGTAGCAGGGGCTTGATTTATCAAGCCCGCTTTTAAGTTATTATATTACAGGGGATTTGATGAATCAAATCCCTGCATTTTCCTCAAATAATCAAGTCGATAAATCAAATAACCGATTTAGGCGCAGGCCATCAAAGTAACGGTGCTTTTACCTGCCGTGTTGAAATCCACTAAAAAATATCTGCATTTAGGCATTCTAATCGCCGGATTATCGATTCCCGGCTTATTATCGACAGCCAGCGGCGCGGAATCCTTAAACCAGCCCCGCCGCATCACTACTCACCCCGCCGAAGACCGTAATCCGGCGCTCTCCCCTGACGGGAAATGGCTCGCTTTCGCCTCCGACCGGGAGGGTAACTGGGATATTTTCCTCAAACCGGTGGCGGGCGGAGCAGCGGTGAAAATTACAAGCGACCTGACCGACGAGTACTCCCCTGCTTGGTCTCCCGACGGAAAGCGTATTGCCTATGTATCCGAGCGGGAGGACGCACTGGGGGATGTGTGGGTGATGAAATTGAAAACCTGGGGCGCCCCAAGGGCGGGTAAAGCGCTCAAAATCACCTCTTACCAGGGGTATGACGGCGAACCGGTGTTCGCTCCGCAGGGGAAAGAACTATGTTTTGTCTCAGACCGCTCCGGCCAGCGGGAAATCTGGCTTGTTGACCTGAAGAGCCGGAAATCGCGCCGGATAACCAAAGGCGGCGGCGTCAATCCTGACATCTCGCCCGGCGGCAAACTGGTTTTCGTAAGAATAGACTCTGAGACTCCCAACGGCGAGGTATTCCTTCTCGCCGATTACCGCACCGGGGGAGGGCCGCTTCAGGTGACTTTCACCAATATGATAACCGCCTCGCCGGCTTGCGCCCCCTCCGAAGAGGCGCTGGTGGTTTCACGAGTGGTGCGCGATTCCGACCGGGATGGCGCCCTGACCCTCAGGGACAATTTCACCCTCTGGATTGTGCCTCTAAAACCGGACTCCTCCGTTTATAAAACGGAATTCCAAATTACCCGAGAATCAGTGTCCAGCCTTCAGCCTTTCTGGTCCGCTGACGATCATATTTATTATACCTATTTAAAACAGGCGGAGATCGATATCAGTCAAATCTCCGATAATGGATATTTCCGGCGCGAAAGCGCATCGGAGGAGCAGCTTGCTACAGCGGAAAAATACGCCTCGGAGGCGCAAACCTTTCTGCTGGGATTAGAGGCGGTGAAGGGGTATTACCCCGGCTCCGAAGATGTGGCTTGGGCGATGTACTATAAGGGGGTGGTTTATGCGGAACAGGGGAATTACCCCACCGCGGACAGCTATTTCAAGCGGGTGATTCGGAACTTCGGAGGGATGAAAGCGCTGGCGGGGATGGCGGAAATCGGCCATCTCCAGGTTATATCGAAGTACCGGACCAAATCGCTGCGCGAGATAGGAAGAGTTGACAATCCCACCGGATACGTTACCGCACTGGACGATATCATTCGCAAACAGCCCGGCGAACTGCCTCTGGTGACTGCCCTGCTCTTAAAAGCCAACGCCCTGTTTCAAATGGGCGTTTTCAGCGAAGCGGTGGAGGTATATGATAGGATAATCGCAAACCACCGCAATTTCCCCCGTATGTGCGCCGAAGCTCAATTCCGCAAAGCGGAAGTTTTCCTGCGCTACGGCGACCTTTCGGAAGTTGAGAACGCCTTCCTCCAGGCGCTGGAACAGTATCCCGGTCAGGAGGATTGGAACCGCTTGGCGGTAGAGCGAATCCTGGAGTTGGAGGCGGGCGGGGACGGCTTCGTAGGATTGCAGCGGATAATGGGGGGATTCCGCAGTCATCCCCGGCTCACCGGCTGGGCAAAACGTGAAATGGCGCGAAGACTAACCTCCCAGGGGCAGACAAACCTGGCGCTGCAGGAATACCGGACGCTTCTGAAATGGCCCGGAGAAGATTCCCTAACGGTTACGCTGCGGGCATTATCTACCTTCGAAACTGCGGATATCCGGTTTACGCAGGGAGAATTCCTCGAGGGGATGGAATTGATGGAAATCCTCAGCCAGCAGAGTCCCCGTTACCGTGAAGAAGCTCATCATCGCCTGTATGACGCTAATATCGAGCGGGGAAGGAAACTGGCGGCGGAGGGGGATTATGAATTGGCGCTGGCGGCCTTCGACCGTGCCCGAAACATTTTTCCCGACAATCTGACCGGACATCGCCAGTACATCCGGACTATGAACCTAATGAGCCGGGGGCAAAAAGTTTACGGTGAATACACCCGCCTCAGCGGGTCGGAACCGGATAGTCCCGTTCTCGCCTATTGCAGGGGATTGGCGCTCTCCTACATTGGCGGGTCGGACCCGGTCAAACTGGAACGGTCGAATGAACTGATTAATCAAGCCTTAGCGCTGGACTACACTATGATTCCGGCGTATCTGACCCTGAGCTATAATTACCAGGCGGTTGAGGAACTCAACCGCAGCGGCAAGGTCGAGATAGGATTCTTCAGAAAGGCTTATCGTTCAACCGAGGAAGTGCTGGCGGATTTCTGGCGCGCTATTACTCTCCAGGGTGAACCGGAGGAACTCAGCGGTTACGAAAACGCTATATCCGCTCTTACGCAAGCGATTGCGCTCAACGATGAGCGGGTCGACCCTGCAATGGAAGCCAGACTCCTGCAAAACCTGGGCAATAACTTCTACTCCCTGGGAGAATACGGATTCAAGCTGGCGTTTCAATCATATTATCGGATGTTTAGGTTCAGCCCTGATTTCGAAAGCTCGAAGACGGAAGCGGTGATTTATGAACGAATGGGCCGCTCCGGGATGTTCATCGACCGCATCGAGGAGGGCAGGGGATACCTGAAAAAAGCGCGTGAAATCTACAGCGACCTGGGAGATGCCAGGTCGGTGTTCAGGGTGACTCTGCTGCAGGCGGAATTAGAATTCCGCGCCGGCGACGGAGAAACTTCGAATGAGTTTTTTCAGCAGGCTATGAAAGAGGCGGAATTGGCAAGGCTGGAAATCCCGGAGGAGCATTATTTCAGCAATATTGCCTTCAACTGGTACCGTATCAACGACTGGGATTTAGCTTTGAACGCGGCGCAAAAATCGCTGGAAAAACTGCCCCAGGGAAAGATACCCCGCCCCAAGAAAACATCCTACAAAATCGGCTTCTCCATATTCGGCCTCCCCTTCCCTTTGAGCATTCCCCTCCCGGCGGGCAATCTGGGAGCGGGCTCGACCCGGATGTCCCAGGGATTGGCTCCGGCGGACATTAAATCCCTGGCGCTGGCAGTGCAAGCGGAAGCGCATTCTGAACTGGCAGATTATGAAAAGGCGGAAGCGGTTCTACGCGAAAAGCTGAAACTGGCGGAATATAAAAAAGACCGTTGGGAAGCGGCGGTCTGCCTTAATAATCTGGGACTGCTGCTGTTTCAGAAGGGGGATTATACGGGGGCGGCGGATTATTTCCTGGCATCGATGGAGATGAACCGGAAAATGAAATCGCGCCAGGGAGTGTATGTCAATGCCGCTAATCTGCAGCTAATACTCGATTTATTGCCGGGGGACTATGAAAACCGTAATGAAGTAGAGCAATCCTTGAACCGCACGGTGAAATCGATTGAGTCTGAAGATGAGGATTCTCCGGCGAGACTTATATTAGCGCGGGAAAAAGCCGCTATTCTCGCCGGCGCCGCTGCCAGGCTTTTCAACGCCGGAATGGTTATGACCGCTTCCGGCGGTTTAGAAGATGTGGTCGAAGGGTATATATTGCTGCAGCGAGCCGTCGATTTGTGGGAGAAGTCATTGGAAAGACCGGGCGGTGAAGACGCCGGGCGTTTGGAACTGTTGATAAAATCTAACCTCGCCTTAGTCGCGGCGGCGATGGGGGATATGGATGAAGCTCTATCTCGCATCGAAGCTCTATGGCGCGCCGCGCATCATCAGAGACTTCAGGATTTAATCTGGCGCCTGCAGTACATACAAGGAGAACTTCTTCTGGCGCAGGGTGACAGCGCTACAGCTTCAAAAATATACGCAGACGCCGCAAAGCGATTGGAAGAAATCACTCCGGAAAAAGACCGGGAATACTCTTCTGTTCAGCAAACTAAAAGAGCGCTCTATACTCGATTGGTAAAGCTTAATCTTGAGCGGAGAAAATATACGCTCGCCTTCGATTACGCTGAACGCGCTGCAATGCGGAATATGGTGGAAACGATGGCTAAACGCGAATTCACCCTCAATTCCGAAACCAGAAAATTCTACTGGAGCGCCGGCGGAGGGAGCGTGAACTTCTTCCGCCGGGAGATTCACAGGCTGGAGAAAGAACTCCGCCGCACTAAACTCAAGCCGGAAAAACGAGTGAGGCTCGAAAAAAAGCTGAAGGAGCTTACGGCTGAGTACAGGGAGACATTGACGAAAATACAGACCGAAGATCCCGAATTTGCGGGATTGTTCAGCGTGAGACCATTATCCCTCGACACCATCCGCGCCTCGCTGGACGACGAAGAAGTTATCCTACGCTTTTTCGAGTTTGACAGCGGCTATGTGGTCTGGGCGGCCTCTGAAGGCGAGATTTCCGCTTTCACCATCGCGCTGGAGCCGGATTCAGTTAGGGGGGGTCCCATACTTGAGGAGAAGGAAGATTCGAGCGTAATTCAAAAGCGTGAAGAGTTTTCACAAAGGCTGTTAAAACCCCTAACGGATGTTTTGGATTTCTATTCCTCGCTTCTGATTGTCCCAGACGGCGCGCTGACTGAGATTCCCTTCGAATCTCTAATGTGGCGGGGAAGCCTCCTCTGCGAAAATTACCGGATTCGCTACGGAATGACCGCGGCGGATTTCGCTTTAGCGCGAAAGAAGCGGAAAGTCCCGGGCCGCAGAATAGTATGTTTCGGCAGCGATTCTCTCAAGGTATCAAGTGAACAATTAACCGTCCTCCAATATCCTCGTCTAACCTCCGAAAACGATTTCTTCGATAAACTATCGGAAGCGGACTACGCCGTTGTCCGCGCCGATTTTTTGCTCGACACATATCCTGCGCTGAACGCCGGATTTACGCTTCCCGGCGCGGAACAAGACTCGTTCGCGATAAATACACACAGCTTCTTCGCCTATGAATTTCCCACGGCTTTGGTCATCCTGGTAGGCGCGCGAATCGAGGGGGAGAGCGGAGCGGCGCTGTTGAAAAGCCTTAGCCTCAGCGGAATTCCCAGCGTGATAGCGATTAATCCCCAAGCTGACAGAAGTACAATCGACATTTACTACCGGGAGCTTTTCCGCGGTTTAAACAGCCTTTCGCCCTTGGAGGCGCATCGTTCAGCGCTGTTTCGGTGCCGGGAGTCGAGCGTAAAGGGGTGGGAACCTCTGGCGGTCTATTTCGGCGATGACGGATTGAATCCTCAGGAGGCTGTCGAATACGCCGGAAAAAACTTCCGGCGCACTGTTATGCTGGGAAACCACAACCTGCAGCGAGGGGATTACAAGTGGGCGGGAAAGTATTACCGGGCGGCAATGGAGATGGCGAGACGGCTGGACGATAGCCGGGCGAAGGGGATGCTGCTCAAATTACAGTTGCAGGCGGCTTTTTCGGGGAAAGACTGGGAGGGCGCAGCGCAGATTCAAAAGCGCATAATTAATGATGGATTATCCCTCGAAGGCGAGGCTGCCGCGAGAACCAACCTTTCGCATTTCCTCTTCAAAATGAACAAAATCGATTCGGCAGAAACTGAAGCCTCCGCCGCCGCGGAATTGTATATCGAAGCCGGTCAACCGGAAATCGCTGCGAAGGAATTGCGGAACTTCGCTCACTCCCTGGAAACAGCCGGGGATTATCTGAGCGCGGAGGAATTTGCCGGCAGGGCGCGCGCGCTTCAAAGCCTGCAAGGTCTGCCGGACACCCTGTCAACAGACCTTTTTCGGGGTAAAATGCTGCTCAACGCCGGACTCCCGGACCGCGCTGCTCAAACGCTGACGCCGCTGCTGGAGTCAAGAGCGCTAGACAGCGTGAATCTGGCGGCAGCCTGTCAATTCCTGGGGCGTTGCAGTGAACGGCTGGCGGATTACTATACCGCGCTGGACTATTTCAGAGCGGCCTTCGATGCCGCGCCGCAGGATTCGTTTTCCTCAAAAGCGGCCGCAGTCCAGGGGATGTCGGACATCTATTTCAAATTGGGGGACTATGCGCAAGCTTTGGAGCGCGTTTACCAGGCGAGGAATCTTTTTACGATAGCGGATTCGGAACGGGAGTTGTATTTAAACTACAACACCGAGGGGCTCATTCATTTCAAAATGGGCCGATTCAGCCGGGCGTTGGCCTCGCTGCGGCGCGCGCTGGAATTGAACGAACTTAGCGCCGACCGGGAAAGCGAAGCCAACATCCACAAGAATTTGACCACACTATACATCGAAAGCGAAGACTACACCCGCGCCTTGTCGCAAACTCGCCGCGCCCTGGAAATCGACCGGGAAGTCGGGCGGGAGCGGGAACAGGGATTCGACCATCTCATTCTGGCAGGCCTGCAGATTAAAATGGGTAACCCGGATGGCGCCCGAACAGAATTATCGGCGGCTGAAGGACTTAATCGTAGTGTAAACGATGATAGGATTTCTATCAAAAGTACAATAATGCGGGGCTGGCTGGACATAGCCGCCGGGAGTTGGCTTGAGGCGCGCCGCAGGCTCCAAACAGCGATGGAAAAAGCCGATGAACTGGGGATGACACAGTTTCAATGGCGCGCGGCTTATCTAATAGGGGAAGCTGCCCGAAATCAAGGATTACCCGATGAGGCGCTCAAATACTACGATGCCGCTTCGAATTATCTGAAAAATTCCCTCGATTCTCAAGATTCCTGGCACACTTTGACTGTTTTTCTCGATGACAGCTTCGCGCCGTTTGAGTCGAATATATCGGAATTATTGAAAAAGGGGGATGCCCATAACGCTTTAATCGCCGCTGATGAGACAAAGCAATTACGATTGAGGCGGTACCTCCGGAACCGGGGGGGAAAATTGCGAGCGGGACAGGATTACGCCGAGCGTGAACGCAGCCTGCGCTCCAAAGCCATCGCCCTGAGGGAGATGGCGGTAGCGCTGAGGCTGAGGAAAGCTGACGCCGCTGAAATCGAAGCGGTGGAGGCGGAGACCGCCGCAGCGAGGGATGAATACAGCCGGATACTGGAAACTGCAAGGGAAGTCGACCCGGATTATTACCATTTTATATTACCTCAGGCTCCTGACCTCGCAAACGTTCAGAGAAAACTAGAGGAGAATGCCGCGCTGGTGTGTTATTTCGCGGGGAAAGAGGGGATACACGCCTGGTTGGTGAAACGGGAAAAGATTACCTCGAAGAAAATATCGCTGTCCGCCGCGGAAATGAAAAACAGGATAGAAGCCTATAATCAACTATTATACGGTTCCTTGAACATCGAGCGAGAGAGCAAAAGGCTTTACAATCTGTTGCTGGCTCCCTTCAATGATGACTTGACAAACATCACAACCGTGTATGTTTCCCCCGATGGTCCACTGAAGAACTTGACCTTCGATTCTCTAATCGACGGTGAAGGCCGGTTTTTAATCGAATGTTGGGAGATAGATTATTGCCGCAGTCTTGGTGATTTCGTCCGTTTGTATGAGCCTGGCGCCGTTGCAGCAGATGTCCTTGTTTTCGCCGACCCGGCCCATCCTGGCGCGCGGGAGTTGGAATTTGCGCGGAAGGAGGCGGCGAGCATCGATTATACTATACCTGCGGCGGAGGTTATTTTGGGTGAAGCGGTTACAGAGGAGGAAGTGTCGGCGGCCGTTTCGGGTGAGGGTATAGCGCATCTGGCTTGTCACGGTCAAGGGGAAGACGATTCGGCGCTGGATTACGCCCTCCTCTTGACTCCGGATGCGAGAGACGATGGGATGCTTACCGCCCGGGAACTTCAGACGCTGTCCTCGAAGGCTGACCTGGTGTTTTTGAGCGCCTGCGGGAGAGCCGGGGCGGCTGGTAGCGAGGAAGTCGGTTCTGGTGTCACAGACGCTTTGCTAAACGCCGGAACTGAAACAGTGATATCCACTTTATGGAAAGTGGACGACCTCGCCGCCGGAGTGCTGGCTAAGCGTTTTTACCGGAGGCTGGCTGCCGGAGAGGCTATGGGCGCCGCGCTCCGCGGAGCGAAGCTGTTCATCAAAGATGAAATTCACCCCCACCCGGCTTTCTGGGCTGCCTTCGTGTTATACGGAAACAGCGCCGGAGTTTTACCTGCAGCCTGGCAATCGAGTTCTGTCATTGGGGGATGGGAAAAATCTATCAAAGAAAATTTCACTCAAAATTCATTTGGAAATTATGGAAAAAAGTTATATCTTATGCGAAAGGAGGAAAAGCTATGAGATTAATGATATTTTGCGCTGTCCTGCTGATCCTGGCCGGCATCCTTATTCAAAGTGAACTCGCTGGCGAGCCTCAGTCCGAGAGTGGTTTGGTCACCTTTGTCGACGGTACCCTAAAAAAGAAACCGGTCGACGCCCAGGATTGGTCGCCTGCAGCTAAGGACACCGCTGTCATCAGCGGTGATAAAGTGCGGACCATGCTGAAGTCCAGGGCTGAAATTCAACTGAAAGAGCTGGATATCCTGAGGATGGCTCCCCGAACCACCATCGACATAATCAAACTTTACGAAGAGACTAAGCAGAAGAAAGACCGGACCCAAATCAATGTGGAAGAGGGGGATATCTGGGCGATGGTGGGCGAAGTGGAAACCGGTGCGGAATTCAATCTGAACACTCCCGTAGCCGGAGCCGCCATCACCGGCACGGTGTTCAGGATTGGGGTGGCGCAGGACTCCAGCACCGAACTCAAGGTTTACCGGGGAGAGGTCAGAGTGACCAACGCCCCTCAAAGGACAGACCTTGAACCAAAGCCGTTACCTTCAATCGAACCTGAACGGATTGGTAAACCTGGAACGGTCCCAGGGCCCAAGACCGTGCCCGGCCCCAAAGCGGTGCCGGGGCCGCGGGAAGTAACGCTGCAGGAGTGGATTTATATCGTCAGTGAGATGCAGGCGATAAAAATCGGTAACCGGGGGAATCTGATAGCTTCGGGCGATTTCTCCTCTGAGGCGCCGGAGGAGCAGACCGATTGGGTGAAATGGAACCGCCAGCGTGATGAAATGTTGTTGGATAAGAAATAGAGTCCCTCCTGAATTTAATTGCATTATATGTCTGTGAGTGGTATATTTCATTGTTTTGCGAAAAAATGGAAATACATTAATTACCTTTAATAAACCATCTTGGAGGTAATATGTTCGGCAAATCGATTCGAATTTTCTTGACTCTCGGTCTGATAATTTCGCTGTGCGGATTGCCGGCTCTGGCGCAGGTCGCTTATCAGCCGGTGGGTATTGTGGGAGGAATTGACTATTCCAAGCGCGTATTCATCACCAAGGGAATAGGTATGCCTGGCGGAGTCGGAGGCCGGGGAGGACAGATCAGAGCGGCTATCATCGACGCCCAGCGTAATTACCTTGAACAGGTCGCCAAAGGAGCATATCTCGACGCCACATCCACAGTGGAAAACCTGATGTTGACCAATGACAAAGTGGTTACCAAAGTCCGCGGCGTGGTGCAGAATTTCACCGTAGTAGATACACAATACATAGAGGACGGCTCCATCGAGGTCACACTACAATTCAATATGGCTGGAGACTACCTTGACGCGGTTTTGCCCCAGGATATGGGGATGGGCGCTCCGACGCCCCCCCCCAGCGCCGCCCCGGCTATGGGCAAGGCTTATACCGGCTTGATTGTAGACGCTCGAGGCTTGGGAGTGAGACCCGCTTTGGCTCCAAAAGTGTTGGACACCCAGGGTAAAGAAGTTTACGGTTCCTCTTATGTCTCCAGGGAATACGCAGTCCAACAGGGGATGGTGGGCTATGCCAAAGACCCCGATAAAGCCAGCGCCAGCGACAGAGTGGCGCCGATGCCCTTCCTGGTGAAGGGGATTCAGGTTGAGGGTCCCAATAAAACCGACGTGGTGATTTCTGATGAGGACGCTTCGACCCTGCTCTCGATGTCGGAAAACCTCAGTTTCCTCCGTCAAGCCAAGGTCGTGATCTTGGTAGATTAAACCGCGGGACGGATTGGTTGAGTACGCCTTAATTTAAACTCCCGGGAATTGAACCGTTGGGAAAGGTTTCTACCGCGACCGGCCGAAATTCTATATGAAAACTCTCGGCGCGCGTATCGACGCTGCCGTCTTTCCTTGATAATAAATGTAAGGGGAATAAAATGATGAGAAAAGCTCTGCCATTGATACTGACAACCGCGGTGATATTGTTCTTTATTGGGTGCAGCCAGAAAACCATCAAGCCCGAATCCGTGCTGGATACCCCGGGCAATCATTATGGATTGGGGATGAAAATGATGGAAAAAGGCGAACTCGCCGAAGCCTGGGCTGAATTCGAAAGGTCGGTGGGTATGGACCCCAAATACGCACCGGGATACGCCGGAATGGCGCTGGTGGAAGCGATGAAAAAAAACTACAAAGAGGCGCATAAATACGTAGAAAAAGCGCTCTACCTCGACAATAAAAACCGCCACGCCCTCATCGCCAAGGGGAGAATCCTCACTCTGGAGCGCAAGGGGGATGACTGGTGGGAAAAGGCTGTAAAGTCTTACGACCAGGTGTTGAAAGCAAATTCCGGGGATTCCGAAGCGCTCTATTACAAAGGGCGCACCTATAAACTCGCCTATAAATTCAGCGAAGCCGCCGACGCATTTTCCAAAGTAGTGGCAAACAAGAACGATTGGTCCGCCAAAGCCAACAGCGAATGGGAAGTTGTGCAAAAGATTGTGCGCGCGGCGCCCGGCACCAAATTGGGGAAGAAAATCGCTCTGATTGAGAAAATCGACAGAGCGGATGTCGCAGTGCTGTTCATGGAGGAACTAAAACTGGCCGAAATCCTCCGTAAAGCGACTCCCAAGGAATACGACACCGGATTCAAACCGCCGGTAGATCCCTTGAAAATAAAGGAGGAGCCCAAGCCGGAGAAAACCCTCCCAGCAGACATTCAAAATCACTGGGCAAAGAACTGGATAACCGAAGTGCTGGATGTAGGGGCGATGGAAGTATTTCCCGATAATACCTTCCACCCTGATGAACTCATCACCCGCGCCGAATACGCTATGCTCCTGCAGAAAATTCTGATTCTGGTCACCGGGGATGAATCCCTCGCCACCAAACATTTCGGCGAGGAAAGTCATTTCCCCGATGTAAATGCTATGCATCCCGCCTATAACGCCATCGTGCTGGCGGTGAATCGCGGCATTATGAAGGCGAAGATGGACGGCAGTTTCGGATTGACCGAAAATGTGTCCGGCGCCGACGCCCTCCTTATCATCCGCGATTTCCAGAATCAACTCCGGCAGACATTCTAAGAAACACGATTAACGACTGCAATCACTTGGGGGCTTTTCAATGCTCAGGCTTTTAACCACGACTCTTATTCTGCTGTCGCTGCCCGCAATTCTAATGGGACAATACTATTGCGGCGAAAACTCTTGCGGCGGCGGAATGAACTGCCACAACGACAAGCTATCTATTTACAATCTTTCTGGTCATCCTCACCAGTTGACCAGAAATTTCGGCAATCCCCCCTGGGGAACGCAGTGGCCCTACACGCAAACGCCCTCCCTGCCATACGTTGGGGGAAGCCAAATCCAATGGTCCAATGTCGAATTTGTCATCGGCAACTACTATTGGATGACCCGGTTCATCGACCGAACCGGAAGAATAATCACCGGCAGACCCGGCGATTCTACCCAATATAATATTCAATCCGCCTCCTGGGTGCCTAACCAGCCGGGTGAGATTGTCGATTACGATTGCGGACGCTGCCACACTACCGGTTATGATTCCGCAGGATATAATCCCAGTTTCCCCAATGTTGTAGGGAGCTGGATGTTTCAAGGGGTGGAATGCGAGGCTTGCCACGGACCAAGCTCAGGTCATGTAGCCTACTGGCCCACCCCCACGCCGGGGGGATTGGAATGTGAGGAATGCCACCGTCAGGACCCCTTGAACCGGATGAGATGGCGGGACGGATTTATGATGCACGGCCAGGAAGCGGAGGAAATCCAGCATTCCCCCTGGCATAACTTCACCTGCACCGAGTGCCACGACCAACACCGTTCCACAGTCTATAACCAGGGCGGAGTTCCGCCGTCCTGGAATTGTAACTCCTGCGATGGACACAACGGCATCAGCGATAAGATACACCTCTCCGATGAGATTATGGGAGAAATCGAGTGTATCGACTGCCATCTGCCCAAAATCGGCAAGGTCGCGGAAACGGTGAACCAATACAAAGGAGACCTTCGAGGGCACATCATAAGAATCAGGAACGACACCTGCAGAGCGATTAATAATACCTATCAAATTGGCGATACCACCTTCTGGTGTTATGATACCCTCTCCGGCAGAGCCTATATGACTCTGGATTATGTCTGCCTGGGATGTCATATTGAGCAGGGTATTCCTATGACGATGGAGGATGCCTCGGCGCACGCCCAGGGCATACACTTCGACCCCCCTGCGGCAGTCAGCCTCACGCCCTTCCTTCCTCCGATAGTGATACGCCCCGGTGGTGGCTACTTCGGAGTGACCCTGAATATAACCAATAATACTACCTCATACATCCCGCTGGATGGCCGTATCGAAGTCTCGCTTCCCGACAACAACGTTATCCCGCTGATAGAGCGGGAAAACATCTTACTCACTCCCGGAGCGGCCATCTCCCGCCAGATAACTCAATATGTCCCGGCATCCGCCCCTCCGGGCAGTTACCGCTACCGAGTATTGATTTGGGACCATATTTCAATGGAACAGTACGATAGGGCTCTGCTGTTTTTTGAAAAACTCGCCGGTGAATCCTCTGAACCCGCTCACGAAAGTGGCTGGTTGACTGAGGGCTGGGACGATGAATCCGCATCTGAGAATACGTTCACTACTGCGGATTATGAGTTGAAAGCGCCGCATCCCAACCCCTTCAATCCGCAGACTTCATTTATCGTAAATGTCCCTCGCGCCGCTTCAGTGGAATTGGCGGTCTACGACATTACAGGGCGCTTGGTGCGGACTTTACATAGAGGTGATTTGGAACCCGGGCGCCATCATTTCTCATTCAATGGTAATGACCTGCCTTCGGGAATCTACTTCTGCCGCTTTGCGGCTGAAGGCGTGGAATTCACGGAAAAAATGGTTCTGATGAAGTAACTGGCAGTCGAAATACTAAGGGATGTTGTATTAGCAGGGGATAATGAGTCCCCTGTTTTACTTTGGTGACGAGCAACTCGACATGTCTACAGGTCAACAAGTCAGGTTAAAGGTAACTTATAAGCGTTAAGTCGGGTCTTTAGTGAAACGGAGACCTGACTTATTCCTCGTTCCCAAACTCAAGCGTGGGAATACAGATTAAAAAACCATCTGTAATGGTTATCTTAGAATCTGGTTTCCGGTGAATTGACGAAATCTGTTAGGGAGCCAAAAATGCGCAGATTAAATCTCATCATAAGTTCTCTTACGGCGGTTCTAATAATCTCAATCAATACCTCTGCTGAACTGCGAGACCAGATCCAAACGGCGGTCCGTTCCCTCGGAGACCTGACCGCACCCCAAGTTCAAACGGTGGTGACGGGGATTATGCAGACTGCCCCTCAAGCCGCCCGATACACAGATTTAAACAACCGGCAGCTTCAAGGACTACTGGGTATTGTGAATTCCGGTCTTTTCGAAGAAGTGGAACTGTCCCGCATCGGCAGAGTGGCGGGAATGGGCTTGGGTCCCCTTGCCAGCGGAGTGGACCCGGAAACGGTGCAGGAGATTGCCCTGGTGGGATTTTCCCAGGATATTTCGCAGGAAAGGTTCGATGCGGCTTGCGAAGCCCTTGACTTGCTCCAGACCTCGCAGGTCCCCAGCGAGATTTACCGCTATGCTGTATCCTACGTGGTGTATAACCAATGGTCGCCGGAAAACATTGTGGGATTGGCAAGGGGTATAATTCAAGGTCAGGGTGAGGGACTCCCCCTCGATAAACTGACGCTGGCTCTGATAATCCGCGTCGACCAGGGATTGGGCGGAGTACCCATAGAACAGGCAATCGATGAGGAAATCGAGTTCATAAGGCAAATCGGCGGCGCCAGCCCTGTGCGGGCGCGCCGCGACTCCATCTACAACAGTATGCGCCGCGCGGTTGAGGGGGGAGTGCCCGAAGACATCGCCCAGGATTTCTACTTCAATGCAGTGGAGGAGAACTGGTCGGCTGAGGATGCAGAAATCCTCTTCCAGGGATTGGCTGAGGGCGTGGAGAAGGGATTGACTCCGGAAAAACTGGCGGTCGCCTTCATCGTGAGGATGGAGCAGGACCGGGACCGGGTTTCAGCGAAAAGGATTGCTCGCGAGGAAATCGAATTCGTTTCCTCACTGGAATCCAAAAGGGTGGAGCTCAAGAAAAAGGCAGTTAAAATTCCGAAAATCCCGGAACCTGTCAAACCGGAGAAACCCGCTCCCCGAGCTATCAATCTCCCCTTGATGAGTAACTCGATACAGAGCTTCATCGGAGTCCCCTATGTCTGGGGTGGAGAGTCCCGGAAAGGTACGGATTGTTCCGGCTTTACACTGGTGGTTTACCGCGAGCAAGGAGTGAGACTGCCCCGGGTTAGCCGCCAGCAATTCAGAACCGGGATTTCTGTTCCCTCGAAACGGAATCTGAGTTTCGGAGACCTGGTATTCTTCAACAAGAACGGTTACGGCAGGATTACCCATGTTGGTATATACGTGGGGGGCGGCAGGTTCGCCCACGCTTCCTGCTCCAAAGGGGTAACCTACAGCAGACTGAATAAAAGATACTATAACAAACGCTTCACCGGAGCCCGCAGGATTTTAATGTAGTTTGAATCAGTTGTTAACCATAAAAAAAAGGGATTCCATATGGAATCCCTTTTTTGTAAAGCGACTCGAGTCGTCAATCTTCAAGCCAATCGAAATTGCCTTTAGCGAAACCCTCCCCTTCCGGCTCGGCAATAACCATGAAATAGCCGCTCTCTAAAAATTCCCCGGTATCCACCAGCAGCAAAGTATCCCCGGTGAATCCCACAAACTCCGCGGCTTCGATATCGTCATAGGGATGTTCGGAATGATATACCGAATATCCCTTAACAGACATCTCGTCTCCCAGCGCGTTCCTCGTAATCCGAGGCCACATTATTAGCAGGTTTTGACCTTCGCGCCTGCGCTCTGTTATATCCACCGGCGTTGAGATGTCATACCGCAGCATAAGCTGATACACCGTGGAAGCTATGCGGTTCTGAAGAGAAGCGACCTCCCCCTGAGCCGGGAAATTAGTGCGCCATCGGTCCACGATGGACTGAACCCGGCCGTAATACCTGCCTTCTAAGATGCGCATCAGGTGCAGCAACCCTCCCCCCTGACCGTCCACCAGTCTTCGAGTGTCGATGATGTCGCTGTCCGGCGAGGAGGGGTAGAAATGGTAGAGAAAATCCCAGAATTCCTTGGCGCGGTCGCAGATAGGAGAGGTGGTGTCGCTGTCAACTTCAACCGGAACCGAACCCGCCGCCACCCACAGCGGCAGCATCGGAGTCATCGTCGGTTCGCCTACCTGCACCCAAATGGTGGAAGTCAGCGGATTCTCGCCGGGGCGAATCCCCTGCACCAGGAAGGCGGAGGAGGTGAATTCCCGGTTGATGGCGTTATGGGTTTTCACGCCGCCCCAAACCGTATCCCCATTGACCACTAAAAAGCCGGTATAGGGCAGGGGATAGGGATTTACAAATGAGTTGGCGATGTCCCTGCCGACATAATCATGCACGAAGCGGCTGTCGATGATGTCCCGCGAAGCCCCGAATTGCAGAATTTCCAACGCCCGGTCGTGACGGAACTGACCCACGTGGCTGGTCCCGCCGGTATACCCGAAATTGGACCTTACCAGTATCCCCTCCGGCGCAACCGTAGTGTCGTTGATGTCGAAAAACACATAAGAGGTGCTGCGGCATTCGAACATCCCCCCCGCGCCGAAACGGTCGAATACGCCGTAGATCGAGGGGCGGGTTCGGCTGGTCAAGTTGGTGGAATCAAGGATAGAGGCAAAATCCGACACCCTTTCGCAGGTCGCCAGCGCCAGGTATTGAATCAACCCGTCATCGTCGGGACCGGTGACCGAACCTAAGTTCAAGCCGTTCGAATTCTCGATAGCGAAACCGGCTTCGTTGATGCCACCCCAACACTGGGTGTCCACCCCGGCGTAGGTAACTCCGATAAAATCGTAAGGAGTTTCATCGTAGAAATGAAATTCCTGCTCCCAGCGGCGAACATCACGGCTCTTCCAGAGTATGGGACGTCCGTCGACCGTGGCTTCACCGGAAATCAATCCGGTGGTGCATTCGAATCCCTCGACATTTTCGAGTTGTCTCTCCACTGAGGGAGTCGATGTGTACAATGTGAAATGGATAATCAAAAGACACGCTGCCGCGAACGTCAGAGTAAGGACAATGGTAGCTTTTTTTGTCTTCATAAATAAATCTGTGTTTGTTTGGAATATCTTCACTGCTTTCCATTAAATACTAATATTTATCGACGTGAGGCGGAAACCTGAGCCTATATTCAGGAAATAACTTTGCGCAATATTGTCTGTAGTTCAAATCGTCAGATTTTCTCTATTGAGACCCTTCAGTTCATCCAAGACAAATATCCCATCCTTGCGCACCAGCGTGTCATCGAAATACAATTCCCCGCCGCCGTACTCTTCAGTCTGTATCAACACTAAATCCCAATGAATCGCGCTGCGGTTGCCGTTACCACCCTGCTCTTCCGGAGGAAAAGAATCGCCGGGAGTGAAATGCAGCGAACCGATAATCTTCTCATCGAACAAAATGAAATCCATCGGTTTCTGAATATAGGGATTGACGCCGATAGCGAATTCTCCGAAATAGCGAGCCCCCTCGTCGGCGTCGAGGATTTCATTCAGGCGTTTTGTGTCGTTAGCCTTAGCCTCGATTATCCTCCCGTTCTTTATGGTGAATTCCACGCCGCTGAAAGTGAATCCGCGATAGGTCGAAGGAACGTTGTACCTGATTGTTCCGTTGACCGAATCTAAGACCGGCGATGTGTAAACCTCGCCGTCCGGTATGTTATACCGCCCGTCGCATTTAACTGCGTCGATGCCCTTGATGGAAAACTCCAACTCGGTCCCCGGTCCTGTTATTTTCACAATGTCGGTGCGGTCCATCAGCGTCTTATGTTTCTCCATTGCGCCGGATAGTTTGTGCCAGTCGGTCTCACAGCAAGCCGCGAAGAAAAAGTCCTCGTAACCCTCCAGCGACATCCCCGCTCGCTGCGCTTCAGCGCCTGAAGGGAATCCGGTCACTACCCATCTGGTATTGAAGCAGCGTTCATCCAGATGAACCGGCTTGAACCAGTGCCTTTCATACAACCTCATCCGCTCCGAAGGCACATCGGATAATTCACTCTGATTGCGGTTTCCCCGCACTGTGATATAGCAGTCCATCCGTTTCATCCGGTTCAGTTCAATATCGCCTGCGGTCTTGAAAAACGCCTCGCAGCCCTTCCAATAAAGCGCCCGCTGAATCCGGTTGTCTTTAATTTCCACTATAGGGATGCCGCCCGCCGAAAAAACCGCCTCGGCGATTGCCAGCGGCGCCTCGACCGGACAATCGATAACCTCTATCAAAACTCTGTCCCCGGCTTTGACGCCGGTCGAATAATTGACCAGTACCTCCGCCAATCTATTTAACCTTGGATCTTTCAAAACTATGTTTAAACCCTATTCTATGAAGATTATACCTGCAGGTTTTCCTTATTCAATCCTTTGAGGTCGTCCAATACGTAAATACCGTCTTTCCGGATGAGAACATCATCGAAATACAGTTCCCCCCCGCCGTGTTCGGCAGTCTGTATCAACACTAAATCCCAGTGAATGGCGCTTTTGTTACCGTTATTTGTTTCACCGTAGGCGTTGCCCGGAGTGAAGTGGATAGAGCCGCCGATTTTCTCATCGAAAAGTGTCTCATCCATCGGCTTGTCGCTGAGGGGATGAGTGCCGAT
>CAYQZD010000068.1:0-19501 GCA_964421875.1 uncultured bacterium
CTCGTTCCCACGCTCCTGCGTGGGAATGCAGACGAGCGACCGATAGCATTTTCATTCTAAGTTGCGGCTGGTCGCGGCCAAGACCATCCATGATGGTTTATAAATCTACCGAAGTCGCATTACAGCGGTTTCACTTCCTGGGGAAAGGAATGGTTCCCGCGCGCTATCTTAGCTTTTCATCGGCAGAAATCTGCAAGCCCGGGCGGGTTTCAAACCGAAACCAAAGTGAAAAACCCGGCTTTACCCGGGCATCACACCGGAATAAATCTTAAAAATATAATAAATCAAATCCTTTTCTGCAAATATTTTGCGTTCACATTCGGTTTTTTAGCGGCAATGCTCTACACTTGAACAAACCATAACTTTAATTCGGGAAACAGGAGTAAAAAAATGGGGACTTTAACTACTTTTATTTAATGAAATTATTCACAAATATCGATCTCTGCTCCCACAAAAATAATTAATTTTTTTCTTGACATTCAACGGACAAATCTCTACCTTTTGCCGTCTCAAATTTTAATTTACCGTTAAGAATTGTCTATTAATGAGTTCCCTCCCCTCCCAAAATCCAATTTGGCAAGCATTCATCGGCAAAATCAAAGAAAAGATCCCCCCTGAAAGCTACCACACCTGGTTTAAGCCTATGAAACTGCTGGAAATCAGCGACCACAAGATGACGGTACAGCTTCCCAGCCATTTCTATTACGACTGGATTGAGGAACACTACGCAAAGATAATAGACGAAGCTCTTTCGGACATCCTCGGAAACGGATTCAAACTTAATTATTCCATCCTGGAAAGCGACACCGAGCAGTTCCTGAAACTCGGTCCAAAACGAGGACCCTTCATCACTCCTCGAAAAGTCCCCGCCAACTTCCACCTCAATCAGCGCTATAGTTTCGACAATTTTATTGAGGGAGACAGCAATTCATTTGCCAGGGCGGCGGCGCTGGCGGTGGCGCAGGCCCCGGGTAAAACACCGTTCAATCCCCTGGTGGTGTACGGCGGAGTCGGTCTGGGTAAAACCCATTTAGTCCAGGCTATCGGAAATTACGCTTTCGAGAACCGCACCCTCCGTAAAGCCCTCTATGTCTCCTCGGAAAAATTCACCCTGGATTTTATCATCTCCGTCAAGGAGAACAAGACCACCGATTTCTCCAGCCGTTACCGCTCGACCGACATCCTGCTGGTGGACGACGTCCAGTTCTTCGAGGGTAAAGAGCGGACTCAGCGGGAGTTTTTCCACACTTTCAACACCCTTTACCAGATGGGCAAACAGATTGTGCTTTCAATGGATCGGCCTCCCAGCGAACTCACGCAAATCGAAGAGCGCCTCCTCTCCAGGTTCGGCTGGGGACTGGTCACCGATATTCAACCACCCGATTACGAAACCCGGATTGCAATTCTGCAAAGACGCTCGGACGATGAAAATATCTCACTCGACAACGGCGTCCTGGAATACCTCGCCGCCAACATCACCAACAACATCCGCGAACTTGAAGGCTGTCTTATACGGCTGATGGCGCACGCCTCCATCACCGGCGAAGAGGTTACCCCCGAACTGGCAAAACGCCTGCTCAGAGACACCATCAAACCCAAACCGCGCCGAACTTCGGTGGACCGGATTCAGGAAATCACCGCCGACTGGGCAGGAATACCTTCCGACCTGCTCCGGGGAAACTCTCGAAAGAAGGATATCGCCCGCGCCCGTCAGCTCGCGATGTATCTCACCAGCGAATTAACCAACCATACACTGAAAAGTATTGGCTCCCATTTCGGTAATCGCGACCACACCACTGTGATGCATTCCATCAATGTCACCAAGAAACGGATTGTATCCGACAGCGAATTCAAATCCGAAGTAGAGGAATTAAAACGGAGAATCAATTCCTCCTCTGTCTGAATCTCCTCTTACCACTTCCGTCATCCCCTGCTAAATTTCACAGTAATTTTTATCCTGACTCTTGACACAATTTTTTGCATTTTACCTCTAAATTTGCTAATTATAACAGGATTCACTGTTGTGGACAACCTTCGGTGGATTGAAGTTGAAACAGAGTGGAAAACTCATAACTTTTAACTGAAACTCAAATTATCAACACTGTTTTCCACAATTATCACGCGCTTTTCCACCCTCTATTGACAAAAAATTCCGTTCTTAACACATTCTTTTTTCAAATGAAGTAGGTAGAATTATCCACTTATCAAGATTGTCTATTAATAATATAGTTTATTATTATTTAATATTATTATGTTTCTTCAATGAGAATTTCACGCTATTGTACCTTACATTAGATCGTTAATTAAAAAAGAACCATAAATAATAGGGCTAATCTATTATGAAATTTACCATTAGCCAGGAAGCTTTTTCCCACATTCTACAGCGCCATCTGCCGGTGCTGCCTGCAAGAACTACCCTCCCCATCCTGAATTCGATTAAATGGGAAGCGGGCGACGGGAAAATCAGAATGCACTCCACAGACCTTGAAATTACTCTTGTCACTGAAACCTCCGCTGAGGTTGAAGGTGAAGGTTCGGTAGCGGTTCCGGCGCGGAGATTGTCCGATATTGTCCGGGAACTTCCGGTAGAGCCGATAGTTGTGACTGCGGAGAGTAACTTCCGGGTCAAAGTCCAAGGTCTCACCGGACTTTACCAAATCGCCGGCTCCGATTCCGCGGATTTCCCCGCTGTGCCTGAAGGGGGTGATGGCAAGAATATCACAATCAGCGGCGGGATGTTCAAGAAAATGATAAACCGGACTTCATTCGCAGTCTCCAGAGACGATATGCGTCCTACTTTGTGCGGAGTGTTCCTTCAGGCGCTCGCGGACGGTTTCAAGGCGGTTTCCACCGATGGCCATCGCTTGTCTAAAATGGTCGATTCCTCATTTTCCGCTGGGGATAACGATTTTGAAGTGATAGTCCCGGTTAAGGCTTTGGACCTTGCTTCCAAGAATATGTCCGACGACGATGAAATCGGAATCGGGATCAGCGGTAACTATTTAAAGATGGAACTTAATGGAGATTTACTCTTCTCCCGGTTGATTGAGGGCAAGTACCCCCTTTATGACAATGTAATTCCCAAGGGAAACCAGAACATCCTGGTGGCTAACGTTGAAGCTTTAATGTCCGCAGTCAGAAGGGTTTCGATTTTCTCCAATTCTCTCACGAGACAGATAAAATTTACTCTTACTGCTGATAAGGTGATGGTTACGGCGGAGGATATCGAGACCGGCGGCGAAGCTGAGGAAGAGCTTAAGGTAGATTATCAGGGCGATGAGATGGACATTGGTTACAACGCCAATTACGTCATCGACGCCTTGCGTAAAGTCGATACTGAGGAGGTTAAGTTTCTCATCGGCAATGCTGATTCAGCCTGCATCATCAATCCCCTCGACGGGGGCGAGGAGGAGGATTTTATGATGCTGCTGATGCCGGTCAGACTGCCTTAGGCGGCGCGCTCTACAGGCGGTGAACACCAAATCCATAGGCGAGGCGGTCGCAGATTTCATCCGCGGCCAGGGTTTCGAAAAGCGGCTGAAGGAAGCGGACTTATTTCGTCTCTGGCCCCGGATTGTGGGTGAGGTTATTTCCGAACGATCTCGACCCGTGAGCATCGAACGGGGGCGGCTGGTGGTGCATGTTGATGATTCCAGCTGGCGTAACGAGCTTTCGTTGATGGAGCCGGAAATAAAGGATAAGCTGAACCGAGCTTTGGGAGGAACGGTGGTTGAAAGTATTGTTTTCAGGTAATTTTAATTGTCAGATAAACAAAGAATTATCCGAGGTGTTTATGTTTGCATGTTATCCCCGCGATATTGCTCTTAAGGACGGCAGGATAGTCACTATCAGGCCTATGAACAAGGACGATGGCGATAAACTGCTCGAATTTTTCCGCAGCCTCCCGGAGGAGGAGCGTATGTTCCTTCGAGACGATGTGGTGGACCCCGCGCTGATTCAGAAGTGGGTGGAAGAAATGGATTATGAAAGGGTGGTTCCGCTCTTAGGTCTGCACGAAGGCTGTTTGGTGGCGGACGCATCAATCCACCGCAATAAGGAGCGCTGGGCCAGCCATATCGGTCAGATTCGAGTGGTGGTTCACCCTGATTTTCAGGGGTCTGGTCTGGGTTACTGGATGACCAGGGAAATTTTCGTTATCGCTCATTCGATGAAGATTGAGAAGGTGCTGGCGGAGATGATGGATGTTCAGCCCGGGGCAGTCAAGGTCTTCGAAAAGCTGGGTTTCCGGCAGGAACATGTGTTTAAAAAGCATGTATGCGACCTGGAGGGAAAATACCACAATTTGGTGGTGATGTCGGTGGACATCAATGAGCTGATGGACACCTGGGTGCAGGCGGTTCGGGACAGCGAAGACCGGGGTGGGTGAAGACGTGCGGGAGGGGAAATAATTGAAAGTGTAAAGCCCGCGTAAATTGCGGGCTTTTACTTTTTCCGCTTGACATAAATATTTTTTATACCTATATTAGAGAAAAATATCACAAGCGTTTTCTTCCTCTTTCCAATGTGGCGGGAATACGATGCGCAGTTTAGAATCGCATTCATTTTGAAAGAGGGTGGTTTCAAGCGGGGGACTTGCTGACCTGCCGACTTGAGGAATTGCAGACATTTATATTGAAAGATAATATTCACATAACATTTTTTGGAGAGAGCTTTGAAGATAGCTGTTCCCGTAAAGTATGTTCCCGACACTGAAACCAAGGTAAAAATCGCCGGCGACGGCAAGTCGCTGAACCCGGAAGGCGTTTCCTTCGTGATGAATCCCTACGACGAGTTCGCCCTTGAAGAGTCGCTTAAAATCAAGGAAGCCCAGGGCGGCGAGGTCACCGTGGTGACATTGGGAGATGAGGAGACAATCAAGGTTCTGCGCACCGGTCTGGCGATGGGCGCGGACAATGCCATTCACATATCCGGCGCCGGATTTTACGATTCACTGGCAGGGGCGAAAATCTTCGCCCAAGTCCTCAAAGACGGCGGCTACGACATCATCTTCTTGGGGATGAAATCGGTGGACGGCGATGCCGGAGCCGTGGGCCCGATGTTAGCGGAACTGATGGGACTGCCCTGCGTTACGGCGGTGGTCAAGCTGGAAGTCGGCGAAGGCAAAGCTATAGCGCAACGCGAATCGGAGGCGGGTATGGAGGTAATCGAAACTCCGCTGCCCGCGGTGTTCACCGCCCAGAAGGGATTGAACGAGCCCCGCTACGCCTCACTCAAGGGGATAATGATGGCGAAGAAAAAACCGGTGGAAACCGTTCAAGCTCCGGCGGCGGAGAACTCGATTGAACTGCTGGAAATGCGCTATCCCCCCGACCGCCCCGCGGGCAGGATTGTGGGAGAAGGCGCCGAGGCGGCGCCGGAACTGGTGCGTCTGCTCAAGGAGGAAGCCAAAGTGTTGTAGGATTTTGATTATCATGAAAATCGGATATGATAGAGATGTTGACGCTTTGTATATCAGACTTCGCGAAGACTATGTTTTCCGCACTGTTGAGCTTGAGGAAGGAATTAACCTCGATTTCGATGAATCGGGAAGGCTCTTGGGAATTGAGATTCTGGATGCTAAGTCGAAATACCATCCGGAAGAGATATTCAATTTCGCTACTGAGCAGCTTATACTAAGCGAGGATTAGCCTTCGTATTTTCTAAATGGTGCAAAAGGGTCTCCTCACCTTGTTGCAAGTCTTTGTATAATAATTGCATCGCGGAAGATACAGATACTCTGCATTGTATTGATAATTGAGTTTATTATATATAAAAAACAGAAAGGAGAGCTGGATTGTCAGTACTGGTTTATGCCGAACGCCGAGGGGGTAATTTTCGCCAGTCCGCCTTCGAAGCGGTTTCCGCGGGGCGGAATTTGGCTGATGAATTGGGGACGGAACTGGTGGCGGCGGTAATCGGTCCCGATTTAGCCGGGACCGCTGAAGAGCTGTCAAAATACGGCACGGACAAGATAGCGCTGGCGGAGGGAGAAAACTACACCGACTACAACCAGGAGCTGCATGCCGCGGCGCTGAAAACGATAGCCGACAAATACAGCGCAACTGCGGTGCTGCTGTCCGCCACCACCACAGGACGGGAACTGGCGCCGAGGTTAGCCGCGAAATTGGACGTGGGGCTGGCGCAGGACTGTTCCGAGCTGATAGTCGAAGGCGGCGGCGTTATCGCGGTGAGACCGGTTTACGCCGGTAAAGCGTTCGTGAAGGTGAAATTCAATTCCAGCCCGGCGGTGGTTTCGCTTAGGCCCAAACTCTTCCCTGCGCTGGAAAATCCCAAAACGCCCGCAGTAGAGGAGTTTGCGCCCGAAGTTGACCCGCCCCAGGCGCGCATCACCGCCATCGAAGCCAAAGCCGCCGGCACTGTTGACTTGACCGAGGCCGACATCATCGTTTCCGGCGGGCGCGGAGTCAAAGGTCCCGAAGGATTCGACCCCCTGAAGGAGCTGGCAGAGGCTCTGGGAGCCGTAGTGGGCGCTTCCCGCGCCGCAGTGGACGCGGGATGGATCGACCACAGCCAGCAGGTGGGGCAGACCGGCAAGACGGTCAATCCCCAGCTCTATATCGCCTGCGGCATCTCCGGCGCAATCCAGCATCTTGCCGGTATGCGCAGTTCCAAAGTCATCGTTACCGTAAACAAAGACCCGGAAGCGCCGATTTTCGGCGTAGCCGACTACGGTATCGTGGGCGACCTGTTCCAGGTGGTGCCGGCTATCACCCAGGCGATTAAAGGATAACAGAAAACCGAGAACTGATAGCAGAGAACCGAGAACTGAGAACAGAGAACCAAGAACAGAGAACCGAGAACAGAGAACAGAAAACCGAGAACAAAGAACCGAGAAACGAGTAACGAGCAACCAGAAACCCGCAACCAGCAACCAGTAACCAGTAACCAGAATATGGACAGCGCTTCGCCGGAATATCCGCTGAAACTCATCGTTTACACCGACCTCAACGATACCCTGCTGGACCGGAATTACAGTTTCGATTCGGCTTCTGAGGCTTTGGAACTGCTGAAGAAGTACGATATCCCGCTGATACTGTGCACCTCGAAAACGCGCGGACAGACTGAAATCTACCGCCGCCAACTCGGTATTGTTCACCCTTTGATAGTGGAAAACGGCGGGGCGGTCTATTTCCCCCGGGATTCTTTTCCCACCGGAAGGCTGCCTTCGGGCAGTGTGCACCGGAACGGGGAATGGATTTTTAAACTGTCAACTCCCGCGGCGGATACGCTTAAGGTTCTGAAGGATACAGCGGCTGCTATCGGGGCGGAAATCGAGACGGTCTTCGAGATGGAGACCTCCCGAATCCGGGAAATCACCGGAATGACCCCGGAGGAATGCGAACTGGCGAAACAGCGGGAATATTCGGTCTATTTCCTCTGCCATAGCGGCAAAGATGCGCTTTTCACCGAACTCCGGCGCAAACGGCTGAAACCGACCTGGGGCTCATATTTCTGCCATGTCAGCGCCTACACCGACAAGGGGATTGCGGCGCACAAGTTAACCGCCCTCTACCGCGAGTTGGGCTATTCCGACTTTTACACCGCCGCCTTCGGCGACAATATGAACGACTTGACCCTGTTCCAAACCGTCGATAGAGCTTTCCTGGTGGAGCGGCCCGAAGGAGGCTATGCGCCCGGAATTGAAGTCCCGGGATTGGAGAAAATTCCGGGAGTAGGACCCGCCGGCTGGAACCGTAAGGTGATAGAACTGGTCGTGGCAATAGACTGGGGAATATGAACATTACCAGGGTGAGGATGTAGTGAGAAATCTTTTGTCTCTTCTTCCGCTGAATATTATCGCTTGCATTTTATTGTTCTTTCAATTCTCCGCTGTATCGGCGCAGGAATACCGCGAAGCTTCCGGAACTAAGCTGGTGCTGCTGGGGACCGGCACTCCCAACGCCGATCCCGAACGTTCCGGACCTGCGGTGGCGGTGGTGGTGGGCGATACGCCTTACCTGGTGGACTTTGGGCCCGGAGTGGTTAGACGCGCGGCTGCCGCGGCGCGGAAGGGAGTAACCGCGCTCAAGGTCAGCAACATCACCCGGGTATTCTGCACCCATCTCCATTCCGACCATACTGCGGGTTATTCCGACTTAATACTAACGCCCTGGGTCTTGGGCCGGAACCAGCCCCTGGAGGTTTACGGACCGCCGGGGATTCGGGAAATGACCGAACATATACTGGCGGCTTACCAACGTGATATATATATGCGCTTATACGGGCTGGAACTGGGGAATCCGGAGGGGATTATCGTCAACACTTATGAGATTACTCCGGGAGTGGTTTACACCGATTCCAATGTCACCGTGGAAGCCTTCCCGGTGGAGCACGGCTCCTGGGATTACGAATTCGGTTTCAAGTTTATCACCCCGCATAAGACTATCGTAATATCGGGTGACACCAAACCCTGTTCAACCCTGGTGGAGGCGGCGAAGGGATGCGATATCCTGCTGCACGAGGTTTACTGCCAGGCGACCTTCGAAAAACGTTCCCCGCAGTGGAGGAAGTACCATTCCGGCTTTCACACATCGGCAGTGGAATTGGCGGAAATCGCGGAAAAGGTTCAGCCCGGATTGCTGATTCTGTATCACCAGTTATTTTGGGGAGCGACCGAGGAACAAATTTTAAAGGAAATACGAAAAGGTTACGGGGGGAAGGTGGTTTCGGGAAACGATTTGGAAGTTTACTGACTCCGACGCTGGAAATGTAGGGATTTGATGAATCAAATCCTATGTAATATAGTAACTTAAAACGGGCTTGATGAATCAAGCCCCTAATTCATCGTGTTTTTTGTGTTTTTACTGTTCTGGCAGGTCTTGCCAGCCTCAGTCAGGTCTCCGCTACGCTAAAGACCTGACTGAACACAGGAATGATTTCTCATTATACCCATGCAGTTTAGCGAAGAGTCATATTTTTAAACGCTATCAAATAGAACAGAATACATTCCATTTTAATATCGAGAATCAACCAAGCACTATATTCCGAGCGCCGTTATGCCAAAAATATCCTACGCTACCGTGAGGAGGTTGTCACGCTACTACCGCTCACTGAAATTCGCGGAGAAACAGCACATCACCACTATGTCCTCTGATGAGCTGGCGCAGCAGAATCATTTGACCGCGGCGCAGGTTCGTAAAGACCTCTCCTTTTTCGGAGCTTTCGGACGCCGGGGCCTGGGTTACAACGTGGCTGATTTGAAAAGGAACATCGGCAAAATTTTAGGACTGGACCACACCTGGAACGTGGCAATCGCCGGAGTGGGAAATATCGGACGAGCGCTGATAAACTTCGACCAGTTCAAGAAGCAAGGCTTTCTTATCAAGCTCCTGGTGGACAACGACCCCAGAAAAATCGGACAGCGGATAGGTGATTTGACCATCAAGGATATGAAGCATATAAAGGAAGAGATGAAGACCAACGATATAGACATAGGAATCATCTGCGTCCCGGCCAATGCCGCGCAAAAGGTGGTGGATTTGATGGTAGATGAAGGCCGGGGTATAAATGCAATCTTAAATTTCGCGCCGGTCACGCTGTCCGTTCCCTCTGGTGTTACGGTAAGATATGAGAACATGGCGATAGAGATCGAGGCGCTGTCATTCGCTCTCACCAATCCCAACACCGCGCGCTGAACTTTCCCGGAAAAACAAAGATCTTAATATTTTGCCTTCGGGAATATAATTAATTGTAAGACTTTAGCTTTCTAAAGTCTCAGATACGAAGTCATTCCGGGGTAGCCGGAATCCTTCCGGAGAAGAAAGATTCTGGCTTGCTTCGCAGCCAGAATGACGGTTACGTTTCAAATCGTTAAAGTGTTACATATTTGTGGTGTCGGGTCTCCGCAGTCTGTCCGACAATAGGATAAACGACCATTGTCATTGCGAGCGAAGCGAAGCAAATAGATTAATATGCCATTGAAGATTGCTTCGTCTGCCTGCGGCATCCTCGCAATGACATTCTTGGATTAGGTGAGGAGAGTCGACAGCGCCATAATGCGCATGAGATTTAACTTCGCTTATTGCCGCTTTCCGTAAGATGTCCCGCGAAAATCCTATATTTAAATTATTCGAGGGTAAATCCCCGATAATGCTGGACGGCGCGTTGGGGACGGAGCTTATCCGGGGAGGGATGAAACCCGGCAGTTCCACTATCGCCCAGAACCGGGACCTTCCGGAATTGGTGCTGACGGCGCACCGGAGCTATGTGGAAGCCGGCGCTGACGCGGTCACCTCCAACACCTTCGCCGGTAACATAGTGGCGATGGAGAAAGCAGGCTTGAAAGATGTTGAGAAGGCGTGCAACCACCGGGGGATGGAACTGGTAAACTTCGCCAGCATGGGTAAGGCTAAAGCCGCGGCGGGAATGGGTCCCACAGGGGAATTTTACCGGGAATTCGACGCCCCTGCGCTGGAGGAGGTCTTTACACGCCAGGCTGAATTGCTAAAACGAGCCGCGCCGGATTTCTTCCTCATCGAAACTATGTTCGACCTGAGGGAAGCCCTCGCGGCGCTGAAAGGAACTAAGCTCGCCGCCGGAGACACTCCTGTCGCGCTGACTATGACCTTCAACCGCACCCCCCGGGGATTCTTCTCTATGATGGGGGATAGAGCCGTCCAAGCTTTAGCCTCGCTCCAAGAAGCGGGAGCGGACGCGGTGGGAGCCAACTGCTCTCTGGCGCCGGAGGAGATGCTGCGTTTGACGGAGGAAGTGAGGGGCGCGGTCGAAGGTCCGCTGATTATGCAGCCCAACGCCGGACAGCCCGTGATTTCCGGGAGTGAAATTGTCTATGATATGAGCGCCCGGGATTTCGCCAAGGGATTGCTAAAGCTGACAGAAGCGGGAGCGGACATCGTCGGAGGATGCTGCGGCTCCACACCGGAGATGATGAAGTTAGCGGCGGAGATGGTGAAACGGTGAAATGGTTAACAGTTTAATGCTATAGCTAAATGGAATCATAGGCAAGATAGTTGTTCCGGCGCAGCCGGAATCTTTCTGGAAAAGAAGGATCAGCCTTATGGCTGCGGACACTTAATTTTATATCGGCAAAGTGTTTCTAAACTGATGAACAGTGTAATTGTTAAATCGCATTTTTTACTTGGTGTGAGTGTGAAATAACCAAAAATATTGTTATATTATAAACATAAAGCTCCGCCGGATTGATTATCCTGCGGCGGCTCCTTTCTGATTTGCTTTCTAGTTAATATTAAGTTCTATAGTTAAATACTATTTACTTGGTCATTCTGGCGAAGCCAGAATCCTTCTTCAATAGCGGTAAAAACAAAGAAGGATTCTGTCTGCGCTACACTTGACAGAATGACGACCTTGATTATAACTCATAGAACTTAATAGCTACTGTTTATATTGGATTTTAATAATATACACTTCGAACAATCGGAAGATTTTATGAAAAGATTTTTCTACGTTTCTTTACTGACATTTGTTTTGCCCGCACTGGTTTTGGCGCAGCTTTCCGGCGCGCTGTCAGGGACTTTGGGTCCGGGGACCTTCACCGTAGTGGGGGATATCTCCGTTTCGGGCGGGGAGGCGCTGGTTATCCAGCCCGGCACCACGCTGGAATTCAACACCGGATTAAATTTCACCATCGACGGCTATATCGATGCGCGGGGGACTGCGGCTGACAGTGTCCGCTTCGTACCCGCCGCAGGTTCCTACGGCTGGGGAGGGCTGGATTTCAACGACTCGGCGGTCGATTCCTCCCGACTGGAATTCTGCCTGATAACCGGGAGTAATTCCAGCGGGATTTTCTTTGACGGAGTCAGTCCTGCGGTAACAAACTGCGCCATCAGCGGCAACCAGTCCGGTTCCAACGGCGGCGGGATAAACTGCTACAACGGAGCGCAACCCGAACTCCGGGGGTGCGTGATTGAGGAGAATTCCGCCTCGATTATCGGGGGCGGATTGCGCGCCACCGCGCATATGATTTTCCAGGACTGCATCTTCCGGGGCAACTCCGCCTTCAAAGGTGGCGGAGCATACTGCGAGGATGCGGAATTCTTCCGCTGTTTGGTGCAGGGGAACAGTTCCGGCACCGACGGCGGAGGGGTCTATTTCGCCGACGCAGCTAACATTGATTCCTGCTTTTTCCTCCGCAACACCGCCGGGGACGAGGGGGCGGGCTTTTACCTCTCTTCCGGGGCGCAGGTAAGAAACACTGCGGTGGACAGCAACACCGCTGTCGGCGGCGGCGGGGGAGTTTTCTGCCTGACCGCGACCGCGTCCATCGCCGGATGCTCCTTCAGCGGCAACACTTCCGCTTCCGGGAACGGCGGGGGGATTTACGCTGAATCCGACGCCGATATCTTGGGCTGCCAGCTTGAGGGGAACACCGCCCTTTACGGCGGGGGGATTTACACCGGCGGTTCGCCGGAGGTCGATTCCTGCGGTTTTTCGGGGAACACCGCATTATTCAAGGGTGGTGGTTTCTATTCGCCGGACGGTTCACCGGAGGTCACAGAATGCTGGTTTATCGGCAACTCAGCCGAAGAAGGGGGCGGGGTGTGGACCGAACACGGCGCCTATCAGTTCTGCTGGTTTGAACAAAATTCCGCCAGCCGCGCCGGGGGCGGGATGTATTTCACTTCCACCCTGAATGTACTCAACTGTCTTTTCATCGAGAACAGCGCCGCCTACGGCGGGGGAGTGGCGATTTCCGCTTACCAGCAGAATGTCAATAACTGCACCTTTTACCGGAATCACGCCGATACCTCCGGCGGGGGATTATACCGCGACGGCGGATTTTACCGCCCCAACGCCAACAACAGTATTATTTGGGATAACACTCCTGACGATGTCGGGGGGGACATCCGGGTGCGTTACTGCGCGGTGAGCGATACTTCGGTCGCGGGCATCGGGAACATCTATGACGACCCGCTGTTCGTGGACGCTGCAAGCGGTGATTTCCACCTGCAATCGACAGTGGGGAGCTGGCACTACGGGCAGTGGCTGCCCGACCCGGCTCACAGCCCCGGCATCGACGCCGGCAATCCCATTTCCCAGTACGGCAATGAACCGCTCCCCAACGGGGACTGTATCAATATAGGGTCTTACGGCAACACCGAGCAGGCTTCGTTGTCTCTGCCCAGCGGAGTGGACGATTTGGTGAAGGGCGCGAATCCGGATTTCAGGCTGTATCCGGCGCATCCCAACCCCTTCAACGCCTCCACAGCTCTCAGCTACCAACTGCAAGCTGCAAGCAACGTAAAGCTGGCAATCTACGACATCGCCGGGCGGGAAGCGGCGGTTCTGGTGGACGGTTTCAAGCCCGCCGGGCGTCATTCGATGCTTTTTAACGCTGCGAATCTACCGAGCGGGGTGTACTTCGCGCGGCTTACGGCGGGGGATTGTGAAGGGGTGGAGAAGCTGCTGCTGGTGAAGTGAGTCTCAGGTCTCGAGTCTCGAGTCTCAAGTTTAAAGAAAGAGGCGGGTCTATAATAAGGCTCGCCTTTTTTGTTTTTCTTCTTGACATTGATGAAAATAATAGATATAATAAAACTTGAAGGTATCCTCCGACCGACCTCGAAATGACCTTTCTGGTAAATTAGGTTTTCTGAACTACAGCTTTCTATCGCGTTTAATTCTTCTCAATCATTCTACAAAACGAGGTGACTTAAAATGAAAAGGCTGTTTTTTATCAGTTTGTTTGGGATTTTATTATTAGCATATTGCGTTTATCCCGCCATTTTGAGGGTTCCCAGCCAATACTGGAATATTCAAATGGGGATTGATGCTGCATTCGATGGCGACACCGTCCTTATCGCCGACGGTGTTTACATCGGGGCAGGCAACAAGAACCTCGATTTCGGCGGCCGAGCGATTGTGGTGATGTCGGAGAACGGGCCGGATAACTGTATAATAGATTGTGAGAACCAGTATAGAGCGTTTTATTTCCATACTTCAGAGGACAGCAATTCTGTGGTCGAGGGTTTGTCGATTATCAATGGTTATTATTACATAGGCGCGGGAATTAATTGCTCTTCTTCCAGCCCAACGATTAAAAACTGTATTATCCGTAACAATCAAGCCCATGGCGGTTGAGTTAATTGGGGCGGTGGGATCTACTGCTATTACGCTAGTCCAATAATCGACCGTTGCGTTATTACGGGGAATTACGCCTATAGCGGCGGCGGAGGAATTTACTGCTATGGTTCATCCGCGATTATTAGAAATTGCGCCATTAATGGGAACCAAGCTATTATGGGCGGTGGGATAATGAGTGAGTCTTCCGGAGTGACGATTACGAATTCAATTATTGCCAACAATCCGAGGAATTACGCGGTTTACTTCACTAATTCTCCAAATACATCGATAACTTACTGCAATTTTTACAATAACCAAATCCGGAATTTTCACGGAGACAGTATTCCACCGGGACTGGGTGATATTACTAATGTCAACATCAACGGCGATTCCTGCGATATATACCATAACATCTTCCTCGACCCGTTGTTTCAGGCTGTCATCGGGGATTCAGCCTTCAGATTGACCGCTAATTCACCTTGCATAGACGCCGGCGATCCTAACAGTCCTTACGACCCGGACGGAACCATAATCGATATCGGAGCTTATTATTATCACTATGGTTTTGGTATGGTGTCTCTTACGTTTAATCCCCATAATCCGTCTATAGTTATTCCTTCCGGAGGAGGTTCTTTTGTTTATGACGCCACTTTACATAACACCACGAACAGACTTTTAGCATTAGATATCTGGAAAACAGCCATCCGTGTCAACGGTCAGATTTATGGGCCGCAGCTTGTGAGTCCGGCGTTTACCTTGCCTTCTTTGTTCACGGCAACCAGGGAAATCACTCAATACATCCCTGCTGGCGCGCCCTGGGGTTATTACTACTATATCGGGAATCTCGGAATTTTCCCCGATTCGGTGGTCGCTGCGGATACCATCGATTTTTTCAAATACCCCGGCGACGCCCCGCCCGCCCATAACCTAGGCTGGGCTTGCCACGGCTGGTTCGATGATGAAGAAATCTCAATTCCCAATTCTCAGTTCTCAGTTCTCAGTTCCTTCCCCAACCCTTTCAACGCTCAGACAGCTCTCAGCTACAAGCTGCAAGCTGCAAGCAATGTCAAGCTGGTGGTTTACGATGTGTCGGGGCGGGAAGCGGCGGTTTTGGTGGACGGTTTCAAGCCCGCCGGGCGTCATTCGATGCTTTTTAACGCTACGAATCTACCGAGTGGCGTATACTTCGCGCGGCTTACGGCGGGGGATATGGAAAGGGTGCAGAAGCTGCTGCTGGTGAAGTGAGTTTCAGGTCTCAGGTCTTTATGATAACTCCGGCGGTGATTTGCAATTGCCGCCGATTTTTTGTACATTTACAATTTAAACTCAAGCTACAGGCTGATTTGGACTTTAGTGATTGCGGTTCCTCGCGCGCCGCCGAGAGGTTTCATAGGTTCTGCCAATTTGGCAGGCGCGGAATGCGCCGCCCCGCTTGAAAGAGTTGGCACATCGTTTGCAATTTTAACAGAAACCGGATAGTGATAACCGGAGTAGAAGGTAAGAATTGAAAGATATTTATAATTTTATTGAGAATACAGGAACAATATGGCGCTTAATTATACAGAAAAGGTAATCGAGCATTTTACCAATCCCCGCAATGTGGGGGAGCTGGCGGACGCCGATGTCAAAGCGACCGAAGGCAGCCCCGCCTGCGGCGATATGGTGACTTACACCGTAAAGATAGACCCTGAAACCCGTAAAATCCTGGATGTGAAATTCCGCTCCTACGGTTGCGCTTCCAACATCGCCACCGCCTCCATCGCCACGGAAATGGCTAAAGGCAAGACCATCGATGAAATAAAGGCGATGAGCCACAAGCAAATCGCCGAGGAATTAGGGGGATTGCCCGCGGTCAAGATGCACTGCTCGGTACTGGCGATGCACGGCTTAAAGGCGGCGGTCAAGCAGTGGGAAATCGACCACGGCTTGGCGGAGGAGGAAAAAATCACCCTTAACGAAAACACCATCAAGAAACTGCTAAAGAGCGTGATTCACCCCCGAACCGGGCAAAGCATCGTGCAGATGGGGCTGGTCAAGACGGTGAAAATCAACGGCGACAGCGTGTATGTGGAAATATCACTCGACGACGAAGATAAAATGTTCGCGGAGAATATCTACGAAGAGACGGTGGAGACGCTGGAGAAGATGAAATGCTGCGACCGTGTGGTGGTGCGGGTATCGTCCAACAAAGGAATCCTGTTCAGTAACGGCGGCTGATGTATTCCGATAAGTATATGAAGCATTTCACCGCGCCGCAGAATGCGGGCGAGGTTATCGGTCCCGACGCCTCCGCCGAGGTCAAGCACGAAGGGGGCGGATGCCTCGACCGGGTGCGGATGACGATGAAGGTGGAAAACGATACGGTGGCGCAGTTGAAATACCAGCTTCGCGCCTGCAGCGGCACCATTGCCGCCTCGTCCGCAATCACCTCGCTGGCGGCGGGGAAACCGCTGGAAGAGGCGGAGCGCATCGGCGTCCCGGAAGTGCTGGAAGAATTGGGAGGCGTCCCCAAGAAGAAGATACATTCGGTGGAACTGGCGGTGAAAGCCTTGCAAGCGGTTATCGCCAATTACCGGGCGCGGAAGGGCGGCTGATGGAAAAGGGTATGATTCAGGTTTACACCGGCAACGGCAAAGGTAAAACCACCGCCGCTTTGGGACTGGCGCTGCGCGCCGCGGGGCGGGGGATGAAAACGCTGGTTATCCAGTTTATGAAGGGGCAGAAGTACGGCGAATTGGAATCGGTGAAGCGGCTTTCCCCTAATGTCCAAATCGAGCAGATGGGATTGGACACCTTTGTGCACGTCAGCGGTCCCACCCCGGAGGATTGCGCGATGGCAGCGAAGGGGATGGCTCGGGCGCGGGAAGCGATGGCTTCCGGCGAGTGGGACATCCTGATACTGGACGAGATAAACGTGGCGGTATATTTCCGGCTGGTGAAGATACAGGAAGTATTGGATTTGATGGAGGCCAAACCGGAGGGGCTGGAACTGGTGCTGACCGGGCGCTACGCTCCGCCGGAGGTGGTGAGCCGGGCGGATTTAGTGACCCGGATGTGCGAGGTGAAACATTATTTTCAAAAGGGCGTTTCCGCCCGCGACGGGATTGAACGGTAGAATTCACAAAATATTTCCCCCCTATTTTTCCCCAAGATATTGATATTTAGCTAAAAAATACATAGATTATTTTGTTAAGTGGCATTTTACAGATATTAAGCGTGAATGTCATTCTGGCTGCGAAGCGAGCCAGAATCCTTCTTTTCTCAGAGGGATTCCGGCTGCGCCGGAATGACTGTTCCGTTGCGATTTCTCAAAGAAGTGTTTATACCTATTTAATCACAACGCCGTTCAATTTTGGGAGTAATATATGGCTTCTGTCAACAAAGCAATCCTCATCGGCAATTTGGGGCGCGACCCTGAACTCAAATACACCCCCAGCGGCGTCGCCGTCTGCACCTTCACCATCGCCACCACCGACCGCTGGACCGACAAAGAAGGCAATCGCCAGGAAAAAACCGAGTGGCACAACATCAAGTTGTTCCGGCGGCAGGCGGAAGTCGCCGCTGAATATCTGCGCAAGGGCAGTTCCGTCTATCTGGAAGGCAGGATTGAGACACGAAGCTGGGAACAGGACGGCCAGAAAAAGTATATGACCGAAATCAATGCGAATGTAATGCAGTTCTTGGGGGGGAGGCGCGAAGATTCCGGCGGCGGCGGAAGTCCCGGCGGCTCCTCCGCCAGACCTCAGCAGCAGCAGCAACAATCCCAGCCGGATACGGGCGAAAGCAACCTGGAAGCCAACGACGACGATTTGCCGTTTTAAGGGGGGTGGGCAGGTTTGCAGGTTGGGGGGATAGGAGGAGGCGGGGGAATGGGGGGTACAGAGGAATGTAGTTCCCTTTTGGAGTCTAAATGTGTTATAATATAGGTGTAAAATTTGGAGAAAAACAGATGAATATGGAAACTAGTCTTGACTCAAAATCAATTGAAAGATTACGGAAGAGAATTATTAAACTATACGATTCGCAAAACAAAACACGAGATATAAACGAAGTTCTTGATATATTTGAGCATGACCCAGATCTGTTTAATAGTTGTTTGAAGCGAGCGAAATCATATACATATAAGGATAAAGGGTATATAAAAAATACACTTTGGATAGCGTGTAATATTGTAGAATCTCTTAAAGAAGCGCCCTTTTGTTATTTTTGTGGAAGGTCCATAAATCGTGATGATTTCATAAAAGGCGAGGTACATATTGAGCATTTTATTCCGAGAAGTGAGGGAGGTCCTCACCACCCTATAAACATTACACTTTCATGTAAACAGTGTAATAGCTTAAAGTCTGCTTTAACTGATGATGATTTTATGAAAGTGTTGAATGATCCGAGTAATTTTTTTTCAAATAGCCGATGGAGTGATAAAAGAAAAGAGCAGTTAATTGATTTCGCAGAAATATTTTATCCAAGAATCGCAGGTCTCCAAGGCTACAAAGAGCGACATAAAACATGTGGACAAAACATCAAAAAACATTGGGAGAAGCGCCGCCGGAAATATAGAGATAAGTGGCGGAGTAATTAATAATATAAAGTTGACAATCCTAGTTTATATAAAACTTTTTCGTTAAGGTTATTAGAATGTCAACTCTGTGTAAACTAAATATTACCTGAGAGCTTAATAAATTTGCATATTTAATAGGAGGTCTAAGCGATGAGTAAACTATATTTGTTATTGATGTTTATTATAAGTATTATTATCCTTGGTTGTGAGTCCAAAGAGATGAAAGATGCCAAGGATTTTATATCATTAGAGTATTGGGAAAACGCTGTCGAAAAACTTCAATTAGAAATAAAAAACAATCCCAAGAATGTTGAAGCATACAAATTATTATTCGTTGCACAGAGGAGTTTATATTTCGACGGTTATGATATTAATAATTTTCTGAACCCTAATAATGCATCTTCAGATAGCTTTCCCCAATTTAATAAAGAAGCAGCAGACGAATTATTTACGATAATGGATAGAATAGGAAAAATTGATTCGAATTCTGTTAATGCTAATTATTTATTTTTTAGGGCATTATATAGGTATTATGAATATCAAAATACTGTTTTAATTATTTTAGCAAACGAAACAGATGTATTTAAACAAGTAGATTTACAAGAAAGTCTTTATGAAAAACGCTGTGAAAATGAAATATTTAAAGAATCTATAAGTAATTTTCAAAAATGTGCTCAGACTATATCTGACATTGCAGACAATGCTTATTTCTGGTTGCACTCAATTAGGTGCGATACTTCTTATAAAATAAATAACTTCATAAGAGATTTTAGACAAAAATATAAAGAAAGCGACTTAATTGATGAAGTGGATTTTCTTGAATTTAGCGAGAATCTAAGAAAAGTTGTATATGAATATATTAATGAGCCAGACTCTACGAGT
>CAYQZD010000069.1:0-19099 GCA_964421875.1 uncultured bacterium
AGACGAGAATTTACTCGATTTTATTTTTAGTTCTACTGTTTATTTTTGTAGGATTGTGTACCACTGTGGTGCGCCAGGGCTGGATGGGAGTGGTGCTGAGCTTCGGAAAACCGGTTCGTGTAATCACGGAACCGGGCCTTCATTTCAAACTCCCTTATCCTCTCCATCGCGTGGTCAAGATGGACGGGCGCTTGACCTTGCTCCAGCCGCGCCCTTCGGAATTTCTCACCGCCGATAAGAAAAACCTGATTCTGGAAAACTCCATCTGCTACCGTATCGCCGACCCTATCCTTTTTATGAAGACGGTTAGGGATATTAAAGGCGCCGAAGTCCGGCTCACCGACCTCCTCACTTCTCACACCGGTTTACTATTGGGAGTGAGGGAACTGTCGGATATTGTGAATGTGGACACTACCAGGATAAAGTTCCTGGAGATGAACCGGGAACTCACCGAATTATTGCGACGTGACGGGAGCGAACTTGGTTTGGTGGTGGAGAAAGTTTTCATCAAACGGATAATGCTTCCCCACCAGAATATGCTGGCGGTTTACGACCGGATGCGGGCTGAACGCGACCGCATCGCCAAGCGCTACTTAGCTGAGGGTGAAGAGAAAGCGCTGGAAATAAGGGCTGAAGCGGATCGGGAATCCCGCACTTTGCTGTCCGAAGCCCATCGGAGGGCTTCTATCATCAAGGGTGAAGCCGAGGCTCAAGCGATGCAGATTTACGGCGAAGCCTACGGTAAAAACCGCGATTTCTTCCGCTTCCTGAAGTCACTGGAAGCCTATGAGAATATGTTCAGCGACGAGACGGTGATAATTCTGGATGACGACTCGCCCCTGCTGAAGACCCTGATGTCCGGGGGCAAGGTTGAATAGCGCTCGGAGAAAAACGCTGCTCTGGAGCGCGCTGGGAGTTGCGGCGGTTATTTACCTTCTAACCGGGCTCTATACCATCGAAAGCGGACAGAATGCTCTGATTCTGAGGTTCGGTAAATTGGTAAGCGTCGCCGTAAATCCCGGCGTAAACTATCATCTGCCAGCCCCCTTCGAAACCGCGGTGAAAATTCGGGTTCGGCAGGTGCAGAAGGTGATGATTCAGACCGATAAGGGGAAAGGGGTGGAGACCTTCACCGGCGATGAGAACTTGATATTAGTTCAGGCGGTTGTCGGCTACGATTTAAAGAGCCCCGAGGCTTATCTTTTCAGCGTCTCCGACCCGGAAGCGCTGATTGCCGCCGCCGCTCAGACCTGTCTGAACCGGGAAGTCGCCCGCCTCAGCGTGGATGAGGTGATGACCACCGGTAAGTCTATCCTCAGGCTGGCGCTGAAACGGAAAATCCAGGAGACGCTGGATGAACTCTCCGCCGGAGTCAGGGTGATTTCGGTGGAACTGACCGATATCTCACCTCCACTGAATGTGTCCAACGCCTTCAAAGCGGTCTCCGACGCCCGGGAGAAGAAACAGCGCATCGTCAAGGAGGCTGAAGGATACGCCAACACCATCGTTCCCAAAGCCCGGGGCGAAGTCAGTTCCATCGTCAGCGGCGCGGAAGCCTACGCCGGGGAAACCGTCAACCTGGCTCACGCCCGCGCTCAAGCCTTCGAAGCCTTGTACGCCGAATACCGCAAAGACCCGGAAATCACCGCCAAGGTCAAGTATCTGGAGACTGTGCGGAAAATCTACCGCCGCTGCGGAGTAATCATCGACTCCGATCCTTCACAAAGCATATACTATGTCGGGAAAGAAGGGAAGGTGAAGAAAGACAGCGCGAAGGTTAAAGGGAAAGGGGAGGGAGGGTATTAAAGAAGTATCAAGTTACAAGTAACAAGTGTCAAGTCCCCCCTCAAAGGCCACCCTCTTTTTAGCGGAATGAGATCCCGTCCAGTATATTCATAACTGTCATAAGAGATATTCACAGCGAATTGAGCAGATTAAGCGAATTTATTCGTGTTCATTCGTGTTCATTCGTGGTTCTAATCAGATATCGGAATAAGATTCCACACTGCCAACCACCAAACACTAAACACTAAACACCAAACACTATTTCACCAGCAAAACCTTCCGCGTCTGCCGGAAATCCTCCGCCTTGAGCCGGATGAAGTAGATGCCGCTCGATACAGCGAACGCAGTCCATTCCACTTCATACCTTCCCGCAGCGAAATTTCCCTCCGCCAGTTTTGCCACTTCCCGCCCTGCAATGTCGTAAACCGCCAGCTCGATGAACCCTTCCCGCTCGAGGGTGAAAGAGACTGTCGAATGACAGTTGAAGGGATTGGGGTGGGGGGGCAGCAGGCAATAGGAATCCGGTTGTTTCACAGCCAGAAGATGTTCCGCCTCCTCCCAGCCGGAAAGCAGCCATCCGGTATCCCCTTCACCGCCCGAACCGTCCGCCCCGGTTTTGGTGAACGCGAAGCTATCTTCTATTCTGATAATCGAACGGTATTCGCCCAGCCTTCCCCAGTAAAGGTAATTCCCTGAGGGCGCGCTTCCCGGCACATTCTGAGTCAGCCTCCGGGACAGGGTCGAGTTTGCCGGGATGTTGAGACCGTTTCGGTTCAGCAGCGGCCCATAGAGGTTTCCGTTGGGCAGGCTCGTCTCTATCCAGGCGTCGAAATTGATGCCGGAGGCGGTATTGTTGATGATGATCGCGTCGCACTGGAATGAACCACCGCCTGCCGGGATGACCACCGGAACAGTGAGCGGTCTAAGGCTGAGGTTCAATCCTCCCGGAGTGGGATTGGTGGTATATTTGATAGCGAATCCCGATTCCAGGTGATTGGCATTACGGTGATACTGACCGTTGTAGAGGTACTGGATTCCGCAGGCGCCGGAAAGATTTTCTATCCCGACCGTAACGCTGGAATCGTTGGAACTTACGGTATGATACTGCACCACAATTTCCCCGTCACCGTTGGGAGTGGGGTAGAAGGCAGGGTCATAGATGACAGCCTGGAAGGTTTCCGGGTTCCCTATTCCGTTGTGAGGCACCTGGTACCATTCAATAATAAGACGGTGGTAAGTTGTGTCACTGTAATGACACACCTGGCCGCTGTGACCGGGATCGAGGTCATCCCAATAACATGCTATCATATTGTTAGGATACCCGCCGTAGGGGATCTGCGTGTTCGCCGGGACGGGAACGGTCACCCTGCCGAATGCTATCCAGCCGTTGGAACTCAAGGTAATTTCGCTCTCATTCCGCCCGTAAAACCTGAAATTGAAGGGGAGGTTGAAGGTATAAACCGTGTTACATCCCATAGGCCATACCGCTCCCTGCCCGCCCCCGGCCGGGGCGATTTCAATCCAGTTGTAAGCCGGGGCATAGATACCGTCATAGAGGTCGAAGGCGTAATATCCCAGACTGTCCGGCCCGCAGGGTCCATTGCTGAGTCTTCCGATTTGTAATGGGAAATCGCTTTGCGCGGAATAATTGCGTCTGCCGGAAAAATTCAGGCTGAAGTCGATGGTATCCCCGGCTATAATGGAGAGACTTGCATAAATGTCGGGAAATGTAACCAGAGAAGAATCTCCAAATGCCAGTGAATCGAGTGTCATCCGATGGTTCGGAATCGAAATCAAGGAATCTGCGGCGCTGAGTTCCATCACTAAATCGAAGAGGTGACAACTTCCGCGATTAGTCACGGTAATAACAAAGGATGCGGTTTCGCCGGGGTCCAAGATACGGTTGCGATTGCCGGATGTATCAACTACAATCAAGTTGTCGAATTCCATTACCGGTGAATGCGCGGTGATGGTGAAGCCGCTTATCCAGGTGGTGTCGTTTCCGGCGGCGTAATGCATAAAATGCACTCCGTGCGTATCGAGGATATTGCTCGCCGCGCGCAGCCTGAATCCATCGGGAATTATCACCGTATCCCCGGGGAAAATGCTCCCATAAGTTTCAAAGGTGTCGATGAGTGTAACGAAGCTGTCTTCAGTGGTGATGGTGACCGACAGATTGTTCACCGTATCCACGCCGTAATTCGCCACTGCGAGTGAGAGGTCAACCTCCTCCCCGTAATCCAATAAGCCGTTGCTGTTGAAAAGCGAATCGTCGATGGTCAATCCGCTGAAAGACACAATAGAGCCTGTGGGAATCTCCACCGGGACCAAGCTTTCGTAGCGGAAGTAATTAGGTTTCGTTGCCGTCACCAATATAGTGTCTCCAAACGCCCTCGCCCTGATGGGAATCATCACAGGTTCGCCGGTGGCTATTCCGGTTCCGATTAGCGAGTCGCCGTGGCTGATTCCAATCAACGCCCCTTCATCAGCTTCGATGACGAATCCGTTGCTATTAGGCGGCAGTACCGGATTGTGAACCACTGTCAAGGGCTGCGGGACCTCAGTGTAAAGCGCGAGGAACGCATCCCCATGATGGTGGTACAGGTTATATATATCCACCTTCCATTGAGGATTGTAGGGCCAGTTGGATACATCGAGGTAATATTTCCCGTAAACACTGGCGAAGCAGGGGCATTTATCAATCAATCCGATTTCATCGGTTCCGTAATTCGGGTCGAAATCCTGCCATAGATAATCGTACATTCCCCAAACGTAAGCGTCGCCCACAAATGAGCCGGAATAGGAAGTCGCCGCTAATACTCCCAACGCGCCATGCCGCATACGGTGGAAAGCCTCCGCGAAACATTCCTGGTAATAAACAAAGCAGCCAGATAAGCAGTTCACTGAAATAACATAGGGTAGCATATCGTTGGTCAGCCCCCTCATATCTCCAATATCATAATCGGGAACCCACCACTCCTGGTGCATCGCGTGGTCGCGCTGCTGGATAAGGAATCCCCCGTTGTTGATACTTTGATTGACTCTGGCGGCGTTTGTCCCCCAATCGGTGAGGTGCTGAGGCGTCTCCGGAATGTACCTCAATCCCCCCGGCCCAAAATAATTCAGTATTAAGTAAGTGTTGGGATTGGTTGACCATAGATTTCCGGGAGTTCCCTGATATATCCCGTATTCCCGCACCGGATGTTTGGCCAGGCGCTCGGAAAAATAACCGTAAATTATCTCCAGGCACAGGATGAACCAGCGTTCATCCTGCCACCCACCCGCCAGTATCGGATGGTCGTAGAATCCGGGATCGAGGGGAGGATTTCCCTCATAGTCTATGAACTTACCTATCATAGTTGATAAGTCCACCTCATCCTGAGCCGTTATCCGCGCGAAAGCCATTTCGGGCAGGCTGTCATAATCCACATCAGCGTAAACATTGTCCGAATTGAAATCGGGATTCACCGTGGAGGAGGGAATCAATGGGGAAGTTATCCCGTAAGGGTCTCCGGAATATTGGAAATCGCTGAGTAACAGGACTCCCGCCGGCGGCAGGCTCCAGTTGTGATAAGCGTTGTCGATATAGCGCTCGATTAGGACCGGGTCGTTGCCGCCGATTTCGCTCAAAGTGGTGACTCCGGTGATGACGCCCTGCCGGTTGCGCCAGTTCTTGATGGTGTCCGCCCAGGCGATGAAAACCGGTTCGTCGGGGACGATTATCAGGTATTCGACATTGGTTTCATCCGTCCCCGGCTGCGGGGGGTGGTTAAGTTCCACCTGCGGCAGCGATTCATAGTTCAACAGATGATGCTTCAGTATCGGTTCCCAGAACCTGGAGCGCAGCCGGTCCTCTCCGAAATGACCGTCACCGCCGCTGAAATCCACCCGCACCCGTAAATCGCGGTAAATCACCAGCTCTTTCTTTACCGGATTGTATTGAAACGGCGTTATTCCCAGCCGCGCTACATCCACTCCCCGGATTTTCCCCGGCTCGGAAATCTTCACCGGATTATCGGGATAATATTCATCGCTCGAATATATCCCCACATCCTTTTCAATTACCTGCGGGGAATCGTCCGAATCGACGGTTACCGGCGGTGCGGGAGCGAGTTCTATATCGGTGATGACCTCTCGCTTGAAATCGACCAGTCTGACCGCAACCCGCGAATTTTGCGGAATCGCAATATAGCGAGTGAGGCCGGGAAGATTGGGCGCTCCGGCCTGATTGGGCAGAAAACATCCCGGCAGGCAGACCTGCTGCATCGCCTCCCCCGCGATTCGAACCTCTTCGACCGCCAGTTTATCGATGGAGAAGACGATTTCCACTCCCCCGGCGTTCTGCGAAACGATGCTGAATCCCCCCTTTCCCCAGCTATCATCGTAGTCAATGATTTCCGCATTCAATCCACTGAAAGCGAGCGCCGTTATGATCAGAGCCGCTGCTAAGGCAGGGAGACGCCTTTTGTATCGAAAGGGGGCCGTTTGGTTTATTGAAGTCACATTAACTCCTGACAGAACACGAAAATGAATGGTACAACCTTGGCGAGGAAAAATGTGTCGGAATATCTACACGCCCTTCGAGTTATAATGAGCGACATTAATTCTCTGTAGGGGCGTTCAATAGAACGCCCCTGCTAAACTGACAAATTTCAATGTCGTTTTTTTTAGATTATTCCATACTAATGAATGCTACTACCTCCTCGGCAGTCCGGTCCCGATTTTTCAGGTCTATCCGGAATATTTTGACATCTTCACGATTCTTGATTCTATCCACAAAGGGAATCGAATAGGAGGGAACCGCAGCTATCACCGTCTTAGAGGAATCGAGCGCTTTAATGACCGCCTCTTTGAATCTGTCGGAAAAAAGCTCCATCTTTCCAATCTCGTCTATGACGATATAGTCATTTTCTTGTATTGCCCTTTCGACCGAAGAAACTCCGATTTCTTCGAAGCTGACGAGGTCCACTCCGTATTTTCCCACCCGTCGCCGGCTGCTGATATTGATATGCGCAAGTACCGATTCATCGCCTTCCAAAGTGACCAGCTTGAATCCCTTTCTTTGTCCACTTTCGCGGATTTCCTCGGTGAAAAATCCGCCTGCGTTATCCAGGCGCTCCAGGATGCGCTTTATCAGGGTGGTCTTGCCGGTTCCCGGCTTGCCTGTTATCAGAATATTCTTCAATGTAACGGTTTTATGCACCGGTTCACGAATTTACGATTTCACGAATTCACTATTTCACCGTTTAACCATCCAACCACTTCGGCTTCCGCTTCTCCAAGAACGCCGCGCACCCTTCCTGCCCCTCGTCGCCGACCCGGATGCGGGAAATCATATCGGCGGTGAACCGCTTGGCCTCCTCCCAGTCCATCCCCGGAACTTTGTCGATTAATTCCTTGGCGTAAGCCATCGCTCTGGGTCCCGAGGTCAGCAGCCGCCCCAGCAGTTCCTCCACCGCTTCGTCCAACTCCTCCGGCGGAACCACTTTGTTGAGGAAGCCCGCTTCCAGCGCCCTATTAGCGGTCATCCGCTCCCCGGTGAGGAAAAATTCCTTCGCTTTTCCCGGACCCGCTTTGCGGATGACATAGGGGGCGATGCAGGCGGGCACCAGCCCGATTTTCACCTCCGACAGGCTTAACACCGCCGTATCCGCGGCGATGGCGATGTCGCAGCCGGTGACGAAGCCCATCCCCCCGCCGATAGCGTGCCCGTTGACCCGGGCGATGGTGGGCTGGGGCATCGAGTAGAGGGCGTTCATCGCGTTGGCTAACACCATCGCGTCGGCGAAATTCTCCTCGTAGGTGTAGTTTATCATCTTCTTCATCCAGTTCAGGTCCGCTCCGGCGCAGAAAGCCTTCCCTTCGCCGGTGAAGACCAGGGCGCGGACATCTTCCCGCTTCGCCAGCTCGGTGCAGACTTCGAGGATTTCCGCCAGCATCACCTCGTTGAAGGCGTTGCGGATGTCGGGGCGGTTCAGTGTGAGGGTGGCGACGCCGTTTTTTATGGTTAGGGTGAGGGTTTGGTAGTTCATGTTAATAACATTTTTAACGATTGTATTAATAAGGATATGCGATTAATTTATGACATAAGTCCTCCGCCTCCTTCGTTTCGATTAACACGGGCGGATTCCCAGCCGGTTTGGCCAAGAATGCTGATGGATTTTGGAGGATTGAACTTAATAAAGCTGGGATTTTTAGGATTACAAACGGATTCGAATGGACATTCTTTTAGGTCGGGTAAGAGTGGATTTTCGCCTGATACATATTTATTTTTTTCTAATACTAAAGAGCCATATTTGTCTGAACAAGGTAAAATCTTTCTTATAACAAAGGCTCTGTTTCTTTCACCTTTTTTATAACATATTTGACAAGTTTTATTTCGGGAAGAATGCCATTTAAATGTGTGGTTTTCGGTTTCACATTTAAATTCACAGAGAGTTTCTTTACAAAACTCCTTTCCAATTATTCTATATACTAAATAGTCGATTAAACAGGGGCTGTCAATCTCATCTTCCGGATAGTTCTTTCGCCATATTTCCCATACTTTGCGCCAGGCTAACGCGTTCATCTCATCGATTAAACCGTATTGATGGCAGAATATGTCAAGAAAACTGGAAACAAGTGGAATCGCTGTTTTTAATATTCCCGTTCTTAAAGCTACTCGAACGGTGTTGACATCACTTGCGACATCGATCTTATCAAAGTTATTAGGATTATTCCATATCTTTAATAGAATCATATCGCGCAAGAACATATCTGTTTTTTTATTCCCAAAGCCGGAACCTTTGTTCGATAAGATAAACTCCTTAATCTTAATAATATCCTTGTTGAAATAATTAAAAAGATCAAAAGGTTCAATATCAAGCTTTAGTAAAATGTTCGTTGATGTTTTTGCATATTTAACACGTTTGTCATTTTGTGATAGAGAGGTTATACCTATATCGCGAAGAAAATCTTCCGGCGAATCGTAAATCGCTTGACAATCAAAAATACTTGGGTCATCTTGATATTTCTTGAACAATTTTTCAAATTCTCGAGTGCCACGAAAATCTTGACTTGCCGAGAAATATCTTATCCTGCATATTTCCTTCGGCTTCAAAGAAAAAGTGTCGTAAAGTTCAGTGAAAGGTTTACGACCAAATGTTCGATAAATCTTGTGGAGTATTTCGGCTGTTTGAGAACATTTTACATAGTCTATTGAGGGATTTAACACTTCCTTATGGTGTTTTTCCCAGAAAATGTGAAAATCTGAAAAATAATTATGAAATTCCTCGAGTATATATGTTTTTTCATCACCTATAGGATTTGTGTAAAGATACTCATTGATTTTGGTAATCAACGCTCGGATCTCTTCTATCTTTAATTCTCTAGAAATTGAAAGCCCGGTTTTATCAAGCAGCGAGCGATAGAACTGTGTGAAGTTTTTCAATATTTCTCCCGTTGAAAGAGTAGTATATATTTGTGTGTTATTTTTAAGTTATCATCTAATATGATATTATTATTGTTGTCTTCTATAACAATAACAATTATTTCTTTTATCTTTAAGTCGGATAAATTATTAACTATATTTAGTATTTTCAATGCGGTAGAGAAAGTACAACCATCTTCAAGTTTAACATCTTCACATATTATAGCAACGAAGGATGTTAACGAATTAATTGACTTATCAATATCATTTAAAAAAACTTCATCATAAGTTATCAACAATTCATTAGAAGAAACCGGTTCGTTTAAATTAGTATAAATTTGATATGAATTATGAGCGTACCTTTTAGCTAAATTTAATATCGTATTTTCATACCAATTGTGTTGATTAAAAATCCAGCAGGTAGCGCCTTCTAATCTAAGGTCCTCGGAATCTTTTATTTCTGTACGGACGTATTCTCTGTTATTTTTTAACTTATATGAGATGTCTTTGTCTGCTTTTCTAAATATCACAAGATACTCGTGCGCCAATAGTAGGAAATTGTATTTTATACTATTATTGAACCAGAATCCTGTTGTTTTACAGTTATGTTGTCTTTTAATAATTAGATCTTGAATTTGAAAACCGGCATTTAGAAATTTTTCAATAGTCCTAAAGCCTAATGGTACAACTTTTTTATTCTTCCGCATATCGCCTATTAAAATAGCGCAGTATTTTCCAGTCTTGAGAATCCTAAAACTCTCAGAAGCTACTTTATCTATTTCTGATAAAAATTCATCAACCGTTAGATTTGACAAATCATCGGGATTATTATCTGTATAGTGAATTATATTTGCATACGGCGGGTGGGCACAAATTAGGTCTATTGACTCATCATCTATTTCCGACATATTTCTGGCATCTCCAACAGAAAAACTTACGCTAGATTCTTTCTCAAAAGGCAATCCCATATTGAAATCAATATTTTCCTTCGCTAATTCTATTGCAGCGAAATTAATGTCATAACCAATGAAATTTCGGTTCAACAATTTGCATTCAACTCCAGTCGTTCCCGATCCGCAAAAATAATCGATTACCATATCACCTATTTTAGAATATCTGGAAATCACATTTCTTGGAATATATGGTGACCAATTCCCCCTGTAATTACTATTATGTGTCGCCCAGTTTCCTCTGGACTTAAAACTCCATACTGTGTTTTTTTCTAACATGAAATTCTTTGGAGATAGTGTTTTAACTTCCTTTCTTTGACTGAGATTAGAAATATTGACACCAAATTTCTTTGTTATAGCTTTTTCAATCTCACGAAGACTCAAGCCATATTTATCTCCAATCTCTTGATCGGAAGCTCCCTTCAACTTGTCTTCTACTATCTTGTCTATGAGTGTTTCATGCATTTTATATTCCTTCCAATTCTTAATTCTCAATTCTCAATTCTCAATTCCAATTCCCTCCCCCTAATCTCCGCCCCCATCTTCCCCACAAATTCCTCCACCCCCATCGCCCCGATATTCCGGTTATCCCTCCTCCTTACCGACACCGTTCCCGCTTCGACCTCCCGCTCGCCGACCACCAACATATACGGTATCTTCTTAAGCTGGGCTTCCCGGATGCGCTTGTTCAATGATTCGTCGCGCAAATCCACCTCGGCCCGGAGGCGCGCTTTCCGCAGTTTCTCCATCGCCTCCACCGCGTAATCGCCGAAACGCTCCGCGCTGATAGGAATCACCACAGCCTGAACCGGCGCCAGCCAGGTGGGGAATTTCCCGGCGTAATGTTCTATCAGTATGCCCACGAACCTTTCCACGCCACCGAGAATCGTTCTGTGCAGGAGAACGGGGCGGTGGCGGGCGTTGTCGGAGCCGACATATTCCAAATCGAAACGGTCGGGCATGGCCATATCGAGCTGGATGGTGGCGCACTGCCAGGAGCGTTTCAGCGCATCCTTGATGTGAAAATCGATTTTGGGCCCGTAAAACGCCCCTTCGCCGGGGGAATTCCGGTATTCAATCCCCAGTTTTTCCAGCGAGCCCGCCAGGGCTTTTTCCGCCTGCGCCCACATCTCATCCGTGCCGATGGAATCAGGCGGGCGGGTGGACAGCTCAATATCGACGTCGGTCAATCCGAAAGTGTCGTAGGCTTCCTTTATCATGCTTATCATATCGGCGACTTCGGACTCGATGTGTTCCGGCAGGCAGAATATGTGGGCGTCGTCCTGGATGAATCCCCTTACCCGGGTGAGACCGGACATCATCCCCTTCTTTTCATGGCGGTGCACCAATCCCCATTCGGCCATTCGCAGGGGAAATTCACGGAATGAATGGAGAGAGGTTTTATACACGGTCATGGCTCCGGGGCAGTTCATCGGTTTGATGCCGAATTCCTCCTCGTCCATCGAGGTGAAGAACATATTGTCCTTATAGTGGTCCCAATGGCCGCTGGTTTTCCAGGTGTCGGCGCGCAGGATTTGGGGGGTGTTGATTTCCACGTATTTGTGTTCGAATAGCAGTTCATCCATATATTTACGGATTTCCCGCAGAATGACCATCCCCCCGCCGTGCCAGAAGGGAATGCCGGGGGCGGTGTCGTGCATAGTGAAAATATCCAGTTCCCGCCCCAGCTTGCGGTGGTCGCGCTTTTTCGCTTCCTCCAGGTATAGCAGGTGTTTCCTCAAGTCCTTATCGTTGAAGAATACGGTGCCGTATATCCGCTGCAGCATCGGCCGCCGTTCGTCGCCGCGCCAGTAGGCTCCGGCGACATTCAGCAGTTTGAACACCTTGAGTTTTCCTGTGCGGTCTATATGCGGGCCCCGGCACCAGTCGATGAATTCGCCCTGGCGGTAGAAACTCAGAATTTCTCCTTCCGGGACTTCACGGAGCAGTTCCAGCTTATACCGGGCGTTTTGCGATTCCATCAGTTCCCGGGCTTCATCGCGGGACATTTCCAGCCGCTCCACCGGCAGATCCTCCGCCACGATTTTTCGCATCTCCGCCTCGATAGCGGGGAAATCGTTTATCGAGAGCTGATGCTCCAGGTCGAAATCGTAGTAAAATCCGTCCTCGATGGTGGGACCGATAGCGAATTCCACATCTTCGAACAACCGCGCCACCGCCTGCGCCATCAAATGCGCCCCGGAATGCCGCAGCACATCCAGCCCCTCTTCAGTCCCCGCCAGCGCAATTTTAAAGTCGCCGCTTTTATTCAGCGGTGCGGTCAAATCGACCGGCTTGCCGTTCAATACCGCCGAATAAGCCTTCTTCTCCGATATTTTCAAGGATTCAAGCAGGTCGATAGGGCGGGTTCCCTTGTCAACTTCGAGCGTGTCCCCGCCGGGAAGGTTCAGTGTTATTTTGTCCATAGGATAGGTCGTATTTGTTTTGTTATCAATCAATTAAAAAAATATAGTCATACCGGCGAACATTAGTTCGGGAATTACAAAAACAGCATTTTGTCATTGCGAGCGAAGCGAAGCAATCTTTACCGTTCCGGCAGGTCTTGCATGCCGCAGGCGGGTGTGACCCGCCGGTTATGAACAAGTCAGGTCTCCTCCCGATAAATCGGGATAAAAACCTGACTTAACTAATAAAAAAAACGGCTTATCCTCAAAATTCAACCTTAACCACACCTTTCCGCAGCACCCGCGGCGGCTCTGTCGTGAAATCCACCACCGTTGAAACCATTCCGTGCACTGTCTCGCCGGGTACGATAATATCAATCCCGTTGCCGAAAACCTCCTTAATTTCATCGTAAGTTTTCAACGAGCCCCGCCCCGAGATATTAGCGCTGGTGACCGCCAGTGGCTTTCCGAACCGCTCCAGCATTTCCAGCGCTATCGAGTGGTTAGGAATGCGCGCCGCCACAGTTGCTCCCCCGCCCGCAACCCATTCCGGCACCAGGGTAGATTTCCGCAATACTATGGTCAAGGCTCCAGGCCAGTGCGCCTTTATGAGCCGGCGAGCCTCTTCAGGAATAAATTCCGCCACACTCGACAGGGTGTCAATTCGCGCCAGCATCACCGGAACCGGCTTATTCCTAGGGCGTCGCTTCAAAGAATACAACCGTTCCACCGCTTCCCGCGAAACCATATCCGCCGCAAAACCATACACCGTATCCGTGGGGAAAGCGATTACGCCGCCCCTGCGCAGCGCGGAAAGGGCTTTATAGATTATGGAGGAAAGGGATTCCAATGATACAAGATGAGCGGCATTCTATGTTAAGTCAGGTTCTTTGTGAAACGGAGACCTGACTTTACTATAATTAAAGCTGAATGTGATAGCAGAGCTAATATGCAAGATCCGGTTTTATATTTCGCCGTTGAAGGCGGTGATAACACCCTCTACGAGGATTTAGTACATTTGATTTTGCCGCTCCATCCCTGTTGCCAGTTGTTCATGGTCCGCGGCGTTGAGGGAAAGTTCTCCGTCCGAATCGACCGATATGGAAATGAGATACTTGATGTCGAAATTCCGCCCCTGGTCGTCCAAATCATAATTCATATAGGCGATTCCCTTAATTCCTTCGAATCCATCCAACCTCCCCATACGGAAGGCTTCCATCCGCGCTTTCTCCATTCGTTCCTTCGCTTTCAGGTATTCCTTGCTTATGGGAATTCCCGCCTTCTCCGCTATCCGCTTAGCCTCTGCCATAGCCTGGTCGTATTCTCCGGTGTAAACCAGTGTAATGGAGTTGAATCCTTCATCGAGGTTTTCAGCCTGAGTCCTGCGGGAAACCGCGCTGTCCAGTTTCATCCCCTCCGGTTCAACCAGCCCCAAACGTATCGCCCAATCCGGTAATTCTATCGCAGGGTTGAAATTGGTCTTAATAGCGAATTCGCGGGCGTACTGCTTCACCAGGCGGCCGGCTTCATCCTCGGAGATTTTACCCGACATCACCTTCTTCTGCAACGCCTCCATCTTACTCATCCGCTCCGCAACCGCATCCATCAAAATCTGCTGTTTCTTGGAAACCTTGGATTCCTCGATACTCTGAACCTGAGGCGCCTCCTTCTTCGAGCCGCATCCGGTTATAATTATTGAGAATGCAAACAACGTAAGCGTTACAAAACCTAATTTTCTCAATGGTGACTCCGATTTAATAATTACAGAAAATATGCAGAATTTATTAAAATAATGATTGAACTTGCCGATTAACATAATATAACCACATTAAATCATCATTCGATGGATTCTCTTCGCGAACCATCTCACAAATTAGGATGAAAATTCACGACTCGCGGGATACGCTGCCGCTATTTTCAGGATAAACCATCATAGATGGTCTCTTTTCGCGACCATCCACAATGAAGGATGAAAATAATGGCTCGCGAGGAAACGGTAAATCTATTTTCAAGGTAAATAAATGATATAAACGATGAAAACGCTTCAAATTCACCCTGATTATGACGATTCTGCTAATCATACTCTGATTTTTATACATGTCCAGAAAACCGCCGGAACCACATTAAAGCATATCCTTAATGAACGATACCGGGGAAAAACTGTCGCCACAATCACCCGAAACCTCAACCACCCCGATTTAAACGACATACTTCTGGATGATTTTAAAAGTATGCCGGACTATAAAAAAAGGAAGCTGAAATTCGTCAGGGGACACATCCACTTCGGCATACACGAATATGTAGCGAATCCCTACAATTACATTACCATATTGCGTGATCCTGTGGACCGGGTGATTTCGTTATATTACTTCATACTGCAGAATAAAAACACCCAAAGCCAAGATTACGTCGACGGAGTTCTGCAAAGCAAAGACCTTGCAGATTATGTGGCTCAGGGTTTTGCCGGAATCGATCCTGTAATCTGCCAGTTTTTAAAAAAATCGGAACTGGAGTCTATTACTGACCGGCGCCGACGCTTGGAAGTTGCCAAAGAAAACTTAGAGCGAAACTTTTCCGTTATCGGTGATTCGGCTCGATTCGACGAATCCTTGATTTTAGTCAAGCGGCTTTTGAACTGGAAAATCACTCCGGTTTATATGAAAGCCAATGTAACTAAAAACCGGCCCCTTGCGGGAGACCTTTCGCAGAGCGCCATAGACCTCATTCATCAGTTCCACGAAAACGATATTGAATTCTACGGTTTTGCGTTGGGATTAATGGAGCGGCAAATCCGGAATGCCGGCGCGGATTTCAGCGATGAAGTGGTAAAGCTCAGACTTTTAAACAGCTTCTTTCTGTCGGGAATGGACCAGTATGAAAATGGCAATTTGGAAGAAGCAGTGAAATACTTCAATTATGCGCTGGAATTGGAACCGGAATCACCCAACCTCCATAGCAGTCTGGGGATTCTATACTATCTGACGGGGGAAGCGGTCAAAGCTTTTGAGCACTTCAATGAATGTCTCAAGCGTAATCCTTATGATGGAGATGCCAGAGTCAATGGCTCGCAAATCCTCAAAGGTATTGGACAATGGAATAGAGAGATTCAACCTCAGGCGTAAAGTTGGATTATGCTTTCAATCCTATGCGGGCGATGGAAACACAATCCTCAAAAGAAAATGTAACTGAGTTAGGTTGATTGATTAGTTTCCCCCGCAAGAATTTTTACAGTTTCTTCCTGCAGCAGAACCCAGATGGAGTATATCCCAATCGCAGTCCCCACCGGGATGTCTATCAGTTCGACGCAGGACAGTATCAGTACCAATATCCGCGCCCAAGCCTTCCGTTTAAGCAATCCGATGCCCCCGATGATTTTCAGCGCGGAGACCAGCGCGAAGAAGGACACTATTAGGGGGAGGACAATCAGCAGTAAAGCCACAATCCCCTCTGGTCCGCAATACACATCCCAACCCCCCCGGCCGGCCGATAACAATCCCCCGCTGATTCCCGCCAACACTCCGAGAGCGATTAGCGTTAAAATTAGATTTAATACTCCGAAGCAGATTTTAAAGATTGCCACCAGTGTGATATGTTTTTCCATTTCTCTTCCTATTAAGATTGATATATCTTTAGCTTTATACTCACGATTTATTCTCTTGTCGCAGGGTCTCCGCACCCTGCGACATATACCTATAAATCAATTAGTTGCAGTCGACTGCCGAATGTCGATAGTACAATGGAAACAAAGACTTTTTCATAGGCCGTCTATGACGATTTGATATAGCAATCGTTCTTTACATCCTGTCATATTCCCCAAACACTTTACGCATCGCGTCGGACATTTCGCCCAGCGTGGCTCCGGCCTCAGCCCCCGCGATGAACAGCGGCATCAAGGGCTCCCCGGATTCCGCCGCCTTGGAGATGCTCGCAGTTATGCGGTTCACGTCAGCGTTATCGCGTTCGGCGCGGAGGGCGCTCAGCTTTTCGCTCTGCTTTTTCCCCACCGCCGGGTCGATTTGCAGAAGTTCGTGGGGCTCAACCTCTTTTTCCGCGAATTTATTCACCCCCACCACCGTTTTATCACCCGATTCCATCATCTTCTGGTAATCGTAGGCGCTGCGGGCGATTTGGTCTGCGACAAAACCCTTCTCCACCGCCGACATCGCTCCCCCCATCGCGTCGATTTCCTCCATCAGCTTCAACGCTTTTTCCTCCAGACGGTCGGTAAGGCTTTCAATGTAATACGACCCCCCCAGCGGGTCCACCGCGTCCGCAGCCCCGGATTCGTAAGCGATAACGTGCTGAGTCCGTAGCGCCAGCGTGACCGCGTGCTCCGTAGGCAGCGAAAGAGCTTCGTCGAAGCTGTTGGTGTGCAGGGACTGAGTGCCGCCCAATACCGCCGATAAAGCCTGGATGGTGACTCGGATGATGTTGTTTTCCGGCTGCTGGGCGGTCAAGGTGGAACCGGCGGTCTGAGTGTGGAACCTGAGCATCATAGAATGAGGATCCTGCGCCTGGAACCGCTCCTTCATTATCTTCGCCCAAATCCGGCGCGCCGCCCGGAATTTCGCCACTTCCTCCAGCAGGTTGTTGTGCGCGTTGAAGAAAAACGCCAGCCTCGGCGCGAATTCATCCACATTCATCCCCGCCTCTAAAGCCGCCTTGACATATTCTATCGCATTGGACAGGGTGAATGCCACCTCCTGCATCGCAGTAGCACCGGCTTCCCGGATGTGATAGCCGGAAATCGAGATGGTGTTCCATAGCGGCAGGTTTTCCCGGCAGTAGGCGAAAAGGTCGGTTATCAGCCGCATCGAAGGCCTCGGCGGGAAGATGTAAGTCCCCCTGGCGGCGTATTCCTTCAAGATATCGTTCTGAACCGTCCCTTTAGTCTTGGAAATGTCCGCTCCCTGTTTCTTAGCCACCGCGATATACATCGATAAGATAATGGAGGCGGTGGAATTGATGGTCATCGAAGTGCTGACCTTCTCCAGCGGGATGGAGTCGAACAAAATTTCCATATCCCGGATGGAGTCGATAGCCACTCCGACTTTGCCCACTTCGCCCTGCGCTAAAGGATGGTCGCTGTCATAGCCCATCTGCGTGGGAAGGTCGAACGCCACCGATAAGCCGGTCTGCCCCTTCTCCAAAAGGTAACGGTAACGGTGGTTGGACTCCTCCGCATCCCCGAAACCGGCGTACTGCCGCATCGTCCAGAACCGCCCCCGGTACATATTGGGCTGAACCCCACGCGTGAAAGGGTAACATCCGGGGTAGCCTAACTTAGCGTCGTAATCGAAATCCGTATCCGGTTCATAAATTGGTTCTATCTTAAGCCCGGATTCGGTCTTGAATTCCGGCTTCCGCTCCGGCCGTTTGGCGGTGGTTTTATCGAGTAGTTTTCGCCACTCTTCTTGGCCTTCGATATGTTTCATAGTTATATCCGGTAAAATAGGATTAAGTGTCTGTAGGTCGGAACCTTGTTCCGACAAGCGATTTAAAGCTGTTATTTATACTTTAAAAGGCGGAATAAGATTCCGCCCTACAAGTTTATCTATTGGCTCTCGCCGCTCTCGAAACACGAAAGGAACGAAAGATTGAAACTACACAAAAACAGAGGCGGTTAAATGCCCATGGTAACACCTGATCAACAATAAAAACAATCGTCATTCTGGCTGCGAAGCAAGCCAGAATCCCTCTTCTCCGGAAGGATTTCAGCTGCGCCGGAATGACTATTATTTCATTTGGGGGATCCCATAAGCCCCTGCAAACACCGCTAAATCCGCTCCCGAACTCCCTCCAAAACCGCCTTAGCTTCCGGCGCCATCTTGAAAGCCTCCTCCACCAGAGGGCAGGGATAATGCTCGCAATGGGCGCAGTTGGCGACGCCCTGGGCGCGGGCGCACTGCCGTAACCTGCAGTCATGCTCGGCGTAGTCGCAAATGTTGCCCTCATCAGCCTGGCAGCCGTCGCAGAGGATGCTTTCCGGCGTGATTTCCGCGTTGTACTGCTGCGACCATTTCTTGGCTATCTCCACCAGAGCCTTCCGGTCCTGGTTCTGCGTGGCGGTATAGGCTTCGCACTCGCTGCAGATTATCCCGCACTTGGCGATGATTTGCGCGGTTTCGCCGGACGCTTTCTTAGTTTCAGCCTCAGTTTTGCCCCCTTTGCCGCATCCGGCGCTGAGAGCCGCCGCCGACAATACGCAGGCCGCGCAGGCGCCCTTCAGAAACACCCGCCGGTCGAGGGTGGGGTGAGTAGGTTTCATGGTTGCCCCTTTTTTGTATATGACGATGCATGGGTATTCATTATTAGAATTGATTATAGATTCATTGTGTAAAATGCATTTATTTTATCATGGAAGAGTTCAATAATATTCCTACCTTTTCTAACTAAATCGATATCATGGTTGGTGAATGTTATGATTCGTTTTCCGGTAATATCGAATAATCTTTTTATCCGCATCATTGCTCCAGACTTAGCATCTAAAATATTGTTTCCTTAATTCTGTGTTAAAACAAAATACCTGTTGAGTTTCTCCTGGTATCTTG
>CAYQZD010000070.1:0-17799 GCA_964421875.1 uncultured bacterium
GGGTCGGAGGGGTCCTGGTCGAATCCCTTGTTAGCAAGGTTATAGAGAATCCGCACCGCTTCCTCCCGGCTCGCGCTGCGAATCTTGTCCACAATCTCTTCAACCTTCTTAAGCGTCATTTGAGGGCTTAATAATTGGCTAAAAGGGTATTTAATAAGAAAACCCGTGTACCCGTGAAAAGTTCCCAATACTACAAAGAACTTCAGAAAACTATTGTGTTACAATAAATTATAATAATTCCGGCAAATTCTATTCACGGATTAAGGGAATGTACTAATACCCCGGGTTACTATCCATATATCACAAAAAAGGCGGGTCATTCAGACCCGCCTTTTGGTTACCGTCACTACTTATATTCCAGTGCCGCGCGCGCCGCGGCTAAGCGCGCGATGGGGACGCGGAAGGGGCTGCACGACACATAGTCCAAACCGATGATGTGGCAGAATTCGACCGAGGAAGGTTCCCCGCCGTGCTCGCCGCAAATGCCGATTTTCAGGCCGAGGCGGGTGGAACGGCCCTTCTCCACGCCGATTTTCATCAGCTCCCCTACACCGTCACGGTCCACCGCCACGAAGGGGTCGATTTCCCAGATTTTGCGGGAGGTGTACTCATTGATAATGGGACCGGCGTCATCGCGGGAGAGTCCGAAAGTGGTCTGAGTGAGGTCGTTGGTGCCGTAGGAGAAAAATTCTGCCGCTTCGGCCACCCGGTCGGCGGTGAGGGCGGCGCGGGGGAGTTCTATCATCGTGCCCACCAGGTATTCGAAATCGCCGGTCTGCGCTTTGACTTCGGCGGCAACTTTGTCCACAATCGCCTTTTGATTGGCCAGCTCGTTGACATGCCCCACCAAAGGAATCATAATTTCCGGAACGACATCGATACCATCCTTCCGCACTTGAGCGGCGGCGGTGAAGATGGCGCGGGCCTGCATCTCGGTGATTTCCGGGTAGGTCAGTCCCAGCCTACAGCCGCGGTGCCCCAACATCGGATTGGTTTCGTGCAGGGATTCCACCTTGTGCTTGAGTTGGTCGAAGGTGACGCCCATCTGCCCCGCCAATTCCTCGATTTCATCGTCCTGGTGGGGGAGGAATTCGTGGAGGGGCGGGTCGAGGGTTCGAATGGTGACGGGACGCCCGCCCATCGCCTTGAAGATGCCGATGAAGTCTTCGGTCTGCATCGGGAGCAGTTTGTCCAGGGCTTTGCGGCGCTCTTGTTCGGTGTCAGCTAAAATCATCTGCCGCACGGAGTCGATGCGGTCTCCACCGAAGAACATATGTTCGGTGCGGCAAAGTCCGATGCCTTCAGCGCCGAAGGCTACCGCTACAGCGGCTTGGTCGGGCTGGTCGGCGTTGGTGCGGACTTTCAAGCGGCGGATTTGGTCCGCCCAGGTCATCAGTTCGTGGTACAGCCCGTAAACCATCGATTCTTCGGGCTTCATCATATCGTGAATCAGCACCTGTTCGACTTCGGAGGGGTGAGTTTCCAGTTTGCCTTCGATAACCTGGCCTTCGGTGCCGTCAAGGGAAATCCAATCGCCTTCCTTGACGACCTTGCCGCCGACTTCGATTATACGCTCTTTATAGCTGATATCGAGAGCTCCGCAGCCGGCGACGCAGACTTTCCCCATTTGGCGCGCCACTAAAGCGGCGTGGGAGGTCATTCCGCCGCGGGCGGTGAGGATTCCTTCGGCGGCTTTCATCCCGCGGATGTCTTCGGGGGAGGTTTCGATGCGCACTAAGATGACCTTCTTGTCCTGCGCAGCCCAGTGTTCGGCGTCTTCGGCGTTGAACACCACCTGACCTGAGGCGGCTCCGGGTCCGGCGTTCAAGCCCTTCGCCAGCAGTTTCCCGCCTTTGAGGGCGGCGCGTTTCTCCTCGATGTTGAATACAGGGCGTAACAGTTGGTTCAATTGCTCCGGTATGACGCGGGAGAGTGCTTCCTCCTTGGTGATAAGCCCCTCGCGGACTTGCTCTACGGCGATGCGGATAGAGGCGAAGCCGGTGCGCTTACCGGCGCGGGTTTGCAGCATATAGAGCTTGCCGTTCTGGATGGTGAATTCGAAGTCCTGCATTTCTCGATAATGTTTGTCCAGAGTGTCGCGGTAGCCGCTAAGCTGTTTGTGAACTGCTGGCAGGTCTTTGGCGAGGTCGGCGATGGGATGCGGGGTTCGGATACCGGCGACCACATCCTCGCCCTGGGCGTTGAGCAGGTATTCGCCGTAAAATACGTTTTCGCCGGTGGCGGGGTCTCGAGTGAAGCCGACGCCAGTGCCGGAATCGTCGCCCATATTGCCGTACACCATCGACTGCACATTGACTGCGGTTCCCCAGTCGCCGGGGATGTTATTGATTTCGCGGTAGGCGATGGCGCGATTAGTATTCCAGGAACCGAAAACTGCGCCGATAGCCCCCCAAAGCTGCTGCATCGGCTCTTCGGGGAAAGGCCTGCCGGTGCGCGCGTATATCAATTCTTTGAACTCCGCCACTAATTCCTTGAGAGCGTCAGGGTCGAGTTCAACGTCGAATTCTACGCCGCGCTGACGTTTCTTGGCTTCGAGGAGTTCCTCGAAGGGGTCTTCGTCGTCCTTGCCGAGGGGGCGGACTTCCAGCACCACGTCGCCGTACATATTGACGAAGCGTCGGTAGGAATCGTAGGCGAAGCGGGGATTGCCGGTCTTGGCTATCAAACCCTGAATAGTGGTATCGTTAAGTCCCAGGTTGAGGACGGTGTCCATCATACCGGGCATCGAAACCCGCGCCCCGGAGCGCACCGATACCAGCAACGGATTGTCCGAATCGCCGAACTTGGCTCCCATAACCTGTTCCACGCGCTTCAAAGCGTTTTCGACCTCTTCTTTCAAGCCTGTGGGGAATTTGCCTCCGTTTTCGAAGTATTCGGCGCAGACCTCGGTGGTTATGGTGAATCCTGCAGGGACAGGTAGTCCAATATTGGTCATTTCCGCCAGGTTGGCTCCTTTCCCGCCGAGGAGGTTTTTCATCTGAGCGGCTCCTTCGGCGCTATCGCCGCCGAAGTAGTAAACGCGTTTTTTAGACATCTTCACTCCGATTGTATGGCAATTTTATTTTTTTCCTGAAAGCAGGGGCGGTTCGCAAACCGCCCCTACAGATTTACATATTATAACACGATGCGCGATGTCATTCCTCACTGCCTCCCCCGTTTCGGCTCGTTCTTATCGTTAACCAGGAAAAGGTCGCGCTGATGGGCGCTTTTGCGGCGGCGTTTCCGGCGGAAGCGGTTTTTTTCCGCATCACTAAGGCGCCGTTCGTGGCTCCTTTTAAACTCCTTCCAGACCAGATTAACATCGTCCCATTCGGCGGGTTCGCCGCAGCCGCAGAGGCAGTCGGGGGGGTGGTTAAAGTAGAACCAGAAGTTGTCGGGACCGATTTTTTCGTGTCCGTACCAGTATTTACGATTGCCCGCGCCCACCATATCCAGCCGTTTCCCGCAGCCGCAGGCGCAGGTTTTGGGTTTTTTATCGGTCATTTGTTGTTTATTTTTTTATTGAAATATTCCGCAGTAAACCGGTAAAATTTTTCCGCTTGTTCCAGGATTTCAAGAGCGTTTTCTTCGGTATGGGAAAAATCGAATCTGTAATCGCTGATAATTCGTCCATTCTGGGCTTCATTGAGATAACGATGAAATTCCACCGGCGCTACGCCGGTCTTGGCGAAATGCTGCCCAAAGGCGGAGATTACGGCTGAATGCTTGGAATAAGTGAGCCCTTTTTCCAGCAAAAATATTCTGGCTAAATTGAACATAGCATAATAGGCGCGGGAAATCGCATCATCATAAAAGCCAATGTCGATTAGCGCCTTGGCCGCTTTCATTCGCTGTTTAGCCTTTTCAAAAAGGATAGTCTGTTCCTGATTCATATTAACATTCCCTCCCTCCTTACATTTATCAGCAGCGAGCTCTTTTCATGCAAATATTTTTCCTTGGAAATGTAAAGACACGAAATGACAACATCGTACTCCAGTGAAAGCGCTGCGGTCATTTCAATATTGCGTTTCATTTCTCTGTAGGGATTCACCTCCCCCTCCAGCACCACCATCACATCGATGTCAGAGCCGTCTTCAGAGTCGCCGCGCGCCTGAGAGCCGTAAAGCAGCATCTTGTATAACCGCTCACCATACAGCGCTTCGAAACGGGCGCGGAGGGTGGAAAGAATATGTGATATATGGGGATTAATCTCAGTCATTGGGCATTTGCTCATTAGTGTGCTACCGGGCCTCCGCACCCTGCAGCTTAATAATTTAACTATCGCAGAGTGCGGGGACGCTGCGATACAAAAACAATTCACAACGGATTAAACGAATTACACGGATTAGGATGCAGAACGCTAATGAAAAATCCGTTTAATCTGTGTAATACGTTGTGAAATAATATTACGAACCGCTGATTGACTCAAATTAGCGCCGATGGCGCATTGAAAGTGCGGTTTACTTATCAACGTCATCAGGGATTTTCACGGATTTTCACCAGATATACCTTTCCACTATTAGCAGAAAAAAGTCCCTGGTAACCGGCGACGATATATTCATACTGGTTAAGGGCGACGATATCGCAACCGCATTCATGTTCACCAGTTGTGCCGGCGGTCAGCGTCCAGAGTGAATCTCCATTCTCGTCGGTCCTAATCACCCATACATCATTTTCCCCGGCGCCAAAGGAGTTTGTCGTGCCCCCAATGATGTATCCCCCACCCGGTACCGGCAGAACGCTGCCATTACAATCATCACTTGAACCGCCATAAGTCCTTTCCCACTGCGATACGAGCGCTGTATTTGTCTTGATTAACAGGATATCCTGTAATCCTGCGCCTTGTTGGTCAGTGGTGCCAATCAAGATATAGCCATCCGAAACGGGCTCCACCCGTCCATAGGCAGTAATATTACCGCTACCATAAGTTTCGTGCAAAGATTCAGTAAGATTATTATCGGTTCTCAACAAAAGAAGTCCCGCATGCGTGGGAGCAGAGCCTCCAACAATAAATCCGCCAGGTATTTCCCTTACACTTTCACCGCGTCCTTCCATATAGTATTCTATGTCGATTTGCTCACCTATGCTATTTGTCTTCAGCAGAAAAACTCCTTGCGGATCCAACCAACCGGTAAGAATATATCCGCCGCCGGTAATCTCTCTGGCATCTTTACCTTCTCCATGATAAGCGCCCTCGTATGTACGCCTCCAAGCACGATTACCCGAAGAGGTCACTTTCAATAAACCCGGGGCATAATAACCGCCGGTTTCTTTATGCTCGCTCACGATGAATCCGCCTTCTGTGGTCCGTTCGATACTATACCCCCAATCATAACCAGGATTGGAGTCTGAATAGCTCCAACCTGGATCCCCGTTCGCTGCGGAAAATTTCCTGACTAGTGTATTTGTGTTAGGATTAACACCTTCAGTTCCTGTGATGACAATGTCTCCGTCAGCGGCAAGACAAACACTGGTTACATATTGCGGATTAGTCGTTTGATAAGCGCGTTCCCATACAATCTCGGCTATAGGATTAGTTGTTGCATCCGCCGTATTGGAAACACTATCCCCGGCGGCGTTGTAAGCGCGCACCTTGTAGTAATATCTGGCGCTTGCCTGCAGGCTGTCGTCCCGGAAGGTGGTGTCGTTGGGTGAATTATCCCCTACTTCGGTATAGCTCCCGGTGGGACTCAGGCTTCTTTCAACCTTGAAACCCGCTTCATTGTGAGAATTGTCCCGCCAAATCAGGTCGATTCTGGAACTGTAACCGGGAATGGCGGATGCGGTGAGACTGGTCGGCGCGGCCGGCGGCGCCAGATGTGTTTTAGCGCTGTCAAGTGCTGACCAATCCGAAGGTCCGTATTCATTGTAAGCGCGAATCCGGTACCAATAGACTGTATTGTCCACTAGTCCACTGTCACGCGTATCCTCTTCGTCAATACCCAGCGAGTCGAAGGTGTTGAAGTGAATATTGTCGCTGACGCTTCTTTGAATAACAAATCCGTCTTCATTATTGGAGGAATCGTCCCAGGTAATTAAAATTTCATCCGCTGATAAAGCGGTGGCAGTAAGATTGCCGGGGCGGACCGGCGGATTGGTCGCAGGCGGAAAAGTGCAGGCGGAATCGCAGTCGCAGTAACTGGTGGTATCGACATTGTTGAACGCCGCGACGCGGTAGAAATAGACCGTGCTGGGAGAGAGATTTTGGTTCAAGTAATGAGTGTCATTGGCGGCGATGGATGAAGTCAACAGCGTAAAATTCTGCTCATTCCCTATACTGCGCTGGATTATGTAGCCGTCCTCATACTGGGAATCGCGCCAGTCAAGTTCAATTGCGGAACTGGAGACCGCGGTCACTTCGAGTCCGTAAGGCGGAGTCGGCGCGGAGCTGGCGCCGGGGGTCAGCGCGTCCACTGTGTTAGACCAGCCGGATGTACCGGCGGCGTTGAAAGCGCGGACACGGTAAAAATATCGAGTATTGGGCAGGACATTTTCATCACGAAAATCATCGACATCCGTACCAACATTTGCGCGGTTAGCAAAGGTTCCCACTACACCGACCTTGCGCTGAATTTCGAAACCGGCTTCGTTCACCGAATTATCACTCCAACGGATTTCGATGCGGTCTTCGCTGACATCGTGAATTTGCAGATTAGTAGGCGCGGCGGGGAGGGTTACCTGCAACGGGATAGCTTCAGTCGTGGTCTCCCCCGCGGTGATGGTGATTCCGGTTTTACCGCCAATGTAGGCGGTCTGCCCGGAGATATAGCATTCGACGCTTACTTCGTACCCGCTGGCGGCAGGCAGCGAAATATCGGCGGTGAAAAAGCCGCTTTGCGCCGACCGCAGCATAACATTCTCCACCAGACTGCCATTTCGGGAAACGGCGCAATAGACGCTGTCGAGAGTGGTTTCAACCGCCCGGGGCGGGTCTTTATCATCAGGGGCGGATTCAATAGTCTGAGGAAATTCCAGAACAAGGACGAGCCCGCCCTGCCTTTCAGGACCCTGGTAGCGGGAGCAGGTAATGAAGACTGACAGCCCCAGAGCCGCGCAAATTAAAACAACAAATACGCGTTTCATTTGTCCTCCACTGAGATTTTAGGGATTTTTGGGGACTCTGATTACTAACCTGCCATTGTTATCCTGCCCGTTTCCTTCATCGCCGCCCTGGAAAGCGAAGAAAGCCGCGGCTCCCACCACTACCGCCCCTCCGCTGACATAAAGCCAGGTCTTTTTTCCGTTTTTCTTAGGGGCGCTGGCTTCATCGTAGGTACCGATAAGTTTCTGCACCGCTTCCTTGCTGGATTCGAGAGCGAGCTGTTCAATGGGGCTGGACATAACATCGGCGGTTGAGCTAGCGACAATCTCACCGCTGGAGACATCTATCATCCGCAGGGAAATCGAATAAAGCTGCCCCAGTTTGGAAACTGAACCGACCACCATCCGTTCCACCCCTAAAATCTTCCCGGCTTCAGCGATATTGTTATTAGGGGAACCTACAGCGAGCTGGAATCCACGCTCTTCCAGTACCTTTTCCACCATCGAACGCTCCAGCACGGTGAACTTACCGGTCTGAATAAGCTCATTATGGACGCGGTCGGTGATGGCTCGGGCTTCATCCTGGGTTACTCCCTGTGGTTCAAGGTCGATAAGAGCGATTTTAATCTTATCTTTAGCCTGAGCCATAGATATAAACAGCAGAAACGCAAGCGTAAGCGTGATGAATAACCGCATGCTCTCCTCCGTGTTAGATGTGAGAATTTTAGTCTTTCCCACGCTCCTGCATGGGAACACTTACCGAACTCTCGTTCCCTGGTCTAACTATGGGTGCGAGAAACAGTTCATAGCTGACAGCTATTTTACCAAAGAAATCTATATATTATAATGTTTTCAAATAAGAAATACAAGGAAAATATGTTAAAATACATAAGATTAACTTTTCATAATACCTTCCAATATCACCGGAACAATATCATACGCCCCAATCGGCATCAGATGGACGCCATTACACAGACTTCGTGCGCCCTGAACCAAATCGCGGGCGATAGCCGCCGATTCGGCTTTGCGGTCGGAGGCTCTCTCCATCCGCTCGATGAAATGTTCAGGAACGTCTATGCCGGGGATACGCTCGTTCATATAACGCGCCATTTTCGCCGATTTCAAGGGGATGATTCCGGCGATGATGTAGGCATCGATGTCTTTCACCATAGAGGTGAATTCCTCGAATTTCTTGAGGTCATAGACCGCCTGGGTAACGAAGAACCGCGCCCCGGCTAAGGCTTTCTTACGCATCTTGAGAATCTGCATATCGATGAGGCGGGCGCCGGGATTCACCACCGCTCCGGCGAAGAACCGGGGGGCGCCGTCGAGGTCGTGACAGTTGTAATCCTTGCCGCCCATAATCTCGGTGATGAGGCGGAGGAGTTGCACGGAATCGAGGTCGTAAACCGGCTTAGCTTCGCGATGGTCCCCCATCGACTGGTGGTCGCCGGTCATCACCATCACGTTTTTGATTCCCAGGGTGTAGGCTCCGAGGAGTTCGCTTTGAATGGCGAGGCGGTTGCGTTCGCGGGTGGTGATGTGGAATACCGGTTCGGCGCCGATTTTAACGAAGAGAGCGCAGAGCGAAAGTGAATTAGCGCGCATTACCGAGGAGGGATTTTCGTTGACGTTGAAGGCGGTGATGCAGGATTTCAGTTTGGCGGCGTGCTCGAGCTGGGGCTGGACATTGACACCCTTCGGCGGGACTATTTCCACAGTAGTGACGGACTTCCCGGCTTCGAGTTCGCGCTGGAGGCGGGTGAGTCCGGTGACCTTGGTTGTTTCCAGCTTAATCTGCCAATTGCGCCGCCCAAAATCGGAAAATTTGTACTTGTCTTCGCGAGCGGTAATCATATCCATCAAACGTTCGGAGCGTGCATCCTGGTCTTCATCGCGGAGGTTAACTCGTCCGGGTTTGACAGAGCGTTCGAAGTCCTTCATCGGCTGGTATTTATCCAGCTTCTTCATCCGTCCCTGGGCTTCCAGTTTCTCAATAATCAACGCCCAGGCGCATTCGCGTCCGTCAACTTCGCACTTGCCGTCGTCCTGGACGCCGCCGCAGGGACCGTTTGTAAGGGATTTGGCGCAGCGGGTGATAGGACAGATTCCGGCAGTATCGTCCAATATGCACTCGCCGCACATCATACATCGTTCATCGAAGGAGCCGTAACGGCGGACATTGCCCAGGAAAAGAGAGTTCAGACCGGGGTGAACCGGTTTTCGCGTTAGATCGGTGACCGCTTGAATTCCGGCTCCGCAGGCGAGCACCAACACTCCGTCAGCTTCATTGAGGGCTTTAGCGGCGGTGCGGAGTTCGCGGGCGATGCGCAGGTTGTGGCAGGGGCCTTCGGAGACGATGGTTCCGGTGATTTTTTTCTCGGCAGCCCGGAGCTTCTCAGCCATCTCATCCACTTCGCGGCGGCCGCCGGTTTGACAAAGCTCTGCGCAGTCGCCGCAACCTATTATAAATACGCTGTCTTCGTCCTCAAGTGAGGCGATTATCTCTTCAAAGGGTTTTTTTTCGGTGATTATCATAGTTGGTTATTGGTAGTTGGTAGTTAGTAGTTGGCAGTCGGAAGTTGAAATAGGATTGAATGATTCATTGACTACTCAGTCTTTTCTTCAATGCAGCGATTTGTCTAATTTCAGATTGAATCAAGTCTTTCAATTCATTATATTTACTGGAATCGAGGAAACCGAGTTCACATGCAAGTATGCCTGCGTTTCCAATTCAGCGCAACTTCCAATCGAAATATTCAAAAATCTGCCATATTCCTTATTCTGTTGTTTTATGTGTCCTTCCGCTATATTTGATGGAATCGAAATGCTGGCTCTTCTCATCTGGCTGACCAGCCCGAATACCCTGGTCATTGGAAAATTTTCGGTGACTAAATATACAGTTTTAACGATTTCTATTCCTCGCTGCCAAATCACGAGGTCTTTAAACTCCCTGACTTTTCCCATCCCCTTTTCCTTAAATATTTCTCTTGTATATAAATGATTACTAAATATGGACTAATGATTTCTGACTGCCAACCGCCATCTACTGACTGCCAAAAGCTATCTACTGACTGCCTCTTGATATAATTTAACGAAAATTGGCGATTTTATCAATTAGGTGGAATTATGGGTAGATTCAACCTGGAGAATGGCTAATCAGGATGATAAACATACCTCTTAGATAACTAATTTACCGGCCTGCCTTTCGGTGTATTCGAAATCGATGCGGGGCTCGTCCTCGATGTGGGCTTGCATCAGTTCTATACGCCTCGGCAGTAATTCCTTAAGATTGTCGCCGTGAATCAGGGGAGTTTCGCCCCGGTCGGTCAAAGCCATAAATTCGACGCCGGTGTCGAACAGCGATATTAGCTTTTCAGTGTTGTCGATTTCCTTCAAAATCGCATCCTTCAGAAATCCGCGCCATCCAGCCTTCTCGTCATCGTCATCCGCTCCCATATACCCATAAACCCCCGCTATCCAGGCGGCGACGCTGCGCTGAGTGGTGAGCCAGCAGCGCAGGGCTTTGAGGCGCACCATCTGATCGTGAATCACGTTTTCCGCGCTCAGGCTGGCTGAAGCGCCGGCCGCAGCCTCCTCCAATAAAGCGACCGCCTGATTCATAGGCGGCCAAACATTCCCGTCCATCCGTTCCACATCCATCCAGCTCTTCTCAGGAGAAGTTAGCCGGAAGAGGACGTCGCGGCTAAGGTCAACATTGTTGGGATTATGAGGAGTGGTGCACATATAAGCCTCATAGTAGGCGCGCTCCTCCGGGGCGAGGGCTTCATAATCCGGAACCAGGGGCCTCACCCAGAGGCGGTACCAGGTGAAGCCGTGAGTGGAATAGAGGGGGGTGACATTGGGGAAGGCGAGGAGAGCCTCCTCCGTCAATCTCCAGGCCTCTATCAACCGCTCGCTGAACTCTTCCCCCGCCCATTTACGAGCAAGAGAGGCGACTGTATCCTCGATATTCATCTCAGGTTCATATTGGAAGCGGCGCACAATTTCATGATTGATGTTGTAAGGGACGAGTTCCGGAGGGGAGATCCCTCCGCAGTGGGCGAGGTATTGCACGCCGTTTTCACGCAGAGTTTTCAGCCGGTTGAAAGTCAGGAAGGGATAAGGAACGCCCAAGAGCGGTTCAAACATCGTATGAGGTCCGGCGGTAAAGTAGAAATGAGCGCGCGCCTCCCGCGTATCAAGTTCATCCATCAGCGGTTTTTCCGCCTGGTCGAATCGGTTCTGGTAAACAGTTCCGGCGTTGATGGAATGTGAATCGATGTATTGGGGATGAGTGTAAGGCGTTTCCCAGCCTCTGGCTATCAGCGAAGCGGTTTCGGCGTCGATTCCATCCTCCAACCCGTCCCAAACAGTTTCGTGTTCACCGTAAAATGATTCCAGGCGGGTGATGACGCGGAATTCGGGATTTACTTCGCTGGCAGCGTCCCGGAGCAGCCGAAAAAACCGGAGGGCGTTTTCGCCAGCGACGCGGGCGATTTCACCGTCGTCTTTCCATTCCCGGATAAGGTAGGCCCCGCCGTTGCGGCCCACATAAAGCGACTTGGTGTGTTCAAAACCGGCGCCGCTGTCATTGCTCCAGACCGCGAGGAAACTGAGTTCCGGGACTTCCCGCATCAGGTTATTCATCATTTCAGCATAATGCTCGCGTACTTTAGGGTGAGCGATGGTCATATTATAGCGGGGTTTGAAGCTGCGGAATGGGTGGTCCACCCTGGCGCCGCGGAGCATGGGATAACGCTGGAAAAATTGTTCAGGGACGGAGCGGGGTTCGAAGCAGAGCAATCCGGGGGAAAGCCCGTATTTTCGAGCGAGGCGGGCGTTCTCCTTCAGGAATTTAAGGTTGGCGGCGAGGTAGTATTGAGGGTAAAGTCCTTTGTTGAGCCGGCTGGATACGAATTGGTCGAGGGCGGGGCAATAGGTGTAGAACATTGGGTAGATTTCGCCTTTGGTACAGGTTTCCAGGGACATTGGGTAGGCCAGCCCGTTGACTTCGATGTGTGTGAATCCCAGGCGCGCCAGTTCTTTAACATAGGCAGCGCGGGCGAGTCCGCGCTGGATGCGGCCTTCTTGAGTGAGGAAATAATCGTAGGAAATGCGCTGCCACTTGAAGGCAGGGACATACCATTTACCCCCGGCATAGGGCGCCAGCTCTTCCTCCGTAAGACTATCGAGCAAAAGCCGTAAAAACGAATAGAGAAAATGAGACCGCGAAGTTATCAGAGTTCCCGAACCGTCCTCCAGTATCCGCAAATAGATAAAATCATCCTCTGGCGGCGTCAGCCCTCCATCTTTCAGCTTTTCGCCGGAAGCGACCGCAATATTGAATACGCCTCCGACCGGTTCCGGCGAAAAAAGGGTAGTGGTTCTTATGGTAACGTCAGGGAAACACTGCGAGAATGTTTCGACAGCGGTTTCAACGACCGGAGGAGAGGATTCGGGATATTGGATAACACAGATATTGAGCAGAGCATCTGAGATTTTCATAGGGATTGGCTTTTTGATTGAAAGGTGTTTTTGTATCTTTTCTGCTGTTTCACAACATTATTCACAGGGCGCGGATATGGTTGTATTATACAGAAACAGTCAATTAAAAATAGAAAAAGCCGCCCCACCGGATTCGGGGGGACGGCTTTATGTCGTTCACATCGAGTGTTCGGGAATCAGCGATTTACCATCTCCGACCGCCGAAACCACCACGACCTCTGCCACCGCCGCGATCGCTGCGCGGTTTAGGAGGATGGGCTTCATCGACTTTGAGTGTTCTGCCCATATATTCCGTGCCGTCCAGGTTATCTTTCGCTTCCTGAGCTTCGGCGACGGAAGACATCTCGACGAAACCGAATCCCTTATCGCCGATAATGTTCACACTCTGGACCGTTCCGTACTGGGAGAAGAGTTCTTCCAGATTGGCGTTGGTGGTGGAATAATTCAGATTCCCCACGAACAGTTTGCTTACTGTCATCTTAACCTCAAATGAGTTTTTTCCTTCACATTCCCTGCATGTTTCGTTGAGGCAGATGCAGAAGCAATCACAAACTCTCAAACTTAACGATAAAGGGAACTGAAGCAATAGATTATTTTACAACATACCCTCTCCATCATAAAAAGAGGGTATGGTATAAAAACGATTGAAATAATTAAAAGTTCCCGTAGTTATTAATAAATATGCAAAGAAATTATAGAAAAATACAAAATTGTCTAAATCCTTGTTAATCGAATAGTTTTTAGTCATTGCTTATGTCAATGAGTAAAGAAGCTACAACATTTTTTCAATTGCGCTCAAAATTTTATCGACATCGCTCTCGCTGTTATAGAGGTGAAAAGAGACGCGGATGGCTTCAAGCCCGGCTTCGGGGACTGACCTTACGCGAATCCGCGTTTCCCCTAAATGAGCCGCGACATCGCGATAGTCCCTGCCTTCGAGTCTGAAGGTTATCATAGAAGTGCGGTATTGCTTTTGCATCGGGGAAAGGCTGACCGCTTGAGGAATCTCTTCCAGACCGGAATAGAAACGTTCCGCCAGCTTTCGGTTATGGCTGTAAATGTGGTTCAATCCGATGGCGGAGATGAAATCGAGAGCTTTACCCAGTCCGTGAAATAGGGCTTCGTTCTGAGTAGCGTATTCATAGCGCTGGGCGGTAGGTTGAAGTCTCAACTCACCCTTCCCAATGTCGTAACTGTCGTCGGAATAGGCTCCAACAGTAGAAGGGGCGAGGGTGTCGAGCAGGTCTTTCCTGACGTAAAGGGCGCCGGTGCGCTTGGGACCGAGCATCCACTTGTGTCCGCTGAAAGTATAGAAATCCACGGCTGAATCTGCCAGGTCCATAGGTAGGGCTCCGGCGGCTTGAGCGCCGTCCACCGCAAACCACAATCCCCTATCGCGGGAGAGGCGGCCGATTTCCTTGAGTGGAAAAAGCTGCCCGGTGGTGCAGGTGATATGGCTGAGGAAGATAAGGCGGGTGCGCTTCGTAATCAGGCTCTCAATGCGCCGGACATTCCCCAATCCATCCTCCATATCCGATTCAAAGATTTTGGGGATGATTCCGGCGCGTTTCATCCGGTTCAAGAGGGGGATGTGTAACGCGGGATGCTCGTGAGCGGAGGTGATAACTTCGTCCCCTTTTTGCAGGGGAAGACCGTTGAGAATAACGTTGATACCTTCGGTGGCGCAGCCCAAAAGGGCGATTTCATCCGGGCTGCACTTCGGGCTGAGAAAGGGAGCAAGTTTCCGCTTGACTTTCTGCCATCGAACTTCATTGTGCCCGGGGCGGGGGTGGATTTCACCCTGGCGCATTGAAGCCTCAACTTCATTAAGGACAACTGCGGGGAGAGCGCCGATGCCGCCGGTGTTGAGATAAACATAATCGGCGGGGAACAGAAACTGCTCCCGCACCGTTCTCCAGAGAATTTCCCCGTCCGAGCCAGGCTGTATTAATGGCGGTAAGCCGGTTTCCTCCGAGAAAACCAGGCGCGGTCTTCCCAGAACAATCGCTCCGGTGAGGGCGCTCATCGCGCCGATGAAACCTCTGCGGTTCATAGGCTGTTCCTCGATAAATAGTCATTCATGAAAAGAATGACGAGAAAAAGGATGTCACTCCCGCGAAAGCGGGAGTCCAGTATCTTATATATTAACAATGAGTTATAAACCTGCTTGCCAGTCTATTTGAAAATAGAAAAAAAAACACATTGTCATTGCGAACGAAATTAAACAATCGGGTGATATCTAAAAATATACTGATTGCTTCGTCCGCCTACGGCGTCCTCGCAATGACATTCTGAGACACACTGTTACCCAGGAATGACATCCCACATTGTTTCATTTTTCAGTATTGGTGGGTTAAAACCCACCCTACATTCCTTCAAACAAACGCACAATTACAGACGCGCGGTTTCTCACCGCCGCCGTAAAATCTACGTAACCGCTTTCCTGTATTCTACAATTAATGAAATCGGTGTCTTTCCCATCGACAGTTACACTCAGCGCTGTTACACCTACGGGGAGCAATATGTGAAAATCAACCTGCGAAGCAGGAGTTTCGACTTCGATGCCGATAGTATCGCCGTCGTAACGATAACCATAGCTAATGTAAGCGCCGGAAGAGCGGTATTCCATCCTGACCTGAGCGCGTGAAACTTCAGCGGCGGCCCAGCGCGGCGAAAGTCTGACTTCCCGGAACAGTTTCAACCTGTCCTCCACCCCGGCGAGCCCCTCGAACAGGGAATACAACATCGCGCTGGAGCCCCAGCCGTCGGTGAGCTGAGCTTCGGGACTGGTGGAGGTCTCAATCGTTGCAGGAGTGCCATCGGGGAAGTACCAGAGATAGGTTTCGCCGGAGCGGGCAATCATCTCGTAATAGCGCTTGAGAATATCCACGCCGTAAGCTTCAAAGCCGCAATTGAAAGCGGCTTTTGCCAGCTCCCCTCCAACCAGAGGCATAATCCCGCCGTTGACATAGGCGCCGGCGATAAGTTTTTCGTCCCCGAAAATCCCATCGGGAAAAGGCGGATCGATGGAAAACCATTCGGCGAAAGACTCTACGGATTCGCGGCGTTTTTGGTACTCTCGCACAATAGAAGCGCCTTTGTCCAGGTCTGCCGCGCCGCGGTTGACAGCCATCGGATTGCTCAGGCTGAGTTGAGCGGATTCATCGACACCGAGGATTTCCACCGGAGTGATTTTAACGAAATGAGTGTAAAATTTCCCGTTCCAGCATACGCGGTTCATCGCGTTTTTAAGCGTTTCAGCGCGCTCCTCCCAGACTTCAGCGTCAGTGTTTTTCCCAAAATAGCGGCGCAGACGCGCCATAATGCGGAAAGCTTCGTAGTAGCCGCTGTTGTCGCCGTGCATTACGCCCCAAAACGTATGGTCGTCGATTTGAAAATGGAGCCAGGGGGCTTTACCGGCGGTATAGGCGAAATCCCAGGTATCGATAGTGTAGGGGCGTTTTACAAGACAGCGCTCATTGTCCCAGCGCCAGGGATGACTTCTGACATAATTAAGGGCTTTCTCCAGGGTCGAAAGCAGGCGCTCCATCCATTCATCGTCTCCGGTTGCTTGCCAGGCGAGAAAAGCGGCTTTTACAAAGCGGAATTCCACATCGGCCTCGACCGGAACGCGGACATACTTAGTCCAATTTTCGCGTTCGCTTGGGAGCTTTTCCGGGAAGGTGGTGAAGTAGTCGAAAATCCTGCCGTTGGCGGCTTGAGTGGCGGCAAAGTGGGATATGACACTCTTAAGGTCCTCCTCGAAGTATTTCATCCCCCTCATTATGTCAGAATAGTCTCTAATCCAAATCGATTTGGCGTCGGGCGAGCGGTAGCCGCGGATTTTATTGCCGTCGATGACCATTTCAAGCAGGTCATTTCCGAGGAAGGATTTGACCATCGGATAGAGGTTGTCGAATTGGGGCAAGCCGGTGCGGATATATGTGGATTTGCGGTTCATTACTGAACAAAAGATTCAGTTCTTGATTACTTTCATCGCTTTTACCAGATCTTTCACTCGTTCATAGGAAAAAATCCTGGCTGAAGGTGTGTAGCATGTATTCCAACAGCCGGGGCAGTTTTTAAAGTCCAGGAGACGGTCCTGCCAATCCTGCGAGCGGAAAACTTGCGGTAAAGTCTGCTTGAAAATATTCCCCACCGCTTCGCCGATACAGACTTTCACTCCGCCGTCGACGTCGAAAAAGAACTTGCTGCCGGTAGCAGGGGAATCGAGGTAAGGGCATCGTTTAACGAATCCGCCATTCAAATAGGCGGGGAAGCCGTCGATGAGCCACTCCGGGGTGAAGACGATGGGGGATTGCTTGACTCTGGCCAGGACTTGGCGCAATTCCGAGGAATCTTCGAGTTTCAGCTCCTCTATCTCCCGCTGATTGTCGGCGCGCCAGCGGTAGAGGTCAACGTCCGTCGGCCATCCGAAACCTTCAAGGAAACCTAATATATCAGGGATTTGGGATAAATTCAGCTTACTGACGACCACATTTACACCGGTTTTGACCGACTTTTTACGCTTTTGATTTTCCCGATGTAGGATTTCCATGGCGCGGGTGACTTTCTTGGCGACATCTTTGCCGCCGCGAAGTTTATCGGCAATATCGCCGAACCCGTCGAAGGAGAGCGACATCGACACGCCGGTTTTAAGGATAAGCTCTATGGTCTTATCCACCATTTTATCCGAGCCGTAGAGGGTGGTCAGCAGATGGACGCGGGCGAATTTTTTCTTCAGGGCGTAATCGACGCAGTCCTCGAGCTGCGGGTGCAGCATCGGTTCGCCGCCGGAAAGGGTAATCACTTGTGCGCCGTAGCTTTCCAGGCGGTCGAGCAGCAGCCTGTAGTTCTCGAAATAGATATGGTCGTCTTCAGAAGCTTTAAAAGGTATGGAGCAGTGCAGGCAGCGCTGAGTGCAGCGCCTTGTCAGCAGGACATTGGAAAAAAGAACCGCCGGGCGTCTGAGCGCGATGTTTCTTATGTTCTTAATAGAACGTTTTAGTATGGGTATGGAATTCAAAATTCTTGTTATTCAGTAGGATAGTTTCTTTAAATCTGCTTAATCCGCTTAATCTGCTGTGAATCTTTTCCATAATAACGAGAGTGTTGACTAATAACTTTCATTTCACTTTAATATTATTATATTCAAACACTTGCAATTGTCATCCTGAACGCAGTGAAGGATCTCTAATTTACATTAAACTTATATTTAACAAGGAGATTCTTCGCTTCGCTCAGAATGAC
>CAYQZD010000071.1:0-17737 GCA_964421875.1 uncultured bacterium
CCCAAGTTCGATAATCCCCCCTGCCCCCCTTTAGAAAAGGGGGGAATTGTGGGCAACCCTAAAGAAGAAGGGAAAGCGGATTGTCCCCCTTTCTTAAAGGGGGATAAAAGGGGGATTATATGCGCTAAAATATGCCCTGAATCCTCAATCGTGATTGTCATTACCCATACAATTCAGCGAAGAGCCATTATTCTTGATAAGAATGACTATAATTGTCGCAGAGTGCGGAGACTCTGCGACACAAAGGATATTTTTAGGTTACAGTATAAGTAACTCCTATCGCCCATACATTTTGATTATAATCCGGAGTGTATTATGAATTTGTTCACCGAGAAACTGGAATTTCCCGAAGACTGCAATATTATTTTGGGGATGTCCCATTTCATCAAGACGGTTGAAGACCTTCACGAGGTAATGGTCAGCAATATTCCGGGGGCTAAATTCGGGTTGGCTTTCTGCGAAGCCTCTCAGGAGCGATTGATACGTCATTCCGGCACGGATTACGAATTGACTGCGCTTGCGGTGAAGAACGCGGAGAAAATTGCGGCGGGTCACTCCTTCATAATCGTGATGCGTGACGCTTTTCCCATCAACGTTTTGAACGCGGTGAAAAGCTGCCCCGAAGTCTGCCGTGTTTTCTGCGCGACTGCCAATCCGGTGGAGGTTATTGTCGCCGAAACGGAGCTGGGGCGGGGAATATTGGGGGTAGTGGACGGCCTTACTCCGCTGGGGGTGGAAAATAATGAAAACATCAAGGCGCGAAAGGAATTCCTGCGAATGATAGGTTACAAACTTTGATTCATCAAATTCCATATAATATAATAACTTAAAAAAAGAGCTTGAAAAATCAAGCCCCTGATAAGATACAACTATGAACGCATTATTAGCGGCAGTAATTTCGTTTTTCGGCTTTATTATAGGATATCGCTTATACGGCAGGTTCATTTCCAGGAGAATTTTCCGGCTTGACGATACCCGCATTACCCCGTCGCACCAATTCAAGGACGGAGTCGATTTCGTCCCCACGGATAAAAGCATCATTTTCGGTCATCACTTCACTTCCATCGCCGGCGCGGGGCCTATTGTGGGGCCCGCTATCGCGGTGATATGGGGATGGCTTCCGGCGATGATTTGGGTAGTGGTGGGTTCGATTTTAATAGGCGGGGTGCACGACCTGGGGAGTTTGGTGATTTCTCTGCGCCACGAGGGTAAATCCGTAGGCCATATCGCTCATACCGTGATAAACCCCACGGTGAAACTGCTCTACCTCATCCTGCTCTTTTTCCTGCTGGTGCTGGTCATCGCGGTTTTCATGCTCATCATCAGCCTGCTGTTCACGATGTATCCCGCTTCAGTTTTCCCCATTTGGTTCGAGATACCACTGGCGGTGCTGTTCGGCTATATCGTTCACAAGCGAAAGGGAGGGGTGTTACTCTGGGGCATCATTGCGCTGTATGTGATGTATGTCAGCATTTTCTTCTCGGTTAGCAGTCCTGCGCTGTCGAATTTCCACATTCCCCCGCTGATGGGTTCGGAGATTTTATCCTGGACCGTTCTTCTGCTAATCTACTGTTTCATTACCTCGGTTCTGCCGGTTCAGGTTCTTTTGCAGCCTCGGGACTATATCAACTCCCACCAGCTCTTCGCTGCTTTAGCCATACTTTTCGGGGGTCTCATCATAGTTCACCCGGAAATTACTGCGCCGATGATAAATACGAACATCCCCGACGCTCCGTCGATTCTGCCTTTCCTCTTCATCACCGTAGCCTGCGGCGCGGTCTCCGGCTTCCATTCTTTGATATCTTCAGGCACCACGGTGAAACAACTCGACCGGGAACGTGACGCGCTCCCCGTGGGTTACGGCTCGATGCTAGTAGAGGGAGCGCTGGCGGTAATGGTGATACTGGCTTGCACCGCCGGATTAGGCGACAGGGCGGCTTGGACCGAACACTACGCTTCTTGGGCGTCAGCTTCGGGTTTGGGCGCCAAGATTGACGCCTTCATCATCGGGGGCGCGGCGTTTATGGAGGGCGTCGGGCTTAAGACTGACATAGGCTCGGCTATAATCGCGGTGATGGTAGTCAGTTTCGCCGCCACCTCACTGGACACCTCCACCAGAATACTGCGCTACATTACGGCCGAGCTGGCGAAATCCTGGTCAATCAAACCTCTGCAAAACCGATATGCCGCCACCGGGTTCGGCCTCACTGCGGTGTTAGCGCTGTCGGTTCTGCCGTCTCTGCTCACCACCGGTAAGGTTGACGGCTCCGGGGGGATGCTGCTGTGGCCGCTATTCGGAACCAGCAACCAGCTTTTAGCAGGACTGGCGCTGCTGGTGCTGACCATCTGGCTGGCGAAGAGGAAAATCAGTATCTGGTACACCTTTCTACCGTTGATTTTCCTGCTGGCTATAACCGCCTGGGCGATGGTGATAAACTTTTCGATTTTCTACGCCAAAGAGCAGTTTCATTTGATATTCGTGGGGATTATAATTATCGTCATTGAAATCCTGATGGTGATTCAGGCGGTTAAGGTTGGTGTGAGTATTAGGAGGAATAGAGTTTAAGCTTTTCAGGGTTGTTTTTTTTACGGTTAAATCAGAATGTTTTTATGCTGGGGAATAAATCCCCCGCCAACTTTGTAATAAGAAAAATCCCGGAATGACCGTATTCCGGGATTTTTTCAATGCCGCAAGAATCCGGATTGGGTGCAAATCCGGCTCAGACGATGAGTTTGCGGCAGATAAGCGCTGTTTTATTAAGAGTCGTTATTTGTCTATTAGCTGCTCTGCAACCTTTTCAAAAACCTCTTCACGGGAATAATGTCCGCTGTGAATCCTTGACATCGCCAGGTCGATTTTCTCTTTACGGACTCCGGGGAGCTTTTCCAATTCTTCGCGCAAAGTCCGGTCTGTGCTAAGCAATTCTCTCGCTTCTTTGGAGATAGTCAGTTTGTCGCCCCCGTTCTCCACGTCAATTCTGGCGCCATTCTTCGATACGCCTTCCTGTTCAGCAGGCTGTTCGGGACGCTGGACGGTAACGTCCTTGGCCGTTCCCGGCCGTAAATGACCAATATTCATTCTGAATGCTCCGGGTTATCTATGCAAAATCTACCGATTTTTTCCTCGCTTTGGGGAATAGAATGCCTTCTGCTGTGGAATATTTTTCCGATTAGATAGAGGCTGAACGCTTGCTTTCGCTGTTGTATTAAGAAAGAGCAAATATTATACCATCGAGATTGTCGCATCGGATTTTCTCACCGCTTAATCAGGCTGAAGATTTTACTTTCGGTTCCGAATTTTTCTCCTTTTCCGAAGCCTCTTTCCAGGCGGACCTCAGTCCGATTAACAGTCGGATAACACTATCGACCGCATTTACGTCATTATCCAGAGAGGCTTTCGTCAACTGCTTGCTCATAAAGAAGTAAAGCTGGTTCAGCGAATCCGCCAGTTTATTGTCGGCCTCAAAGTTCAGGCTTTTGCGCAGTTCGTTCAAGGCGCTGTAAGCCCGGTCGATATACAACCCCTTCCCTGAAAAATCCCGTTCAATCATCTTGTTTTTAACTTCCTCCAAATAGCGGATGAGGGCGTCATAGACCATCACCAGCAGTTCACCGCGGTGGACGGTTGAAACCCGCACATTTTGATACTTGGAATAGGGATTGGGCGCCGGCATAAATAAATTCCTCCTATGTAGGCTAAAGTGAATTATTCATAATTATATTGACTTAACGGCTTCGAAATAGTGTAGAAATCCATTTTTATCCGTTTAGAACCGATGAAATATATGAACTCTGGGACTGCATTTGAGACAGATATATTTCCAGATTGGTGAACTGCCTTCGAAGTTGCTCCTCCTTATCTTCCAACCGCCTTTCCATCGCTTCTATCTGCTCATCGAGGTTTTCGATAGAATCTTCAAGCCGTTCTTCAGCCCAATAGACCTCCCCTTCTTCCAACTCCGTGGCTGTGATAAAATCGATGTCGTTTTTGAACTGGCAGTTGACTCCGAGACTCAGGTTAAGATTCGCTGTGGTTTGACTGCCGCTTCCGGGCCAGGTGAATCGGAGCAGCAATCCCTCCTCCGGATTGCCCTCCTTCCCTTGAACCAGCGTCCCCATTATGTCAGCTTCATTACCATTGATGGTGGCGGAGGTGATGTTACCGCTTCCGTCATAATTCACCACCACTTGATAGTCGCCGGCTTCGGTATCGGTGGTCCTCTGGATGTATCCCACGTTCCCGTTGTCGCTGGAGGCGTCTTCGCAAAACACGTCACCCACTCCGGTAAAATCATCCTCCAGCGCGTCCGACAGCTCATCGCCGTCGACGGACAGCAGGCCGGTGGCGCCGTCGGTGCTGATACCAATCTGGCTCAGGTTGCTATAGTTTGCGCCTGAAGCCAGTCCCGGAATCCGGCTGCTGATGATAGCGTCCAGCTTAGCGCGGATCGAGGATAGGTTTCCATCCCCTAAAAGCGGCCCGAGAATCTCGTTCTCCTCGTCGTAGTTTGAAGCTGTGTTCATCAAGGCCTTGGCTTCATTGTAGGTGTTCACGATGGAATTTACGTTCGATTTGACCGTTGCCAGGTCGTTTTCGACGGTGAGGATGATGGGTGCTGTTGGGCTGGAATCGGTCAAGGTCAAGGTCACTCCGTCCAGCACATCGTCTATCTGATTTGAGTTTTTAGAGACGCTGATGGAATCTATATTGAAAACGCAGTTCTGAGCGGTTAAACCTTCGGCAAGGTTCAGGTTGGTACTGGTGTCGGTGATGGAGGTTACTCGGTAGTCGGTTCCGGAATTAGCGGCGGTTATGACCACTTTGTAGGGATTGGAGGCGGAGCCGTCGTTGAGATAGGAAGCGGTGACCAGTCCGTCATTGTCGGTGTGTGAATTAATCAATTCGCAGAGGTCGGCGATGGAGCTGGTGGCGCCGTAATCGGTTCCGTAGGTGAGGGTGATTGACTTGGCGCCGTCCGGGTGGTCTGCGAGGTTGATGGTGATGGAGCCTGCGGCTTGGCCAAAAGCGCTGTTTGCCGAGGCGTAGCCGGTTCCGGATACGTAGTTATTGGCGCGGGCGAGGGAGGTTATGGAGGAGATGGTGTGTGTTCCGGGGGTTGCGTCTCCGGTGGCAGAGGCGGAGACGTATTGAGTATCCGAGGAGGTAGCCAGGCGGGCGAGGAAATCAGCCCTGGTCTGGAAATTTTCCGTAGTGCTCTCCAATGACTGCAGTTTAGTGTTCATCTGTCGCCAGAGGGAGAGCTTGGTTTCATTCTCACTTTTGCGCGATTCCAGCAGGCTCACCGGTCTGCTCTCAATCGCCATCAACTGTTGGATGGTACTATCCCAGTCGATACCTGAGACCAGGCCTGACACGGATGATACGGGTGGAGTCATTTTTTACCTTATTAAAGCCTTCTCAATCCGCAGACGGTTCAAGAAACCATCACGAGAAGGGCTATAACCCGCCGAAATAGCGAACGGCAAAAGGCCCAGCGTCGTAAAGACACTGCGCCTTTCGCCTAAAACATCAATCAGGCCGCTATGTCCGTCTCATTCTATCCCAGTAGTCCGGCGACGGTGGACGGAACCATATTCGCCTGGGACATCATGGAGATACCGGTCTGCATCAGAATCTGCGCGCGGGTGAAGTTCATCATCTCTTCGGCCATATCGGTGTCGCGTAACTGCGATTCTGAAGCGGTAGCGGTTTCCTGGCTAATCTGCAGATTGAGAATGGTGTTCTGCAGACGCTCCACCATCGAACCGATGAAGGTGCGCTCGGTGTCTTTGGAATTGATGGCGGTATCCAGCGAATCGATGGCGGCCTGCGCGTTGGCGGTGTTGCACACGTCAGAGTTGGAAATACCCAGCGCCGACGCGGTCATAGCGCCCAGGTTCACATAGTAGTAATCCTGGCCAACGGTGTTATTCGCGCCGATGTGGAATTTGATACCGTTTGTACCACCAGCGGTGTAGGTTCCGCTGCTACCCAGTGCGAGACAGGTTGCGGTCGAAGCGGATGACGCGGAATAACTCCCGTCGATCAGATTCAGCCCGTTGTAGTTGGTGACCTCAGCAATTCGGGTGATTTCGCTCTTCAGCTGCTGGAACTCCACATTCGCCACCTGACGGTCGGTGGAAGTTAGAGCGCCGTTAGCAGACTGAATCGCGATAGCGCGCATCCTTATTAGTTTCTCGTCGATTACCTGAAGCGCCCCTTCAGCAGTTGCCAGCAGATTCACATTGTAGTTGGCGTTTTTTTCCGCCTCTATCATACCGCTGATCTGCGCCCGGAAACGCTCCGAGATACCAAGACTGGTGGGGTCGTCCCATGCATAGTTGATGCGCATACCCGAGGAGAGACGCTGAATTGCACTATCCATATCGTTCTGCGTCACCCACAAGTTTCTCTGCGCGGTCAAAGCCAGGATGTTCTGATTAATCCGCATACTCATCGTCTGATCCTCCTTTTGGAGATATTGTTCCTTATACCTTTTTTCCGATAACTGTCAAAATAAAGAACCTTTTCAGGCTTATCTGATTATATTATCGGCAAGGCTATAAGAAACTTTAGCCGGGAGGAAAAGATAAAATTAGAGAGGCGGGTTAATTTGCCGTTCAGACGATGCTCCGGACAATCAAAACAGTGTGTTTTAGGCGACTCGGTCTTTACGTAATTACCGACCTTCACTCATTATATCGGCAAGTTGTGAAAGAACTTTAACTATTTTTGGAAATATTTTCTAATTATTTTTTATTTTTTATTTAAGTTATTCTTAATCGCTTTATTCAGATATTCTTACAGAATAATCCTTCGACATTATTTCAGCGGTTTCCCTCCGGCGATTGACGCCTCCGCCGTCGTTAAAATACTGGTTATACCATATCATCAGGTTCAACAGCATCCATACTTTCAGCGCTTTGTCCGAGTCGTGAACTTCCGATACCCATTTCATCATTCCTTTCTCATCCATAAAGTCTGGTGTGTATTCCATAGCAGCGTTGAGGAATTCCATCAGCAGGCCGTCTGCGAACCATCGGTTCAAGGGCACCGGGAAGGAGTATTTTTTCCTGAAAAGCACATCAGGCGGAATCTTATCCACGAAGCTTCGCTTCAAGATATACTTGGTGGTGTCCAGGGTTTCCGCAATCTCCAGCGCGTTCAGTCGGACGCACATATTCTCATACATCGGTGAATTCCAATGCAGTTTGTATTTCCAGGGTATTTTGGTGACGAAATCGAGCAGTTCCGGGTCGGTGAAGGGAACCCTTCCTTCTACCGAGGCTGCCATAGTAGTGGTGTCCAGCCTTCCCAGCAGCCCCATCAGGTGAACGCTTTCCATAGTATATAAGTACTTATTGTATAGGTCGAGTTCCTTTATTTTCGCGAACTGCCGCCTCCAGAAATTACCGCAGGAAGCGAAACCGCGGTGTTTATCCAGCACCTCCGGTTTGAACACGGTTTCGAATTCAGCCGATTTCATCCAGCAGTAAACCGATAGGAAATGGTCAATTTCGTCTTTAAACTCGATCCGGTTGTACATCCTCATCAAAGCCTTGTTCAGGAGCTTGCGCTGCGCCTTGGGCACATTGGAATCCGGGAGACTTCGTAAATAATCGATAGGACTTCGGAGGATACCCCCATATCCTCCGAACAGTTCATCCGCCCCTTCCCCGGAAAGCACCACGGTGATGCTCTCTTTTAACACCTTCGACATCACGTAAAGCGGCACTTCATTGGGGACAGACAAAGGGGCGTCCTTGATACGGATTAGTTCGGTCAGCGCTTCGAAGTAATCCTCTTCTTCGATGGTAATCTGAGTGTGGTCAGTGCCCCAAGCCGCAGCCACCTGGTCGGAGAAATAGAACTCGTTGAATCCTTCTTCAGGGAAGCCGATGGAGTAGGTTTTCACCGGCGTTTTCATCATCTCCGACATCAAGGCCACCAGGATGGCTGAGTCTATCCCGCCGGAGAGATAGGCGCCCACCGGGACATCGCTTATTAAACGCCTTTCCACCGCGTGATGGAGAATGGAGCGCACTCCCGCGATATAGTAGTCCTCTCCTTTATCCTCCTTATCTTGTTCGGGAATGACCGGCAGCATCCAATACCTTCGAGATTGAAATTTATCGCTGGTGACAGTGACACTACATCCCGGTTCAAGGGAATAGATTCCCTGAAAAAGCGTTTCCTCGCCCATAACCGACTGGTAATGTGAAAGATAAAATGCAATGACTTTGAAATTAGGCTTTCGTTCCAATCCGGGGTATGCTAAGATAGATTTTATCTCTGAGGCAAAAACGAAGCATTCTCCCACCCTGGCGTAGTACAAAGGTTTGATGCCGGATCGGTCCCTGGCCAGGAAGAGCCTTCGTTCCACGCTGTCCCATACTGCGAAAGCGAACATCCCGTTCAGTTTTTCCGGGCATCTCTCCCCGTATTCGATAAAACAGTAAAGTAGAACTTCCGTATCGCTCTTTGTGCGGAACCTATGACCCTTCGCTTCCAAGGTTTGCCTTAATTCGCGGAAATTGTAAATCTCTCCGTTGAAGACCAGATGGTAACGGCCTGAGGGATCGGACATCGGCTGGCGTCCCCCCTCCAGGTCGATTATCGAAAGCCTGCGGTGACCTAATCCCGTGTAACTGTCGAACCAGAAACCGCGGTCATCGGGACCCCGGTGTACCAGTAAATCGGTCATCACCTCCAGCACACCGAGTTTAATTCCCCCCCCCTTAGGATTGAATATTCCGGCAATTCCACACATAAGATTATCTTAGATTATCGATGAAGATTGAAGGTTTTCTCCTCTGCGATTTGTATTTATTGAATACCGACCGGGTTTTATGGATCTGTCCCAGGTTTTCCACTACGCTGTTTTGCAGACGGCGCGCGGTTTTTTCCAGCGCCGCTTCGCACTCTGCGAGATGCTCTTTCAAACGTTCCCGGCTTTCAGCATCTATTCCGGCAAGTTCATCCCCGGTCATTTGTGCAAGCAGGTTCTTCCTGCATTGCGCTAGAGCTTGGAAACCGGCGGGATGGTGAGATTCTTCATCCCTCAGGAACCGTTCCGTGATTTCGATGAACTGTTCAATCAAATCGGAGTCCGATTCCGCTGTCCGAGGCTCCGCCATAGTTATTGCGCCTCTACTATGGTGGAACGCAGCTCCGCAATCATATCCTCCCACCCCTCCAGCGCCTGGACCAGCTCATACTCCAGAATGTCCGCTAAAGCTATCCAGTCCTCATTCTTCTGCGCTTCGTACATATTGTCAAAGATGGGAATGAATTGCTTTTCCAGAAAATCTTGGAGGTTTTTCCCTTCGTGTTCAACGGCGCTCTGGTCGATTTTCAGCATTCCGGTCAGCGCGTCTATGGCTTTTAACAGCCAGCGGATTCCTTCAATCATCTTGGAATAGCCCTCATTGGCTTCAAGCTGGTCTCCTAATCGGAAGAGTTCCGAGGCTCGAAGGGCGCTTCGCCGTAGCATTTGGAGATGTTCCTCGGTTGAATCGAGAGCCTCACAAGCCAGTGTCTGCGGGTCCGCAGTGACGATATCGATACTCTGAATCTGATCGAGGGGGAATCGGTAGTAATCCCCCTGCCGGCCTCCGGTCAGCGCCTGGCCGTTCATTCTGACTTCGGTGATAACTTTCCCTTCGCCGCTCATCCTCTCCGACAACTTTTCGAACACTTGACCAAAGCAGGTCTCACTTTCCGGGAAAAATGACTCGCTCCTGTCGTCGATTATCAGGTTTAACATGATAACCTCTCTCTATTAATATGTAATACATATCTATATAGGACTCTAAATATAGTTAGTAAGGCTAACGCCCTTCCAGCATTCTATAGTAACAGCGCAGTTTTATCTGTTCCTTGCACTCTCCGCAAATCCTGCAGCCGCCGCACTGGAAATTCCGCAGGTCGCACTTTCGGCATTTTTCGCTTTTAACCATTGCTTCCCGATGCCAATCCCGGTCCTTCTGCGCCAGTTCTGCAAATTCACCGGCGCGGACATCTCCGGGACCGGAGTAATTCTGGTAGGGACAGCTGCCGATTTTACCTTCGGGATTGACCACAATGGATATTGCAAGCTCACAGCCGAAGGTCCTGCAGCCGGTCACGAACCGTCCCTGCCTCAACCAGGGCGCATCACCTATGGCGGTTACGACCCTCCCCACCAGCGACTCCGCTTCCTCGCGGTACCCCCCCTTCAAGCGTCCTTTGGGATTAGCTACCGCCAGGGCGCAGCGGAGGCGGGGCGAATCGAAAGCTTCAATGAACCGGCTGAGATTCCGTTCCAAATCAGAGACATTTTCGGGTAAGACGACGCAGGTGATTTCCACTTCCACCTTTTCCTCAAGAAGGAGTTTCACCGCCTGCACAGCTTTTCGATGGTTCCCTTGACCGCGGATAAGGTCGTTGATATCAGGGCTGACGCCGTCCAGGCTCACCTGCACCGAATCCGCCAGTCCCGCAATCCTTGAGGCGGTTTCCCGGTCTTGAATCAAAACGCCATTGGTTAAAAGCGCTGCCTTCAATCCTTCGTTCACGGCAGTTTCGGCGATTTCAAAGAAATCGGGATGAATCAGCGGTTCTCCCCCGGTGAAGGTCACCGAATTGCCCTGCCCCATAAAGGCGAACCGCTTAATCAGGTTTTTCCACTCCTCAGTTGTCAGCTCCTGTTTCATCCGGGAGCCTGCTGAAAAATAACAGTGGCTACACTTAAGATTGCATTGGCGGGTGAGAAAGAGCTGGAGATTTCGAGGAGCCAAATCCCGGTCTTCAAACCGGGTTTCGGAGCCCTGACGGAATTTAGTCAGATTCATCAGTTCAATCACTTCCCTCAGCTTACGCAGGGCTGTTTCAGCGCTTATGCCGTGCCGCGCCGCCGCTTCCGCCGCCGCGGCGCCCATTGTTCGTCCCCCGGCTAAACTGGCGGTGATGCCGGCTCCGACTTCATCGGTGACTATCCAGGCGGCGTTTTCCGGGGCGATAACCAGCGACCTAGGTCCAAAATGGTGAATCGACACCTCGCGGGGAACGTCCAGCGTCTCCGGGAATTCGGCTTCGAAGGCGGCGATTTCATCCGGCTTGCCCACAGTCAGCAGCGTATCTTTTGGTGATTGAACCGTGTCGATTTCTCCCTGGAATGCGTTGAAAGTTTGAACGCTATTTGAATCCGACATCTTCTCTAATATATTTTTTGCACGGCGCTTGTAGGTATGGTTGGCGATAACTTTGGTCCGGGCGGACGCAGACATCTTTTTCCTCAATTCCGGGCGGGATAAATAGTATTCCGCGAGTTCTCTCGCCTCTTCAGGTGAATGGTAGACCGCGATGTCCTTATCGACTTCAAAGATTTCTTCCAGCTCCGGGCGGTGGTCTGTCAGCAGAAATCCTCCGCAGGCCGGGACATCGAACACCCTCTGGTTGAGCCCCTGCGGCATCTGCAGGCTGCTATAGTTGAAACTTATGGCAGCGCCGTTATAGAGCAAAGGTAATTCTCTGAAGTACGCGATGGGGCTTCTTAATTCCGGACAGCGGCCGTCGAATAGCGCATCCCATCCCTCGTCTCCGAAAACGGTGAGCCCCAATTCGGTCAATTCCACCAGCGTCTTCAGCCGGATTTTCTGGTTGATAATCTTGGTCCAGGCGGCATTGAAGGCGCGACTCTGTTCCGAGCTATCGAAATTGAAACCGTTCCGTGCTGTTTCCAAAGCTTCATAAATTAATCTGCCGTCCCCATTAAGGGAAAGCTCTATCTTCTCGCCCAGCGTCGGGTCAAGCATTTCCGGCGTCAAACAGATTCTAAACTTCTCAATATCCGCCGCCAGGCTGTCGGCAACAAAAGCGATGGGAACCTTGAACTCGGGTGGAATTTCCGCTGGGGAACGGGGATAAAAGTGGCTTACAGAAGCCGCCAGCGGCAGATAATGAACCCTGGGAAAACCGAGGCTCCGCATCCGCTCGACCAGGTATTCATCCCAGCAGAAAATTTGGTTGAATTCGCCAACCAGCCTTGATGGTTCACTCAGGATTAGCAGAGGGCTGTCAACATAGAACACCGCGGAGGGAACGCCCCGCCGTTCCAGTTCTTCCACCAGATACCCTTCCGAGTCGAATCCCAGATGGTTGACGGTGAAAAGGAAATCGGGCTGAAAGGAATCCACCCGGCTTAAGAGCGCAGCGATGAACTCCTCCGCTCCTCCGAGACGGTCCTTGGCGCCCGGGTCGAGGTTTACAAGTTCGACTTCAGCTCCCAGCTCGGAAAAAGCCCGGGACATTTCTCCGGTTACAAAATAGGGCGCATCCACCGCCAGCACTCTTTTCGGGGCAGGTTTACCGTTTCTCAATGGGGGATTTTCAACAATGGGAGCGGTATCTGCGCCGCGAGCCAGATGTTTGGCAAAAAGCTCCGCCCCGCGTTTTAACTGCCGGTATAGTTTTCCGGTCATCTGCGCCAGTTCAGCCAAGCCTGCTTCCGGTAAAGCCTCCTTCCCCAGATGATAATCGAGGGTTAGCGGTCTGAGTTCCCCGCGCGCGTTTCCCAAAGCCTCGATTTCAGCATCGCAGCGTCCGATTTCGGCGCCGAAACGTTTGATTTCCGGGAGTTCGAGTTTATCCGCTTTCGCGGAGCGCTCCAGTTGGCCGGTCAGTTTTATACCACTTTCTGTAAACTCAATCAGGGATTTCAAAGAGCGAAGCGCCCCCGCACTATCATCCGCAATTTCTTTGCCAGCGATTTCATCTATATTTATTGCGCTGTATTCATTAGAGTTATATAGTTCCCACCAGGCTTCCCGATAGGCAAGATTTACCCTGTGTTCGAACCGATTCGACCCCGGAACGACGGGCTGCATCAGCCATAATCCCCGGTGGTCGAAAGCTGTGCGGCTGATTTTCACTTTAGAGGTATATTCAGGGGGAATATCACTGATATCCCTCCCGGCGGCAATTTCCCGTGCCAGCCAGACCACCAGTTCCGGCTTCAACATACTGTGGCAGGCGAAATCGACACAGGGCCGTTTATAATTGCAGGGCGCGCACTCGGCGTCAGCCTCTACAATAATATGCCCTTCGCCGAAGGGCCCGGTTTCGGAAGCCAGCGCCGGTCCTAATGTCAGCGACAGAACCGGTGTGTCCACCGCCGCTGCCAGGTGCTGGGTGCCGGTATCGTTGCTAATCTGCAATCGGCAGCGCTGTAGCAGCGCTGCGAGCTGGCCGACGCCGGTTTCACCGGCGAGATTCACTGATTTCGCTATCCCGCTCCCCGCCGCCTCGACCAATGATTTTTCCTTGTCGGTCCCGAAGAACAGTAGGAAAAAGTCCTGGGATAATTCAATAGCAGCGCGGCGGAAGTTTTCCGCTCCCCACTGTTTGGATTCGGTGGAAGCTCCGGCTTGGACGCCGATGATTTGTTGCCCTTCGCGCCAGCCGGCGCGTTTAAGGGCTGCTTCTGCCCAATCTTGCTCATCGTCCTTCACGTTGAAGCGGAGGCGGTTGTTTGCCTTGGTTCTGGCGTGCGCCTTGTATCCTCCCGCCAGCCGATATAAATCCACCAGGTTGAACTGATTCAAACCCCGGTTGATATTGGTGTTGTAAAACTGTCTGAGCCAGGGATCCTCCACCGAAATAAAGCCTTCCGCGTCCATCACCAGTCCGTGAACCTCCCCTGGCAGAAGTCCTGACAGCACCGCTCCCAAACGGTTGTGGGTCAAATTGAAGATACTGTCGTATTCATAATCCGAAAGCTCCTGCAGCAGTTCACGGTATAAATCGAAGTTTCGACGGAGGCCGCCCTCTCTCAGGGGGAGCATATAGCTCATCAGGTCGATGGGATGGAGGAAGTCTAGGTCCGGTATCCCCTCAAGCGTCTCAGTGAAATTAGAGGCGGCGAGGCAGCCGATTTCAGCTTGGGGATTCTGTTCCTTAAGGAAAGTAATCAGCGGCGAGGTCTGGAGAAGGTCACCCATACGGCCGAAGTTTATCAGCAGAATCCGTCTCATACCACAACCCTCTCCGCCGCAATAAGTTTCTCCCTGATATAGCTTCCGATTTCATCGGCTAACAGCGCGGACTTATCTTTGAGGCCTCGGTATAGTTCTTCCGCCAGCGAAATAATATAATCCAAATCCTCCCGCTCGGTGTTGTTCTTGCGCAGCCTCACATCCCCGGCGATCATCGAAAGTTCGGGCGCGGTGAGTTCGATATGGTAAATGCCATTGTCAACTATAATCATTTCCCGTGTCAGGCGTTTCAAAGCCTCCACATCGGGCGGCGAGGAAGCTTGGCGCATTTTGCCCGTAATCTCCAGCCCCTGTTCCGCTAATTCCGTAAGCTGGATAAGATGCTTTCGGAGCGAATCCAGCTTACTCTCCAATTCCGGGTCGGAGGGTTCCGAATACCATAGGAAAAAGTCTGTCTCGGTCAGATTCCGTTCCGGGTTAAGAAACCGTTTCCACATCCGGCGGTAGAATCCCATCAGCAGATTCTCCATTGTCAAGGGGCGGCGTATCAACGGAATCAGGTTCCAGAATCCGTCGGCTTCGAATAGGGGCCGGGATAGTTTCAGATTCTGCCAGCCGGGTTCTTCGTTGAACTGTTCAACATCTCCTGAAGTCAGGCGGTCGAAATTATTCACTGCCCAGAGGACATCCTCCGGCTTGACACAGCGATGACACTGATGGTCGAGGCAGGTGGTGTGATACCCGCAGGGGGCGCAAGCGAGGTTCGCCTCCAGCGTTAAAGCCTTTTCCGTGTAGGGCCCGGTATCCGGGGCTCGGGCTTCACCTAAGAAAATCGCGGTCACCGGCGTTCCCACCGCCGCTGCTACGTGCATCGTTCCGGTATCGTTGGTCACCAGCATTTCGCACCGCTCCACTACCGCAGCGAGTTGGCTCATACTGGTCTTGTCCACCGCGTCCACCACTTGCCCGTCATAAACCTGCCGCATCCGCTCTAAAAGCTCCCGCTCTTTTCCCCGTCCGAAAACCACCGGAATCCAGCCGAACCGCTGGTGCAGAAGGGCTGCGAGTTCCCCGAACGATTCCGGATTCCATTGCCGGTCGTCGGAGGAGGCGCCTAATTGAAAGCCGACAAAGGGACCCTGATGTTCCGCAAAAAGCTGATTGGGAAAATTCTTATCCGCTTCGGGAATTATATAATTCAGTTTCCTCGATTTGAGGTCGATATCCCCGGTCAGGTTGTACATATCCACCAGGTTAATCGTATTGAGATAGCGGTCCTTGGCGACGTTGAAGAAGTAATCCATCCAGGGGTTGCGCACCACTATCGCACCATCCTCCGACATCACCATCCCCCGCCCATCTTTACATCCGATTAAAAGGCAGAAGACGGCTGACAGCGTGGTATGGGAAAGGTTGATGACCAAATCGTACTCCCCGCCCAGCCGTTTGAACACCCGTTTCAAGTGGGTGTAATGCTCCTCCAGCGAAAGCCGGGAATCCGCGATGCGGGGGACGAAGCTGTTGACCTCCACCGGGAATATGCGGTCAACCCCGATGAACCCGGCGCAGATTCCCCGGAAATCGTCCAAAACCGCCAGGGTGATTTCCGATTCCGGATTTTCCCGTTTCAATCCCTCAATCAGGGGGGAGGACTGCAGTAGGTCCCCCATCCGAGTGAAATTGACTATGAGGATTTTACGTTTCAAGCTGTTCTATACCAATTCTGAAAGGGGCTGTTTCCCAAATGCTCAATGTGTGCTGTCGACTCTCTGCAGTCGACAGTATACTTAATAATAATTGATACCTGGTGTCGAGTGCGGAGACCCGACACCACGGTAATTGATTTGGGCAACAGATCCCTTAGATTACCTATATCACATTTTTATCCTTAGCCCAGTCCTGGAATTCCTTCATCAGGAGGAATATTCCCTCGGTGCGGGTCAATTCTCCGCGTCCTTTGCGGATGTGTTGGGCGATTTTATCCACGGAAAGCTCTTCTTCGTGTTCGAAACGTTCGAAGAACTCTCGAAGTTCTTGGTCTGAACCCGCTTCTTTTATCAGGTTGCGCGCCAGATTTGGGCTTTCACGGCGGCTGCGAAGCGCAGGCTCAGCTGAGACCACCTTCTCTAACATCTCCTCCATCCTATGCCGGTAAGTGTGTTCCTTAAGCACCCTCTCCCTGCCCGCCTGCGCCATCGCCCTGCGTTCCTCCGGGCGCTCAAGATAGTATTTCATCTTGCGCCGCAGTTCCCCGATGTCGCTGAAGGTGTCGATTTCCCGTCCGATATGGAACAGGGCCGGCAGTTCCGCCCTGGGGTCGACGAGTTGAAACGCCCCGGAGGCGGCGATTTCGAAGGTTCGGGGATTGACGAAATCTCCGTGCGGATTGACTCCGGTGTGATACGATGAAGAATGGAGGTTGATGTTGATGTTCGAGGCGTTGAAAATTTTCACGCAGTCTTCGGTCGATATCCGCTGGTTTTTGCGCGGCATCACGCGCCCTAAAGCCGAAGCCGTATTCCATTCCGTGCCCCAGATTTTGAAATCCTCGTCTAAAAGCTGGAGGAAGAAATGCTGGCGGTTATAATATCCCGCCCCTACGAAGGAAATTTGGCTGCCCAGTTCTTCACGCTCAGCGGGCGTCATATTGACGGGGCGGTGCAATTCAGGGTCCGCCGCCAGTGGGAGGTAATGGCGCCGCTTCATCCCCATTTTATCCAGCATCGCCGGGAATTCGCCCCGCTGAATATAGAAGAAATGGTCGTAGAGGGGAGCGAAGTTTTTCCAGTATTCCAGCACCCTGAAGTCTTCCATAAACCAGAACGCCACCGGGGTGTGAATCTGTTTGAATTCCGCCAGCGTCTCTGTAGTGAAAGGCGATTGGGCGATGCCAAAAACTAAATCGGGTTTCCATTCCAAAGCCTTCGCTAAAACCAGTTCCGAAACGAACATAGTGTAAAGAGCGCGAAGCTTAGCCTGATGGTCTTCATTACCGGTTACCTTCAGGATAGACTTGTAAACCGGGTAGTAATAGCTGGAATCGAAAAGCTCCACCTTGTGCCCTAACGCTTCCAGCGCCGATTTACAGTATCCTGCGATAGGCAGGGAACCGCCGTAGAGGGGACTGGGCAGCAGGATTTTCAGTCCTTTTGGAACCGAAACCGGCTCGTTTGTTGGAAAATTGATGTCCTCTTTGTCCAACGCCTGGTAGAATTCAGGATTGAGTTTAACTGAAGGGGCGTGGGCTATTTCCACAGTGGTTTCCGAGGCTCCCATGCGTCGGAGGAATTCGCGGAAAGCGGCTGCGTCCGGACCGGCGAAAATTCGGACTTCCCCGGACAGGAGACCGGTTAAATCCCTGGATTCGAAGGCTGTGCGAAGGACAATAGGCTCAGCCTCCGCAACAACGACTTTAAACCCCCGCTCCGTTAGCGCCTCTGCAATATATCCCAACCCGAATCCCTTAAGCAGAATCCGGCTTCCGGGCGGGGCATCCACCCTCCCGGCGATGGTTTCCGCTTCCCGCGCCGGGTCGTAGGCGCTGTGGAGGGATATGCCGCGGGCTTTGAGGGTCGGTAAGCCGCTGCGGGCGGTTTCGACCCGGAAATCCGGGGATGGTTCAATTTCGCGAATGAAAGCCGCCAATTCCGGCTGGTTTTGCGCCAGCGCCGCTAAATTAGCCTCTAAAAAATTCATCGGCTGTTACCTATGAGAAAACAAAATTTATTGTAATTCCAGGAAAGGTTGTCCAATGTTTTGGTAG
>CAYQZD010000072.1:0-17717 GCA_964421875.1 uncultured bacterium
CCTGACAAACAATAGAAAGCAAATCAAATATCACAAATCAAAAATCGAAAATCAATAATCATCGCCGTAATAGCCTGTGAATCTTTCCGTTAAACAACCCGATTGCTTCGTCCGCAGTACGGCGGACTCGCAATGACAGATGATTGGCGGATTGAAATCCACACTACGATTTCACCATTTCACCTTTCCCCCAAAATAACCCTCCGGCATTCCTTGAGCGTTTTAATATCCCCCCGCTTCCGCTTGCGGATATCGTCGGACAACGGCAGTTCCAGTCCCGCGAAACAGTATTCCGCCGCTTCGTCGTATCGTTTCAACTCCACCAGCGAAACCGACAGTTTAGATAGGACGATAACCTCGTTGTAGCCGTTGTTCCTCTCCCCCCGGCGGATGTTCGCTAAAAGCTCCCGGTAAGCTTCCACCGCCTCTTCCCACCGCTCCATCTTGAACCAAGCTCTGGCTTTGATGAACTGGAAAAAGCGGGAATCCGGGTGCAGTTCCAACACCTTCTCCGCCACCGCCACCGCCTCCTCATACCGCTCTGCGTCTATCAAAGCCCACCCCAGACCGGAAGCGGCGCTTTCGTAAGAATACCTCCCCTTCTCCATCGCCTCCCGCATCATCGCAAGCCCTTCCTCCCGGCGGTCGGAAACAAACGGCGTCCACCGCAAAAACTCAGTCCGACGCGAAACCCAATACTTGTAACTCCCTAAACCCAGATAGGCGTCGTACAACGTGGAATCGAGTTCCACCGCCCGCTTCAATTCACCCACCGACTGCATTCCCCTGGTGAAAGCCTGAAAATAACTCCCGGTGCGGAACTTGTTAAAGGCGATATAGCCCAAAGCGCCCCCGCGGTAGAAATGAGGCCACGGATCCCCCGGATCCCGCTCTATACCCGCCTCGGCGATTTCAACCGCCTTCTCAGCGTAAGCGTAAAAATCCTCCTCACGAAATGAATCCTCATAATCCACCATCATTGAATTCACCACTCCCGCCCGGAAAAAATACCCCGCCGCCGATTCCGGAAACCGCCGTATCAATTCCACCGCCGCACTCTCCGCCGCAGCGTACCGGTGGTCGATGGATTGGCGGATTACCGCCAGAATCAAGCTGTCCCGCGCTCCCGCAGCGTTTGAAAACTCAGCCTCCGGCTGCGCCCCCGCCGCTAATCCCAAACAAAAAAACACCGCACAGATGGCTGCGGCAAATCTGAATTTATTTCGTTTCATCTATTTGAAAACAATCAATTTCATTTCATGATTAATGTGCCCGCCGCGTCCCCGCACCCGGCGGAATTCCTCGTTCCCACGCTCCCGCGTGGGAATGCATACGACATCCAGTAACCTGCAATCCGCCTGAAGCGCAGCCGGAATCCTCCCTCGTAGGAACGGTTCGCGAACCGCCCATTTGCGTTAAGCTATGTCTTTAGCGTAGCGGAGACCTGACTTTCATCCGCTAAATGCGGATTACAGTGCCCGCCGGGTCCCCGCGCCCGGCGGCATCTCCCCTAAACCGTAGGGTGGATTTCAACCCGCTAATCATTTGTCATTGCGAACGTAGTGAAGCAATCGCGTTATCAACGGAAGAATTCACCAATCACCATCCACCAAGCACCAAGCACTAACCAGCAATCGCCATTTCACGAATTTACCAGTTCACCGTTTCACTTGTCACTTACTAATCCACCCGGTAAGGGTCGTTCCAATAAAACCGGCATAAACCCTTTTGGGTTCCCAGCCATAAATAATCTCCCGCGCGGTGAATCACGTTCACCGTGTCCGAAGGCAGCCCGTCATCGCTGCTGAATCCGGTCCACGCGTTCAACTTGCGGTCAAACTTGAAAAGACCCCCGTCAGTCCCTACCCATACCAAACTGTCCCCCGCCAATACCGACCGCGCCTCCCGGTGCCGGAAAAACAGCGAAGGATAACCGGTCCAAATCCCCGTGTCCTTGTTGAACATCTCCAACCCTAAATCCCTCCCCACCCAAACCTCCTTCAAACCCGCCTGAATCGCGTAAACCGCGCTTCCCGCAGTCTCGTCAGCCCCCCTGACATAAGTCCACCGGCCCGTCTCACGGTCATGAAGATACAACCCGTAATCGGTTCCCACCCAGATAAAAGGCTCATCCAACGCAATGTCGTTGATATAAAGGCCGCGGATAGCCTCCTCCTCCACGCGAACGATTTCATTCCCCGCTAATTCCATCATATTCAGCCCCTGTGCCGTCCCCGCCCACATTACACCATCGCCCGCCGCTAAAGCTGTTACATGAGGATCCCAGAGGTTGTCGCTCCGGTCCTTGTTCACAAAACGACCGCTCTTCAAATCCAGGATGGAAAGACCCAAATCGGTGGCGATATAAATCTTCTTCTTCACTCGCGCGATGTCATCCACCCGCCCCCCGTAAAATCCCACCGTTTGACCGGCGGGATAGTAATCCCATTTGTCTGATTTTCTGCGCCAGCGAGTGAAAGCTCTCCCCCCCATCCACACATCGCTCTCCTCATAAAGCAATGCGCGAACCGCCGCGCTGTCAGGACCCCGAGGGTGAAGCTCCAACCGCATTATCTGCTCGTCAGCCGCCGCAGGTCCCATACCGAAAAACCCCAGCCAGATGTTGCCCCGCCCGTCGCGGCTCTGGCACGTCACAGGGTAACTGTCCCACCTGATCCCCTTGAGTTCCCCTTTAACATCGAAAATCATCCCCGGTGCACTCACAAAATACTGAGGGAACTTCTCCGGAAGGTGAACCCGCTCCCCCCGCCAACTCACCCCGGGGGGAATATCCGAAGGAGATACTACATAGAATGCCCCCGAATTGGCGTCCCCCCGAAAATAGGTCCGCACCCCGTAATCCGATTCCGCCGCCGATACCCAAACCGCCCCCCCGCTTACTCCAATAGAACGCGCCGGAGGGTCCCCCAAGGGTAAAATATGCCGCTCCCAGGAGTCCATCATCGTGGAGTAAACCAGCAAACCCCGCCGGCTCCCGCACCAGAGATAACCCGTATCATCATCGTAAGCCAGACAGTAAACCGTGTCGAAAGGAACCTGCGCCCCCGGCAAAAGCGCCACTGTCAACGGTATATCCCAACGCTTGCGGTAAAAATCCCACTGCAAAATCCCCCCGGTGGTGGAAAAATACACATATTCCCGCCCCTTGTCGCAAGCGGTGACATAACGGAAATCGCTGTAATTCACCCAATCACCCGTTTCCCAGGGACCCGAAGCGCAAGCGCTCCCCGCCAGAACTAAGCATAAATATATAATGTATTTTATCATTGTGTGTCAACTATGCGTTGTTAGTCTCAGCAGTTGTCCGAGAATGTCCTGAATTTGTCATTCCCGCGCAAGCGGGAATCCAGAGGGTGGCTCCCGGAGTGGACTTGTTACTTGATACTTAATATGTGCCCGCCGCGTCCCCGCACCCGGCGGAATTAACAAAATGGGCGTCATTCCGGCGCTTGTGCGCCTCTGGTGCGCAGTCGGAATCCTTCTTTCCCCCCTTTTCTAAAGGGGGGCAGGGGGGATTATAAATCCCCCTTTCCGAAAACTATCACCCCACACTCGCCGCAATCAACCGCCGCAAAACTCCCCCCATCCCCCGAGCCGCCTTCCCCGCAGACTCCTGCACCTCCTTATGCGTGAGTCCGGTGTGATGCAGTCCCGCTGCCATATTCACCAACACCGCAATCCCTATAGTCCGCATCCCCAAAGCCTTTGCCGCCGCCATCTCCGGAACCGTGGACATACTCACCGCGTCCGCCCCGGCGAATTCCAGCATCCGCACCTCCGCCCGCGTCTCGTAACTGGGACCCGTAGCGTACCCGAACACCCCCCGATTCAGCCTTATCTCCGCCTCCGCCGCAGCCTGCGACGCCGCCTCGTAAAGGGCTTCGTCGGAAACTCCGCCCCCCGGCAATATCCCCCTTCCCGCCGCGCCGCCCTTCACCAGTCCTAACAACGGGTCCTTGCACCCCACCGCGATATAATCGTCGATGAACATCGCTTCCCCCGGCTTAAACCCCGGATTGATAGCCCCGGACGAAGTCGTAATTATCACCGCCTCAGCCCCCAACAAACGGCTCACTATCACCGGCGCGCAAACTTCAAGCGGTTCGTATCCCTCGTAATGGTGCGCCCGCCCCAAAAACACCAGCGCCGCAACCCCCGACACCTCCCCCGCCGCTAACCCGCCCTGATGACCCTCCACCGTGGAACGGGGGTAGCCGGGTATATCCCCCGAATCGACCGTTACCGCCCCCTCTAAAATCTCCCCCGCCTCCCCCAATCCCGACCCTAAAATTATCCCTACCCGCCTCCCCCCGAAACCCCGCTCCCGCAGGAATTCAGCCGCCCCCTCCAGCTCGAACAGCTTTTCCCGCACGCCCCGCCGGGACAAATCGAATATTCGATATAAATCGACCACTCGCGCGCTTCAACCTTTCTTGGTCAATCCCATTATCAATCCTAAAACCAAGCTCCACAGCGCCGCTAAACCGATTTGAAACTCCCCCGGCAGGCTGAAAGTCACCGTGTGAGCCGGTATCCAAAACCATAGCAAAGTCCACCAAGCCTTGGTCAAGCCCCCCAATTCCCAGCGCCATAATATCAGGTTATCCTCCAGCCGGTGGAAAAACATCATCTGAGGCCCGAACAATAAATTGGTAAGCGCCGACACCGCGAAGGCCCAGCCCACTCCTGCGTTCATAAATCCCGGCAGCATATTATGCTCCAACAGCGCCCGCGTGAATCCTTTCATCCCCGTAAAACCGTACTTGATGATAATCCCCAGCAGCGCCCACGCTAGCGCCTTCCCCAATATCTGCGGCAGTGAGCAAGGCAAAGCGATCCGCTTCTTGCCGATACTAAAAGCGATGATTTCCCCCAAAGTCCCCAACACCGCGAACTGAACCGCAGCCGAAAACAGCGGATTCTGCGTCACCCACGAAGTATAAAAGGTCATTGTCGTATTCGTAATTTAGTGAAAAAGTCCCAAAGTGTAAAGTGAAAAGAAATAAAGTATTGCTCGCTACCGAATATAGCCACCATAGCCTTAATAGCCAGTGAATTCTCTTCATTAAACAATCATCGGGCCCGCCGGGTCCCCGCACCCGGCGGCATTAAACGGCGGGTCTGAATGACCCGCCCTTCCAAATGTGAATAGAAAGTTAAAAGTGCAAAGAAAATAAATGCATCCCTCGGTAGGCGGGGGATTTATCCCCCCGCGTCAATCCTTTGTTCAAAGCCGACATTTTTACCCGCGTATTCACACACGCGTTATATTATGCTCTAGCGCAGCGGATACCTGACATTTTATCCGCTAAAGGCGGATTTCCTTTGGTGCAGCAGAGTCCCCGCACGCTGCTGCATCTCCCCCAAACCGTAGGGTGCGTTTTAACCCACCAATTTTCCTCGTTCCCACGCTCCCGCGTGGGAATGCATACTACATCCAATAACCGGCAATCCGCCTCAAGCACAGTCGGAATCCTTCTTCGTAGGGGCGGTTTGCGAACCGCCCTTTCCGAAAACGCCCCTGCCGGCAATCCCCAGTCATTTCCCCCTTTTTTTAAGGGTTCCTCCCCGTTTCCCCCCTTTTTTAAAGGGGGGCAGGGGGGATTATTAATAAGTATCATAAATACAATAAATTAGTCTAACGATTATTTTTCGGGATAGTATTGGTTCTTAACTCACCAAATCACTTTCCCACTTCCCCACTTCCCCACTTCCCCGCTTCCCCGCTTCCCCGCTTACCCCAGCAAAATCGACTTCCCCGTCAAAAACACCCCCGCCGCGCAAGCCGTCATCAAACAACCCAATGTCGCCGCGACCAACGCCCGCAAAGCCACCTCAGATAGTTCCTTCACCCGCTGAGGAACAATCGCCGTTATCCCTCCGATGAATATCCCCACCGAAGCCACATGCGCAAACCCGCACAGCGCGTAAGACGCCAGAGCCGCGCTCCGCGGGTCCTGAAATTTCCCCGCCGCAATAACCTTCGCCAAATCCTGGTAAGCCGTCAGTTCCGTCACCACAGTCCGCTCCCCAATCAGCCGCGCCACCTCGTAAGCGTCCGCCGGATGCACCCCAATCAGCAGCGTAAATGGATAAAACGCATAACCTAACAGCCCCCGGATGGTGAAATCGATGTCCCACCCTAAAGCCCCGTTTATCCCGCTGCCGATGAGCACGGTGATTTTATCCCCCAACGCCACCAGGCTTAACACCGCTATCAACATTACCGCGATGCCGAAAGCCATCTTCCCCCCCGCCATCGAACCGTCGATGACCGCCACCGCCGCATTGGCTTCGCGCTCGTAATGCACCTTCACTTCCCGCCCCAGCGTTTCCGGCTGCTCCGATTCCGGCAGCAAAATTTTTGCCATCAACACCGCCGCCGGCAACGACAAAAGCGAAGCCGACACCAGATGCCCCGCGATATTGTGGAACACCGATTGCAGCATCAGCACATAAACCGCCATCACCGATGACGCAATCGTCCCCATCATCGCCGCTAATATGGTGCACAGCTCGGATTTGGTCATCCGCTCGATATAGGGTTTCACCGTCAAAGCCGATTCCACTCCCACGAACAAGTTGGACGATACGCACAGCGATTCCGCCCCGGAAATCTTCATCCACCGCGTGAAAACCCGGCTGAACAACTGTATCAAAAACTGCATCACCCCCGCGTAATACAGCAGCGCCAGCAGCGCCGCGAAAAATATCACCACCGGCAAAGCCTGAGCCGCGAACACAAATCCAAGCGACACCATCTCCCCCTCGCTCGTCCCCGGCGGCAAAGCCAGCGGCCCAAACACGAACTTCGCCCCCGCCTCAGCCGCGTTGATTATCTCCACCACTATCCCGTTGATGAACAAAAACACCGTAGTCCCCGCCGGAACTAAAAAAATGAAGGCGGAAAACGCCAGTTGCAGCCCCACTCCCCACAACACTATCCGCCAGTTAAAATTCCCCCGGTCCGCCGAAATCATCCACGCCAAACAAATCAACACGGGAATTCCGAGGAGCGATATGAAGTTAAAAATGGTCATAGTTTTCTTTCAGATACGAATTTCGAGTTGCGAGATTCGAGAATAGCAGGTCGAATTTTACGACTGTTCATTAGTCCTTGTTTACTAATAAATCGTAGTTCTTTAAGTCTTCAAGCATCCACAATACCGGTTGAGAATTATCAAACGTTGAATATTGGAAATTTTTAATATACAATGTAATTTCAGCTATGATGTTGTTAGTTTGCTCAATTAAGGATTTTATTTCATCAAGATTAATATTAGCCTTAAGGAATAATGACTCTATACTTTCAAATGCCCTATGCCCAAATATCTTATTTCGCAATATAGATATTTTTTTCCAAGTTCCCTTAGCTTTAGAAATCATTTCTTCGATTTGACTGATTTTATCTTCTATTTTGTTTTCTTCAATCTTTTTGTCTTCTTTAATCTTTATGCATTCAACCATAATGCTATTGATATTATATGTATCTTTTCGAGTCTCATAGAGTTTGTAGAGAGCGAATAAAGTGGCTACAAAATGCGAATGAATCGCTGCCTTGAAATATGTAGGATATTTGTATAAAATAATGTCTGCATATTTGGCTCTTATATCCTTATCTTTTAAAACTCTATAAATATCAAAATTATGACTTGCAACTCGCAAGGCGGTTTCAAGCTCCGCAATGCATTCCTCAACATCAAATTTCTTTTTCATTTTTAACCTCCATCGTTTGTTTATTGATGATATAGCATGTGAAATTTGCTTTGCAATTTATCAGCGTCATCAGCGTATATCATTTCTTAATCAGCGATTCAGAATCCTTATCCGGCGGAACATATCCCGCCCTACATAGCCTTAATAGCCTGTGAATCTTTTCGTGTCCATTCGTGTGTATTCGTGGTTCCAATCTTTATCTGCGTCATCAGCGTATATCATTTCTTAATCAGCGATTCAGAATCCCTATCCGGCGGAATAAGATTCCTCCCCCCATAGCCCCCATAGCCGTAATAGCCAATGAATTCTCTTCACCAGCCCCCAGCCCCTAACACCCAGCACCCAACGCCCAGCGCCGTCTCACCATCCGCCATTCACACAAATATCTTCCCCGTCAAATAAAGCGCCGCCTTCCCCGCAATCTTCACCCGTTTCCCCAAATCCTCGCACATAACTTCCCCCTCCCGGTCGGAAACCTGCAAAGCCCGCATCCGACGCTTCCCCAGCCGCCCGCTCCAATACGGTACCATCGTGCAATAGGCCGACCCGGTAACCGGGTCCTCGTCGATGCCAGCCTTGGGCGCGAAACACCGCGCCACAAAGTCCGCCTCCTCCCCCGGCGCTGTCACAATCGCCACCATCCCCTCCTCCAGCGCCTTCAATTTCGCCATATCCGGAGCCATCTTCCGGATTTCAGCTTCACTGTCGAACACCGCCATTATGTCCCGCGAAAGGTAAACCTCCTTCGGCGCCGCCTTTAAAGCCTCCGCCAAACCCGGAATCTCCCGCTCCTCCCCCGGACGTGAAGGAAAATCCATCGCCAGCCAGTCCCCCTCCTTCGCTACCGCCAAAACGCCGCTGACCGTGCGGAACTCCACCGCTTCAGCCGCCGGTTCCAAAAACTTGAACACAATATAAGCGCTGGCTAAAGTGGCGTGCCCGCATAAATCCACCTCCATCGAAGGCGTGAACCACCTTAAACCGTACCCCTCGCCTTCCTTCACGAAGAACGCCGTTTCCGACAGGTTATTCTCCCGCGCAATCTTCTGCATCACCCCCACGTCCAGCCATTCCCCCAGCGGGCACACCGCCGCCGGATTCCCCCCGAATACCCGCTCGGAAAAAGAATCCACCTGGTATAGCGTCAATTCCATCATCACTCCTTTATTGATAATCCTATAAATCGAATACCGAAAACCGAATACCGAAAATTGTAGGTCGGCTTATTCAAAGCCGACATTCTTCGCTGGCCGGTCTGAATGACCCGCCCTACATAGCCGTAACAGCCTTATTTGCCAGTGAATTTTTTCCTCGTTCCCACGCTCCCGCGTGGGAATGCATACCACCAAATGTCATTCCACCACACCCGGAATCCTTCTTCGCAAGGGCGAACGGGCGTTCGCCCCTACAGGCAACCGGAAACCAACCACCATTTCAAGATTTTACGAATTCACGAATCCCCGTGTTAATCCCCGGTCGGAACCACCGAACTCCCCTCCACCATCAAAATAACCGTCCGCCCCCGCGTCCTGGTTCGATGCTTCACCCCCCTGGACGCCAAAAATCCCTGCTGCGGTGCCAGTTCCACTGTCCGCCCCTCCAAATCTATCAGCAAAGTCCCTTCAATCACATAGAAAAATTCATCTTCCTTATCGTGCTTGTGCCAGTGAAATTCCCCCTCTATCACCCCCAGCCTTACCACGCAGTCGTTCACCCGGCATAGAGTCCGGTTGAACCACTTCTCGCCGCACTCCTCCTGCATTTTCCCGATGTCTATGATTTCCAGCGGCTTGTTTTTTACCTCGGTGTCGATATTGTATCCCGAGATCATACTATCTCCTCACAGTTTAGCCGGCTTCCCCGTTACCTATTCCCCTTTAAAAAGAGTGAAATATCCCCGCGCGGTCTTGGTTTGATGCGCCCGGCGGGAACTTGACACTTGTAACTAATTTGAAAAGATAAGAAATTACCCGGAAGGATGCAACTTAGATTGTGAGGAAGGATTACCTGAAGGCAGGCTTATGCATAGCCGGCATTAATCGCTGGCGGGTCTGAATGAACCGCCACCATAACCATCATAGCCAGTGAATTCTTCTCCCCTAAACCCTATTAACGTGCCCGCCGCGCCCCCGCAGTTTGTCTAAAAATGTCATTCTGAGCCCGATGCGAAGCAGCGGAGCGAAGAATCTCCAATTATAATAACCTATAAACATCTGTGCTGTCGAGTCTCCGCACTCGACAGCAAACCACTTCGCGATTCCAACTTTATCAGCGTCATCAGCGTAAATCATTATAAATCAGCGATTCAAAACCACACTCGGCGGAACCTGCCCCGCCCTAAAAATTACCCAATGTCATTCCGAGCGAAAGCCGGAATCCATCTTTCGCAGGGGCGAACGGTCGTTCGCCCTTCCCGACAACCGGCAACCGGCAACCGCCAACCGGAAACTCACTCCTTAAAAGGCCAATATTCCGGCTTACTCTTCGGCGTTCCTCTCGGCTTTCCATACCATTCCCCAAATGCCCCCGCCATTTCAGCGCCTTCGATATTGGCTCCCTCCAGGTTTGCGCCAATGAGGTTTGCGCTACGGAGGTTTGCGCCTCTGAGGTCTGCGCCTCTGAGGTCTGCGCCACCGAGGTTTGCGTCAATTAGGTCTGCGCCCTCGAGGTTTGCGCCATAGAGGTTTGCGCCATAGAGGTTTGCGCCACCGAGGTATGCGCGACGGAGGTCTGCGCCACCGAGGTCTGCGCTACGGAGGTATGCGCTTTCCAATTTAACTAAAGTTAAATTGGAAAAATCTAACCGCATAAAGTGTAACCAACTCCTCTCAAGATTCAGCCGGTTCAAACATCGTTTAGCGAATGCCTCTCCGAATCCCCGCTCCGCGCTCATCAATCTCGAGATCCAGAGCGCAGGTGTATACTCTTTATCAAGCCAATCTATATCGCTCATCTTTTCCGCAACATCGGCGCAGGCGCTCAGTATCGCCAGCAGGGCTTCTTCTCCGTTCCGCGCTTGCCGGTCCATTTCTCTGTATGTTTTTATCTTCAATTCCTCCATCGGCATCCCGTTCCTTAGTATGTAATTTATCAATTTGATAAATGTCTTTTGTATCTCACCCGCCTTCTCTTTACCCAATAATTCCACTTCATTCCGCACGAATTTGAACAAATCCTCATCAATCGCCGTGGGCCCGCAAGTCTCCGCCCATCTTTTCAATGCGAATCCCTCGTTCCACACGGCTCCGTATTTTTCCTTTGAACCCCTCAATTCCTCATCGATTAATTCCGCCTCCCGCACGATTCGCTTCGCGGTCAGATATTCTCCGAAACTCTTATGCGTGAATTCGAAAGTCCGGTCTTCCCGCCTGCTTTCCCCGTATTCTCTGAAATAGAAAGCGGTCAGCAGTTTCACAATCCCCTTTTCAGCGCCCGCCTCGAACTTCTTTAACAGTTCTGTCAATCCGCTTTTTTTACAATGCTCCTCTATCGCCCTGATGGAAGTGGTTCTTCCTAATCCATGCCGCATCGAAAGCGCGATTTCCTCCAAAATGAGATAAAAATCGTCTTCTTCAATTTCCGTAATCGTCCTGTGCTCTCTTTTCTCATAAGCTCTTTCGTAAATATGCTCTAACAGACTATAATATATTTCGTTCATATTCTTTAATTCGGCGAACTTACCGCCCTCCCTGACATAGGTGGAGGCGAACAGATAATTGAGCAGCGGTTGAGCGGTAATCTCCTCTATCTCTTTGCCTCTGTCCTTCAAATCTTTAGGCATCGTGCTGTATCCCTCGCCGGACGCTTCCCCGAAATTTTTCCACCATTCATCCCGCTGGTCGATTTCCAGTAAGCCTTCTTCAGCCTTGAATTCCTTTCTCTTCTCCTCTGTAATATGATATTCCAACGCTGTCAGTATCTGCTCGGGTTCTCGCAGCAGACTTTTATGCTCCTGCACCGCGATTTCCCGCCCGCTGATAATTGCCTGTACTCTTAACCTTTGAGTGTTCCACTGATTTAACGCCTTTTGCATCTGGTCTATGAACTGCCTCGCCGTCTCCGCCCCTAACTTACCCTTCATCGAAAGCTCGTCCAAGCCGTCGAAAATCATCAACAACCGCTGCCCGTCCTTAATATCGTCTATCGGATTTCTGTCGAAAAATTCCGCGTTTTTAAAATAGTATCCCACTTCTTCCGGCAGGTTCCCCCCGCAGTCGAAAAGATGCAGCGGGATAAGTGTCACCCTGTGCTTTCCCTCTTCCGCCGCTTTAGCGGCGTACATCTTGGCGAAGGAGGATTTACCGCAGCCCGGCCCCCCGCTGACTATCTTTAAAGCGTTTTCCTTATCCCCGTTTTTCAGCCATTCATCGATATAGTCTTCTAACCACACGGCGTATCGCTCGGTTTCTACCGCCGTCTCCATTCGCTCTTCAGTTGTTTCCCGTCTGCCTTTGCCTTTCTTAATTCGCTTTTCATAATACGCGCGTAACGGAACATAAACCTGCCGCAGGCTGAAAGGTTCTCCCATCATGCTCTCATCTGTCTGCTTCTGTAAAAATGCGTAATACCTCCCCCATTCCACGCTCTTGATGAAAGGCGTTTCCGCCTCAGCCCGCTGCATTATCTCCAGCAGCGGAACGTAGAATTTAGACTTATCCTTCCATTCATTATGGAGGGCGTTCACAAAATATCTTGGCAGCCTGCCGGAAGCGCTCGCCGCCTGCTCGGCGTTGAGCCCGCAGTCCGACAACCATACTTCAAACGATTCCTTGACCTCGTCCAAGTATGGAAAAGCCCCCGGATTATCGAAAAACGATATGTCTATCTCAATTTGTTTTTCCCGGAGACTTTTTTCGATTATATCCGAGAGCGCGTCGCTCTTTTCACTCAATCCGTCCACCAAACGGTCGGATATTTCCCCCGACAATTCGATAAAAGCTCGAACAAGTGAACGATACACTAATAGATAGGCGGTTTCTCCTTCATCTTTTCTAAAACCTACCGCCGCCGTGGAATCGACAATATCTTTCGCAAACGAAGGCCAATTCTGCGTTGCGCCGTCGATAATCGCCTTCGATAGCGATTTGAATGCGTCTCTGAAATTGAGCTTGAGTTCTCGGTGGAGTAAACTGACTGGCTTCTTGAGGATTACGCTTCCCTTTTCCCCGCTCATAACGCCTCCCGGATTGAATGACAGGATTTGAGGCTTGACTTATTCAATATATTATAACCATTTATCCCTTAAATGTCAATAAAAATACCCAAATTTTGTGCCCGCCGCGTCCCCGCACCCTGCTGCATTATCCCTCCCCGTGACGCCGCGTCCCCGCACTCTATCCGAAAATGCCCCGAATTTGTCATTCCCGCGAAAGAGGGAATCCAGTAATTGCAAATAATCAATAGGATACAATATTTGGTAAACCTAATATTTTTCGTTTTTTCCTGTTCTCGGACAAACTATCCGCACTCGACAGCAAACCACTTCGCGGTTCCAATCCTTATCAGCGTCATCAGCGTACATCATCATAAATCAGCGATTCAAAAACCTCCATGTTATGTGCCCGCCAGGTCCCCGCACCCGGCGGCTTCTTGCTACTTGATACTGCATTCACCAACAAATGTTCCATAATAATCCCACACCCTTTATAATATACAAAATATTCCGCATATTGTCAAGTTTTTCCCCGAAAATCTAACGCACCCCTATTTTCCAAAATTACCGCAAGTCCTTAAATAATATACTGATAGATAAAATATGCCGAATTAAAAAAATATTATGCTTGACATTTGTGCAGTTTTATCGTATATTACCTGTGAGGGGGGCTTTGATAAATCGAAACTGCTACGCCCCCTCTTAATTGTCATTATCATTATAATCATTGTGATTGAGGAACCGCCTGTGTCCAAAAACCGTCGCCCCCTGCCTGCTCCCCAATTGAAAAGTCTGATTCCCCCCGCTGAGCAAGAAAAAATCGGGGAATGCATCCTCGCCTTCGCTGCGCAAACGGGCTGGAACCCGCGGGTAATCCCCATCCTCGCCCGCCCCGCCAAATGCCTCCCCCTGGAACTGGTGAAAGCCGTCCTCGATAAATGCCTGCTCCACAACGCCTCCAGCCCCGCTTACTATCACAAAGCCCTGCTCAACGCCTATAAAGACTACACCGCCGCCCTCAAAACCGAACTCGCCGGACTCCGCCGCGCCCGCCAAATCCTGGTATTAATGCGGAAAGAAGGCGCGGTGCCGGTCGATAACTTCCTCAAGTCGGAATGGCTCCGCAACCGCGCCGCTGACTTCCAACCGGATAAAAGTGAAGGCAATGTCAAATATGAAACCAACGCTGACGCCGCCGGTAAATGCCTCGCCCGCCTGCAGGATAGAATCGCGGAAATCGAACCCTACGCCCGCCTCCACCATTGGTCCTAATCCCCGATATACTGTTTCACGTTTAACTGTTTAACCGTTTAACTGTTTCACAGTTTAACCAACTTGACTTTACTTTCATATTTACCTATATTCCTCTATGAAGACTCAACTTAAAACGCATCATTGAGGAGGCAGTTATGAAGCTGATTTACGCGCTTATAACCGTTGTTTTCATCGCCGGGGCGGGTATCGCAGGACCGGTGGTGGCGCGGGTAAACCTTGCCAGCGATATGGACCTGGACGCCCTGCAGGCTTTAGGGGCAGGGATACTGCACGCGGAAATCGAGGGTATAGCGGACATCGTTATCGACGAGGCTGACGCCGACGCCTTCCGCAAAGCGGGATTCGACCTGCGCGACATCGTCCCCCTATCAAAGACCGGATTGGACTCCATCGACCCGGAATATCACATATACGAGGAATATGCTACCTATCTTGACAGCCTGGCAGCCGCCTATCCCAACCTCTGCCGACTGGACACCATCGGCCAGGCTCAGCAGGTGCGGCATAGAGTCATCTGGAGTATGAAAGTGTCCGACAATCCGAATGTCGAAGAGGACGAACCCGCCGTGCTCTATATCGGAGTCCACCACGCCTGCGAAGTGATGGGCGGGGAAACCCTGCTCTATATGATAGGGCAGCTATTGTCTAATTACGGCATCGACCCGGTGATAACGCGCTGGGTGAACGATTACGAAATCTTCTTCGTCCCCCTGCTGAATCCCGACGGGAATTACGCGGTGACCACCGGCATCAACTATTTCTGGCGCAAGAACGCCCGCGACCTGAATCGCAACGGCGTCCTCTACGAATTCACCGGCGGCACCTGGTGGAACGACGACACCGAAGGCATCGACCTCAACCGCAATTACGACTGGCACTGGATAGAAGGCGGCTCCGGCATCCCCCGGAACTACTATTACCGCGGCCACTGCCCCTTTTCCGAAGCGGAAACCCAGGCTATCCGCGACTTAGGGCGGGAACAGAAATTCGTCTGCGGCCTCAGTTTCCACAGCTACGGCGATGTGGTGATTTACCCCTGGGATTTCAATGGCGCTCCCGCTCCCGACCAGGATGTTTTCAACGACCTGTCATTGAACCTGTCCCAGCGTTTCCTGCGGGACAACGGCTCCCCCTTCTCCCCCATACTGTCCGATGGCCGATCGGGGCAATGCCGGAACTGGTTTTACGGGTCGCAGGGGGGGCTGTTTTTCTGCGTGGAATTGATGCCTTACCCGATGTTCATCGCGCCGGGAAGTCAGCTTGCGGAGCGGACTCAGCGTTACTACAACGGCTGTAAATACCTTCTTGAAAGGATGTCCGGCTCCGGTATCACCGGGCATCTTCGGGACGGAGTCACCGGTCAGCCCCTTTACGGGGTGGTGGATATCCAGCAGCGGCTATCCACGCAGGTGCCTTTACGCTGGAACGATCCTCACAGCGGGCGCTTCACCCGCCTGCTAAACGCCGGGACTTATACCCTCATCGCTGGGGCCCGGGGCTACCGTCGGACTATGGTGGAGAATGTTACCGTTACCGATACAATGACTCAGGTGGAAATATTTTTGACGCCATTGGGATCGGGGGAATCCGCTCAGAATTCGCTGCAGTCCGGGGAACCGGTAATGCCGCAGAGTGCGGGGACTCTGCAGCACAACAGTGGTTGCGTATCCGGGAAGGGCGGTTCGCGAACCGCCCCTACGAAGAGGGATTCCGGCTGGGGCGGAATGACATATGAAGATTGGGTTTCATCCGGATATTTCGGTGATTTGCTGTCGCGTGTGGAGACTCGACAGCACAAGCAGTTTGGAGACCATGCAGCACAAGGGATGTCGCAGAGTGCGGGGACTCTGCGACACGGGGGGGAAGCGGGGACTCTGCGACACGGGGAAATGATTTCTGGAGAATGGTGGGTTAAGAACCCACCCTACGATTTAGGGGAAAATCAGCAGATTGCGGGGGGACTGAATCCTGAATCCCGAATCCCGCATCCCGCGCTTTCCGCGCATCCCAATCCCTTCAACCAGCATTCGCTGGTCTCTTTGACCATCGAGCTTCCCTGTAATGTCAGGCTGGCGGTTTACGATGTTTCGGGGCGGGAAGCGGCGGTGTTGGCGGAGGGGTATTATGGCGCCGGGGAATATGAGGTAGTATGGGACGCATCGGGGATGGCGAGCGGGGTGTATTTTATCCGTTGCCATAGCGGGGGCGGTACGGCGGCGCGGAAGGTTTTGTTAATTAAGTGAAAAGGTACAAGTGGCAAGTAACAAGTCCACCCTGAAAGCACCCCGCTTTTTAGTGGTTGGTGGATAGTGTTAGGCGCTTGGCGCTGGGGACTGGGGAAAGATTCACTGGCTATGGTGGCAATGGTGGCTATATAAGGCGGGTCTGAATGATGAGCGAGGATGATTGGAGCCTTTCCGGCGTTATTGATAAATACGCTGCAGGGTTCGGAGACCCTGCAGCACAAAGACAGGTAATGTCGCAGAGTGCGGGGACTCTGCGACACTGGGGGGAAGCGGGGACTCTGCGACACGGTGAAAGTCGTAGGGCGGAATCATATTCCGGCGGGCGCGGGGAGGAGGCGGGCACGTAAATGAGGGTTTAGGGTTTAGGGTAAAGGGTTTAGGGTTTAGTGCAGAAGAATTCACAGGCTATGGTGGCTATAGTGGCTATGATTTTTGATTTTCGATTGATGATTTGTGATATTTGATCTGCGGGGGACTTGTTGACTTGCAGACTTAAGAGGGATTCCGGTTAGGGGGAAGGATTTGTAAATTGGTGGGTTAAGAACCCACCCTACAAACACTTATTAGACAAATCAAGGTGCGCCATGAGATGGATTTTAATCATATTGGCGATTCCGGTTATGGTCTTCGCTTGGGATTTTACGCAAGAGAGAAATACCATCCCGGTTTGTTTTGACAGTGTGGCTTGTCAAGTTCCCTGGGGGACGGGGTATAATTATGTACATCCCACTTTCTGTGATTTAGATGGCGACGATGATTATGATTTGGTTTTTGGTTCAGATTGGAATAGAGTTACTTATTTTTCGAATATAGGAACACAAAGTCTGTTTAATTATGATTTTATAACAGATACTCTGGTAGTTTTTTCTTTTCCACCCCCAACATCACAAAGAACATGTCATCCTGCTTTTTGTGATATTGATAATGATGGTGATGATGATTTGATATTAGGCGCATATAATAGACTATATTTCTACTGTAACACGGGTGATAGTATAAATTACAATTTTAATCTAATCGAGGAATATTTTCAAGGAATTGAATATCTACCTCAACAGTATCCTGTTTTCATAGATATTGACAATGACATCGATTTTGATTTATTTATAGGATTTGGAGCCCCTTATGCAACTCAAGGAGGAAGAATTGCTTTATATTTAAATGAAGGCACACCTGACAGTGTTGCTATGGTTTTAGTAACGGATTATTTTATGAATATAGATTTAGGTTACGAAGCCATCCCCGCTTTCACCGACATCGACGCTGACGGGGATTACGATATGTTTCTTGGCGATGAAGACGGGAAT
>CAYQZD010000073.1:0-17582 GCA_964421875.1 uncultured bacterium
GGGAATATAATACGCCTAAATAATTACCCACACGAAACAGCGATAAACCTTTTTTTAGTTATGATTTGTTTTCTGATAATTGGTAACTCATTTATTACGAGGACGCTAAAAGGCTATTTCTAAAATTAATTGTTAAGAAAGTAAAGAACCCCATTTTTTTCTTGCTATTTAGTCGAAATTTACTTATATTAATAAAGGGTTATCCCTCAGGGGGGTAATATATTATGCTAAGAAAAAACCGAGGGGCATGAACGATTATGAAAGTGTTTAAAAGTTTGTTTACAGTAATGTTGGTTGCGGGAATGGCGGCGGCCGGCGTCGTCAATGTTCCCGGCGACCAACCCACCATCCAGGCGGGAATAAGCGCGGCTCAAACCGGAGACACCGTGCTGGTGGCGGATGGAACTTACACCGGTTCCGGCAACACCAACATCGATTTCACCGGTAAGGAAATCACTGTGATGTCGCAGAACGGGCCGGAATCCTGTATCATCGATTGCAACAGCTCAATCCGGGGAGTGTATTATCATTCCGGTGAAGATTCAAATTCCGTGTTCTCGGGATTCACTGTTCTAAATGGGGCGCAGGGCTCGATTTTCCTGATGAACGTGGACAATCCGGTGATAGACAACTGCATTATCGACGGCGCTAACACCGCCGGGATATACTGCATCGCCTCAGACCCCATCGTTACCCGGTGCATAGTCAAAAACTGCGTCTCCGGCGGCAACGGCGGGGGATTCGCCCTTTCCAGCTCCAATCCCCGGATAATACAATGCACCGTTTACAACAATCAAGCCGGGTTCGGCGGCGCGATACACTGCAACAGCTCCAATCCCTACGTCAGCAGTTGTGTTTTTAAAGACAATTTCGCCCGCGGGTGTTGAGGCAGCACCTGCGGTGGGATCTACTGCGTATCTTCAAATCCAATCATCACTTTTAACGACTTTCACGATAATTCCACTCCGATTTTCGTCGGCTGTCCTCAAGGTGTGGGGCTGGTTAGCAGCGTCAACGCCAAAGGCGACCCCTGCGATAATTTCTTCAATATCTTCCTGCAGCCGCTGTTCGTGAATCCAACTACGGGCGATTTCAACCTCCAGTCAACTTCTCCCTGTATCGACGCCGGGAATCCTGACGACCCCAGAGACCCCGACGGCACTATCGCGGATATGGGCGCCCGCTATTTCCACCAGGCTTCTGCCGGGCCGCTCTCGTTGACATTGACTCCCATCAATCCCCCTGTCAGCCTGCCCGCCGGCGGAGGCAGTTTCCAGTTCGACGCTACGATTGAAAACACTTCCGGCGACCCGATAACCTTCGACGCCTGGACCGAACTGATTCTGCCCAGCGGTAATGTTTACGGGCCCCTGATTCAACGCAACGGACTGGTGATTCCAGCCGGAGCGACCATCCTGCGCCAGCTAAACCAGTTCGTGCCCTCAAATGCGCCTCCCGGAAGTTATTCGATGGTGGGCAATGCGGGCCTCTACCCCGACTCGGTGATTGCCTCCGATAATTTCCCCTTCACCAAAATGCCCGGCGACGGAGCGCCTAATCATAATGAAGGCTGGGCTTGTTACGGCTGGAATGACGATGAAGAGGGATTCAGGATTCAGGATTCAGGATTCGGAATCCTTTCTGTAAATCCAAATCCTTTTAATCCCTCCACCGCGCTCAGCTTCGAGCTGCAAGCTGCAGGCAATGTCAGTCTCGCAATCTACGACATCGCCGGGCGCGAGGTGACCGTCTTAGCGGAGGGATGGTATCCGGCGGGAAGCTATCGGTTCAACTGGAACGCCTCCTCGATGGCTTCCGGAGTATATTTTGCGCGCCTGACAGCGTGTGGAGAGGATAACACGCTGAAGATGTTACTGGTGAAGTAATAACTGTTGCCGGTTGTCAATATTGTAGGGCGGGTCATTCAGACCCGCCTTTTTAATTCCTGCCGGAAGTGTCCGAGGAAAAAAACTTAGAGTGTGGCGGATCCTTCTTGATAAAATGGATATTTATCTCGATATTGTAAGAGCTATAGCCATTCTTGGAAAGAATGATAAGAGAGGGGGATGTCATTCCGAGCGAAAGCCGGAATCCATCTTTCTATATTGATATGAGATACTGGACTCCCGCTTTCGCGGGAGTGACATCTCATAAGACATTCTTTTTTAGATTAGCTATATATAGCTACAATAGGAGGATTTATGGTAAAGTTATTTTCCGTATTCCTTACCGCACTCACTCTGATATCCTCCGCCTGTGCGGTCACAATTTATATCCCATCCCAGTATTCCACCATTCAAGCCGGAATCGACGCTTCGGTCAACGGCGACACTGTGCTCGTCGCCGATGGAACCTATACCGGAACCGGCAACAGAAACCTTGATTTCGGCGGCAGGGCGATAGTGTTGAGGTCCGAAAGCGGTCCCGAAACCTGTATTATCGACTGTGACAGTCTCGACCGGGGATTCTATTTCCATTCCGGCGAAGACAGAAATTCCATAGTAAGTGGATTCACTATAAAAAACGGATATTCCATAGACGGAGGTGGAATATACTGTTCAAATTCAAGTCCGGTCATAGAATTCTGTATCCTCACGATGAATGTTGCAATCTTAGGTGGCGCTTTCCATATAACTTATGGAAATCCCATAATTAATGGTTGTACCATATACAAGAATTTTAATTATACAAACGGCATTGCCGGCGCATTATACTCCAATTATTCCAGTCTCACTTTAAAAAACAGCATAATCGCAGAGAACTTTCGTAGAGAGGCTTTAGGTTGAGGCTGGTACCACGGTGGGGTCCACTGTGCAAATGGAATTACTACAATTGAATTCAACGATTTCTACAACAGTAATATTCTTGAAAGAAATGTAAGCGGTTCCGGAATACCGAATGGGATTGGGGCTTTGGTCGCTTTTAATTCAAACGGAGATTTATGCGATATTTACCGTAATATTTATCTCGACCCGGGAATGATTCTGCCCCACCATAATAATTTCAATCTCAGCGCGGATTCACCCTGCATCGACGCCGGAGACACTGCTTTATTTGATCCTGACGGAACCATTCGGGACATAGGCGCATTGTTTTATAACCATTTAACAGTCAATCTGTCCTTACATAATCCCACAACGATTATTCCGGGCAGGGGCGGGAGTTTCGGTTTCGATATCACTGTCGAAAACGAACACAGCGAACCTCTGCCTCTGGACATCTGGACTGAAGCGCTTCTGCCCGGCGGCAATATTTACGGACCCATATTATCCCGGTTCGATTTTCTGATTCCGGCTTCCACTGCTTACCAGCGGATTATAATCCAGTATGTTCCCGGAACCGCTCCCGCAGGATTCTATTACTATTACGCTAAAGTGGGATTCCACCCGGACACGGTATTGGATTCCGATGAAATCACCTTTATGAAGCTTTTAGGCGGTGATGGCGTGGATAACATCGATGATAGCTGGGCTTATTACGGATGGAGCGACTCTCAGAAATTCTCAATTCTCAATTCTCAATTCTTAATTCTCAATTCCTCCCCTAATCCTTTCAACGCTTCGACCGCTCTCAGCTTCAAGCTGCAAGCTGCAGGCAATGTCAGTCTCGCAATCTACGACATCGCCGGGCGCGAGGTGACCGTCTTAGCGGAGGGATGGTATCCAACTGGTAGTTACCAATTCACCTGGGACGCCTCCTCGATGGCTTCCGGAGTTTACTTCGCGCGCTTAACCGCAGGAGGTGAGGATAAGGCAGTGAAGATGCTGCTGGTTAAGTGATTCCGGTTACCAGTTACCGGTTGCCGGTTGCCTTTTTTTTATGCGGGTCATTTTTCAGCCTTACGGTTGATTATGCCCCGCTTTTTTATGTACCGAAAGCGTTAAAAAATAATGACAAACATATTAAACCGAAAAACACTTGATTTTTAAAAATTATTTAGTTACAATATTTTGCATACCCTGATAGCGTTGCCTAAAAATAAAGTCCAAAGCACAGTTTCTCATAGCCCGCCACCGGACACTCCTTTTAAACAATTACCAACCATTCAATTAAGAGGTATCTACATGAAGAAATTCTCAATCGCTTTCCTGGGATTGCTGTTTATCGCCTTCTCCGCTTTCGCAGAAGCTCCGGCGGGATTGACTTCCGGCGGACAATTGGACAACAATCCCCGCACCAATCCTGAGCCGCAATTAGATTGGCCGGTTGTAGATTCAATCGCCGTTCCCGCGAATATCTCAAATCCCACGGGATTGACCTGGGACGGTCAGAATTTCTGGCTCACCGATTACAGGGCAGGCACCGCCTCCAGTCTTTATCAAGTCAGCCCCGCCGGCATTGTCCTCCGTTTCCTCCCCCCGCCCGACCGCTGGCCCTGCGGAATCACCTGGGACGGCACATATCTATGGGTGCATGACTATGTAGTAGGGCACTCTCAACCCGCTACTTCGATGTCGATGTGTAAAGTGGACACTGCTAACGGCACCGTTTTAAGTATGTTAGTCACCCACTATACTCCATTTTCGGGAGGTGTGGCTTGGGATGGACAGAACCTTTGGTACGGTATGAAGGGCAGTAGCAATCCTCCCGGACTGGGTGTAATATATAAGATGGATCCCAATACCGGGGCGCATTTGGATTCGATTCCATTACCCTTAGGCGATATTTTTGGTTTAACCTATTTCGCCGAGCACCTGTATTATTCGGACTCTTATCATGACCGTATCTATAAAATCGATTTGAACGGTAATCATCTCGATTCCACCGATGCGCCGGGAACTATGCCCCGAGGTCTGACCTTCGATGGGGAATACCTCTGGAATGTTGATGACGACACGCGTCAAATGTATAAGTTCGAAGTCGCCCTCCCGACATTGTCGGTGACCTTGACTCCGCACAACCCGCCGATTCAGATTCCCGCCGGCGGCGGCGGTTTCTCTATGGATGCGGAGGTGGCAAATTCAACCGCCGCAGCCATTAATTTCGACGCCTGGACTTTGGTTATCCTGCCAAACGGTCTTCCCTACGGGCCGCTGGTGCTGCGCCAGGGATTGACTATCCCCGCCGGCGCCACTATTATGCGGGTATTATCCCAGAACGTTCCCGGTGCGGCGCCTCCGGGAAATTACATTTATCGAGGTTTCATTGGAGTTTATCCTGACTCTGTTACAGACTCCACTCAATTCCCCTTCGCCAAACTCGCCGGAGACGGCGCGCCAGGTGAAATCCGGGGCTGGGAAGCCTACGGCTGGGACGATGAAACCGCACCGGCAACGCTGTCGGAATTCAACCTCCTGACCGCTTCCCCCAACCCCTTCAATCCGGAAACCGGTATCTCTTTCACCACCGCTGAAGCCGGTTACGCTGAACTGGCGGTTTACGATGTCTCCGGCCGTGAAGTGGCGAAGTTGGCGGAAGACTGGTATCCCGCCGGAAGCTACCAATTCACCTGGAACGCGGCAGACCTGCCTTCGGGTGTTTACTTCGCCCGCCTCAACGCGAACGGAGCGGACAAGACAGCTAAGCTGTTATTACTGAAGTAAATCTCGAGTCTCAGCTCTCAAGTCTAACAAGGGCGTTCAATTGAACGCCCTTTTTTTGTTCTACCCCACGCCGACCGCGCATAAAAAAGACGGGCCCTTTCAGACCCGCCTTCTGTCGTGGTGTTTTTCGTGGTTCAATCGTATTATCGTGATGTTTTTATCATCCAACCGGCATTCTATCACTTGACCAGCAGCAGCTTCTTCACCGCGCAATGTTCACCGCAGCGAAGGTTCGCGAAATAGATTCCGCTCGCCAACGATGAGCCGTCGAATGCGGCTTGATGAGTCCCCCGTGCCAGCTCTTCATCCACCAGCCGAACCGCCTCCCGCCCGGAAATGTCATATATCGACAGGTTTACCCGCCCCGCCTCCGGAAGACTGAAACGGATAATCGTTTGAGGATTGAATGGATTGGGGGAGGGAGGCCAGAGCTTGAACTCTACCGGCGCGCCGGAGATTGCTCCATCCCTCACTCCCTGAGCAATCCCGGTTCCCTGCAGAGCCGCTGAAACTGTGGCGGCGTTGTTGTCTATCGTCAGCGTACCTTCATAGAAAGCGGCTTCAGGTGGAGTGAAGAAGATGGTCAATGTCAGGCTGTCGCCGGGGAGGACAAGGCTGTCGGAAGGATTCCAATCGGCGCTGAAAACTGAAGCGCCGCTGAAATTCATCTCCCTGAGGATTAAATCCATCTGACCGGGATTGCGGATAGTTAGAAACAGACTCCTGGTGGAATCGATCCAGGTGTCGGGAAAACGGAGCGTGTCGGCTGACAACTCTATTCCCGGCGCTGCGGTGTTATGGTCGAAAATGAAAGCGCCGATGTCGGCGACAGTGCTGTCGGGATCAAGGGGAGTCGCCGGATCGCCGGCATCGATGCAGGGGGAATGAGCGGTCAAACGGAAATCGCGACGGTAGATATTCATAAAATCCGGTTCGAGGAAAATGTTGCAGTATGTGTCGCAGGAGTCTCCGTTAGCGTTGACTGAGGTTATGGTTCCCGCTCCGGCAGGGTATGTTCCCGCAAAATTGCTGCCATTATTGTAGAAATCGCAATACGAAACCGCGGCGTTGGAGGAGAGTCTAAAGTAAACGCCTCCCCCGCCGGTAGTGCCTTCCACGATTGTGTTTTTAAAGTTGACCACAGAATGATGAATATAGACCGAACCTCCCAGCGTGGAGCCGTTACCCTGAAAAGTGCAGTTTACCAAATCAAGGTTCGAATCCGTGCAAATCAGCCCCCCCCCTTTCATAGAGGAATTGTTACGATAGAATAGACACCTTTCAACGGTGAGATTGGAATTTAAAATTCCCATCCCGCCGCCTTCGCCAATGTCAGGGCAGTTACAATAATTATTCATTATCGCGCAGTCGTAAAAGCGTGAATTTGAACTTTCGCAGTAGATCCCACCGCCGGTGTTGAAGAATCAACCGGCGCCATCGGCGTTGTTGTTGAATACCGTGCAGTGCCTGAAAGTGGGATTACAGCCGTAAATCTCAATACCCTGAGCCGAACTGTTGGTGATATAGCAGTATTCCATACAGCTCGAATCGTTGCTAACCGGCTGGAAAACTATTCCATACCAGGAGGTGGTGCCGAACCTGCGCTGGAAGCGGATACTGTCAGTTTCGGTTCCCGCAGCGCGGAGGTATCCGAAAATGGTGAAGGTATAGGGTCCGGCGAATAGCAGAGTGGTACCGGGACTTATAACCAGCGAGTCGCCGTGAACGACCGTGATGTTGCCCACCACAGCGTAGGCGCCTGCCTCCAGTGTCCCACTTAGTTCACCGCTCAACTCCTGAGCGGAACACAAACCGATTAATGTGAATATGAGAAAGACAGAGATAATTGATTTTTTCATAATTATGTATTAATCCTTATTTTGTAGAGGTTATCTCCCGGATGAGATATCTATTCTTCATTGTAAGTGGAGGATTTATACCATAAGCGCTTATTTAAGATATGAATTCAATTTAGTAGGGGCGAAGCATTTAAAATAACAACGGAAGTATTAACTCCTTATGAAAATGCTTCGCCCCTACAGGAATACACCCATCTGATTGACACACTAACGTGCTGTCGAATCTCCACAATCGATTGCAAATACTTGATATACAGTCATATGGCGCAGAACGCGGAGACTCTGAGTTGCATAAGAATCTGTCGATTAATAAAACTTGAGATTCGAGACTTTGTACTTACTTCAGTAACAACAATTTATGCGTCTGAACCTCATTCTCCGCCTGAAGCCGGGCAAAATACACCCCGCTCGCCATTGTCGAAGCATCCCACACCGCTCGATGCGTTCCCGCAGGATAGAAACCCTCGGCGAGAACCGCCACCTCGCGTCCGGCGATATCGTATATAGCCAGCTTCATATCATTTGAAGCTTGCAGCTTGAAGCTGAGAGCGGTGGAGGCGTTGAAGGGATTGGGGCTGGCGTTCAGCAGCCCGACGCTCTGAGGGCTGAACGATTCGTTCATCCAATCATCCCAGCCCAACAACTCCCATCCCCGGTGATGCGCAACAACACCCTCGCCCGGCATTTTTACTAAATTAAAGAAGCTGGAATCGACCACGGTGCCTGGATAAGCGCCCACTTTGCCCACATAAGCGTAATTACCTGCCGGGGCAGATCCGGGGACAAATTGCGTTAATTCCCGCGAAATCCTGGCCCCGGCTGGAATTGAAAGACCGCTCCGAAGCACCAGCGGTCCCGTAATGTTGCCCGAAGGCAGAATCACTTCGGTCCAGGCGTCGAAGGTGATGGGAGCCTGGGAAGTGTTTTCGACCCCAGCGTCAAAAGTGAAACTCCCGCCGCTAGCCGCGATTTGAACCGGCGGATTATGCGGAGTCAAAGTCACCGTCAAGGGAATGGTCACAATCTGCGGATAATAGAAAGCTCCCATATCCGCGATAGTCCCGTCAGGATCGCGGGGACTGGCAGGATCGCCGGCGTCGATGCAGGGCGAACCGGAGCGCAGGGTGAAATCCATAGCAATCGGATCAGCAAACTGGGGGGCAAGATAAATGTTGTTATACCTATCGCAGGAATCGCCTTTGGCGTTGACAGCGCTTATCACCCCCAGTCCGGTAGGTCTGGTTCCCACAAAATGTCCCGCGCTGTTGTTGTAAAAATCGGAATATGATATCGAGGTGCCTGAGGACAAGCTAAGATAAATACCATGCCCGGTGGAACCTTCCACAATCGTATTTGTGATAGTCGAGGTGGAGCTCCTGAGATAAATTCCCGCGCCAAAATTCGCGGTATTGCCCTGAATGGTGCAATTGGTTATCACCGCATTCCCCTGGTCGCAGTCTATGCCGCCGCCCCTGGAACCTATAGATTGATTACCGGCGACGAGACAGTGGTCAATGGTGACCGTGCCCGCCTCAACATAGATACCTCCCCCCTCGCCGACACCAATATAATTAGTGCGGTTGTTCACGACATCGCAATAACTGATAACTGAGTTGGAGCCTCGGCAGTGGATCCCACCGCCTTGGTGAGTCCCTCAACAATTGCTGTCGTCGCTGTTGTCGTAAATCGTACAGTGCGAAATCGGGGGGCTGCAGCCGAATAATTGTATCCCGTGAGTCTCGCTGCGGCTGACAGAGCAATATTCCATCCTGCTGGCAGGCCGAGTGGCAGGAGAAAAATCTAATCCATTCCACCAACCGTAAGGCGAAGAGTGAGTAAAGATAATGCTGTCTGTCTCCGTCCCCACCGCGGAGAAATAACCGAAAACGCCGATGGCGAACACGCCGTCCGCCAATATAGTCGTACCCGGCAGTATCACAAGGGAATCGTGCTGCTGGACAGTGGCGTTCCCGGTGAGATGATAGGTCCCGGGTCCGATTACCCCGCTGAGGTTCCCCACTAAGTTCTGGGAAAAACAGACACCGGAAACCGCCATCTGAATCAGCAGCGTAAATGTAATTTTTTTCATTGCAGATCCGTTTGGTTCAATTTGTTAAGAAAATACTGAAATATCATTTATCTCCCTCAAGTATGCTGACTCAAGTCATTCCGGCGCAGCCGGAAGAATTTCCTTATTTCACCAACAGCAGTTTCACCGCCCTTTGAATCTCCCCCGCTTTCAATCGCGCGAAATATACTCCGCTCGACACCGAAGAGGCATCCCATACGAATTGATGCGTTCCTGTTGGATATATTCCCTCCCCCAGTTGAACCACTTCCCGCCCGGAAATATCGTAAACTGCGAGCTTTACTCGACTCGCAACTCGCAGCTCAAGTCTCGCAACTGTTTCAGCGTTAAAGGGATTAGGGAATCCGGAAAGTTCGACAAGTCCCGATTCCGGCTCAAGGATGGATTGCCCCTCAATTTCCCATCCAAGACAATTCCAGTTAAAAACTCTCGAAGCCGCTCCCTCGCCGGGCAGCTTTATGAAAGGGAATTCGTCCCGGCTGAGCGCCGAATCGGGATGAACTCCCACCTTGCCGACATAGGAATAGTTACCGGGCGGAGCAATCCCGGGAACCGACTGCGAAAGCTGACGGGAGATGGTTCCCCCAGCAGGAATAACGAGATTCCGACGCAATATGAGGGGATAAAAGGCTCCGTTAGGAAGTATCACCTCGGTCCAGGCGTCGAAAGTGAAGGGGTCTTGAGTGTTGTTTTCAATCGAAGCGGAAAAACCGAAGATCCCTCCACCGCCGGGAATAATCACCGGTGGATTGCCTGGAGTCAAAGTCAAAACCAGAGGAGGACCCGCCTGAGGGAAATGTATTGCGCCGATGTCAGCCACCGTCCCGTCAGGATCGAGGGGGCTGGCAGGGTCGCCGGCGTCGATGCAGGGAGAACCCTCCTGCAGGTGATAATTACCCGCTGAGGGATTTACCATCAAGGGATTGTCGTAGATATTATTAAAAACATCGCAGGAATCCCCGTTAGCGTTCACGCCGGTTAAAATCCCTAATCCGCCAGGAGGCGCTCCAGTGAAGTTCCCCCCCACATTGCTGTAAAAATCGCAGTACGAAATCGAAACGTTGGGCGAACTGGAATAAATCGCCCCGCCTCCGGCGAGGTTGCTGAAGATTGAATTCAATATCGTGATCGAAGCCCCGCCCCTCGAAGCTACCCCCGCGCCGTTAATAATGTTGGTGTAACAAAAGTAGAAGGTGCAGTTCCTGATAGTGGGGCTGGCGCCGTTGGAACATACCGCGCCGCCATAGCCATCAGCTGTGCAGAAAGTAAAGGCGCATCGCTCGATAACCGGATTTGAAGTACCTGTGCAGTAGATCCCACCGCCATCGTGAATGCCTCAACCCCCACCAGCATTGCAATGACTGAAGGTGCAATGCCTGACAGTGGGGCTGGCGGAGGTAAGTTTCAAACCCACACAGTCGCTCCCGTCAACGTGGCAGTATTCGAACACGCTATTATCGTCAGCTACGTCCTGGAAATCGATTCCGTTCCAACGGATAGTGCCGGGATAATAGAGGAAACCGATGCTGTCGGTCTCGGTGCCGGCTGCATATAAGTATCCCCCGATAGTGAACATATAGTTGCCACGAAAATAGAGCCTTGTCCCCGGCACGATGGTCAAAGAATCACCGGGATAGACGAAGATGCTGGCGATGACATTGAAATCACCCGGTCCCACCGTCCCCCGCAGGGGACCGTAAAGGTCGCAACTTGCGGCGCTGAAGAGCAGAACTGTAACATACAGACTGAGTAATAGCTTCTTCATTACTATAACCCCTTTCTTGATAAGAAACTCAGTGAAATCGTAAAGGGAATAATTTCGTATTCTGTTCTTTACATAATTTCAATATACTTTATAATCGAATCAATATCAATATCCATTATCAATATATCTTACCTCAAAAACTTTACCTATTTTAGTAAAACCATTTTCTCGGTTGAGACGATGCCGCCCGCCTCTAAATTGCAGAAATACACCCCGCTGGAAAATCCGGCGGCGTCCCACTCAACCTGATATGTCCCCGCCGGGTAGAACCCTTCCGCCAGCCGCGCCGCTTCGCGCCCGGCGACATCATATGTCGTTAGCTTTACATTGCTTGCAGCTGGCAGCTTGAAGATGAGAGCTATCTCAGCGTTGAAGGGATTGGGAGAAGCCGAAAGAGCGGGATTCAGGATTCGGGATTCAGGATTCAGTTCACTTTCGCTCCATAGAATTTCCCCATCAAGCGGGACATCATCGAAAAAGCCGTAGAGCGCCCAGCTCTGGTTGTGGGTGGGAGCGTTGTCGCCGTCAGCCTTCATAAACTCGAAGGAATCTTCAACGTAAATGTTCCAAACCCGAGTGTCGGCGAGATGACCGTTATAAAAATACTGTCCCGGCATCGCCGTCGCGGGAACGAACTGCGTGAGACGCCTGATAACGCGGAATCCCGGGGTAACGGTCAAACTCCTCTGTAAAATCGGGTAAACACACCCGCCGGGCAGGGTGATGTCGATGTAAGCGTTGACGTTGTAGGTTTCGTTACCGGTATTGTCGATGACCGCATCGAATTCGAAGCCGCCTCCACCGGCGGGAACGATTACCGGCGGACTGACCGGATTTAATTCCAAGGTGACGCCGTAAGGTTCATACAGGTGGTTCTCGAACCACCAGACATAGTATTCGTTGCCGGCGGCGATAAAATCCCAATCGCCGTCGAAATCCATATCGATGGGGTCGACCTCACTGGGCAAAACCACCCTGCCGGGAATGTTGCGCTGAATGAAAACCAGAGAATCGTTCAAGCTGTCGTTCTCGAACCAAACAATGTAATTCTCCCAGTGGCAGGGACATAAAATGTCAAAATCGCCGTCGCCGTCAAGGTCCACCAGTTCGATGTCATAAGGATCGCTGAACGAGACGGTGATGGGTATTATGTCCCAGGTAACGCAGTCGCCGGTATTGCGGTAGAAACAGATACAGTCTTCCATTAGACTGCAGGCTATGATATCGTTGTCACCGTCGCCGTCCATATCGGCGGCCTGCAGGTCATAAGAGTGGTTCAAACCGGCAACAAAGCGCTTGGTGAAGTTCTCACTACCGTCATTCTCAAACCACAAAATTGAGTCCGGGCGGTACGGCAAGTGCAAGAAGCCGGAATGGCTCACAATATCGAGGTCCCCGTCCCGGTCGAGGTCGATGGTGAAGGTCTGGCGGGGATAGAGCGCTGAATCCACCAGTTGCAGAGTGAAATGCCGGAGGGAATCCTGCTCCAGCCAGTAAACCAAGTTGTTGTGGTCCGCGGCTCCCACCAGGTCCATATCGCCGTCCTCATCGAGGTCGACGCCGTGCACACAGGCGGCGCCATCGAAAAAGCCAAAAGAATGGAAAGTGAAATTCTGGCCGCCGTCGTTTTCCCACCAGGCGACTTCGTCACCTGTCCAGGCGGAGCCCGCTAAATCGACATCGCCGTCGCCGTCGAGATCGCCGGCCCAGCAGCCCATACCGTAGTTCCAGAAATCCTGGACGCGGTGTTCGAAAAAGCTGAAGTAGCCGTTGTTCTCATACCAGCTTAAATCCTGGTAGCCCATACCGAATATGTCAATATCGCCATCGCTGTCTATGTCTGCGGGACTCGTAGAGGCGGCGTACCACGGATATAACATATGTCTGGTGAATTCAAGCTGCGCCGCCGAAGGCAACGATGAGAACGAAAAAACTATCAAAAACAGTGAAAAGAACCTGATTCCCTTCATTTCTCCTCCAATCCGCTAAAGTACAAAGAAAGGGAATGAACAAGTTACTTTATCAGCAGCAGCTTCTGCGTCCGGCTTAGCGAGCCATCTGCGAGCCGGGCGAAATACACTCCGCTCGCCGTCTTAGAAGCGTCCCACTCGACTTGATAGGTTCCCGCAGGATGATATCCCTGCGCTAACAACGCAACTTCCCTCCCGGAGATGTCGTAAACCGCCAGCTTGATTTGGCTTGCAGCTTGCAGCTCGAAGCTAAGAGCTGTCGATGAGTTAAAGGGATTGGGAGAGGAACTGAGAATTAAAAATTGAGAATTGAGAATTGAGAATTCGTTCTCGTCATCCCAACCATAGCATTCCCAATCCTGGTTATGAGTCTGAATTCCGTCACCCTGGAGTTTGGTGAAGGGGAATTCGTCGAAATCTATCACCACCCCCGGATGAGTCCCCGCCTTACCAACGTATGTGTAATTCCCCGAAGGCGCATAGCCCGGAACATTCTGCGTCAATACCCGCAGAATGGTAGCGCCAGGGGGAATCACCAAACCTGTCCGCAGGATAATCGGACCATACACACCGCCGCTGGGTAAAACCGCTTCAGTCCAGGCGTCGAAGGTTATAGGGTCCTGCGTGGTGTTCTCAATCGCTGCATCCAGGGTGAAACTGCCGCCGCTGGCAGGTATCTGAATCGGCGGATTGTGCGGAGTCAGGGTTAACACCAGCGGAGTCGCGCCGCTCTGGTCGAAGTAGAACGCGCCAATGTCAGCTACTGTGCTGTCAGGGTCGAGCGGCGCGGCTGGATCGCCGGCGTCGATGCAGGGAGAACTTGCCTGGAGATAGTAATCGCCCGCACCGGGATTGACGAACCTCGGGTCGAGGTAGATATTCATATAAGTATCACAGGAGTCGCCGTTGGCGTTCACTGCGGTTAGAGTCCCCAGTCCTGGACGAGGCACTCCGGGAAAATTACCCCCGGTGTTATTGTAAAAGTCGCAATATGTCAAGGAAGCGTTCGGGGAACTGTTAATATAGACTCCGCCGCCATTTATCGTCCCTGCGACAATGGTGTTGACTATGGTCGGATTGGAAGCGGCATGGAGGAAAAATGTTCCCCCGGCGCTCCTGGCATAGCACTGGTCGAAGGTGCAGTTGACGACCTGAGGATTCGACAACCCATGGAAGAAGATTCCTCCGCCGAATACATTCCCGGAACTATAAGCTGAATCTATGCTGAATACACAGTTACTGATGACCGGACTACAGTTGCTGATGTAGAGTCCGCCGCCGCTCCCGTTGGCTCGGTTTCCCGAAATTTCACAATTATCGATTACGACATCGCTGCAATTGAGCAGATGAAATCCGCCCCCATGAGCGTCCCATTGATTGGTATGATTATTGTTTATCTTACAGTTCGTGAATGAGGGGCTGGAGTTGTTAACGAAAACACCGCCGCCGCCGGTCTGAGAATGGTTGTTCGATATATCGCAGCCGACAAAAGTCGGATGTGAATTGTTGATGCAGTAGATCCCACCGCCGTTGTAAGTCCCTCAATATCCGCCAGCGTTGTTCCCCACAATGCTGCAATTGACGAAAACCGGGCTGCTGTTTTCGAAGTCCGTCCCCAGACAGTCGCTGCCGTTGATAAGGCAGTATTCGAAGCGGCTGGAATCGGTGCCGGGATAGTAAAAGTCGAAACCGTTCCAATACGAACCGAGCCCGCCCACCGAATCGGGATTGTGGATGAATTTAATACTGTCGTTCACAGTCCCGATCGCGGAAATTCTGCCGTAAATATTGAAAACATAGTCGCCGCCGAAGCTGAAAACCGTTCCCGGAGCGAGGTTGAGGCTGTCGCCGGCGAGGACAAATATTTCGCCGACTATATGGTAAGTCCCCGGACCCAGGCTGCCTCTAAGCGGACCAGAAAGGGTTTGCCCCTGAGATACATTATTCAAACATAAGGCAGCAACAATAATTACCAGCGAAAAAGATGTTACTCTCTTCATATCTTCTTCCCCAATGAATGTTTACTATAAAATAGGTCAGAAAGTCAGCAAGTCAACAAGTCTTCAAGTCGAAAACACTGTGCCGATGAATTCCCGTTGAATGGTAGGGGCGAATCCCTGTATTCGACTAACAAAACATTTTACTCGTTCCCACACTCCTGCGTGGGAACGCATACCTAATAGTGCAACAGGGTTTCCGCACCCTGTTGCATGTTTTAATTACTTCGTCAACAGCAATTTCTCCGTCCAGCGCTGAGAGCCCGCGGTCAACCGGGCGAAATACACCCCGCTGGAAAATCCGGCGGCGTCCCATTCCACTTGATAAGTCCCCGCCGGGTAGAATCCCTCCGCCAGCCGCGCCGCCTCGCGCCCGGCGATATCGTATATTGTCAGCTTGATATTGCTGGAAGCTCCCAGCTTGAAGCTGATAGCTGTCGATGCGTTGAAGGGATTCGGTGAAACACTCACCGTGCCGCCGGGTCTCCGCACCCGGCGGTCTGTATGTTCGAATTGCGATATTTCATTATCCCAGCCGGAAATAGACCAGCCCAGGTTGAGACCTGGCAAGGCGTCTCCGGGGAGCTTGGTGAAGGGGAATTCGTCGGAATCTATCACCACACCGGGATGAGTCCCCGCCTTGCCAACGTAACTGTAATTCCCCGGAGGGGCGTAGCCCGGAACATTCTGCGTCAATACCCGCAGAATGGTCGCGCCCGGAGGAATAATCAAGCCCGTCCGCAGGATTATGGGCCCGTAAACGGCGCCGCTGGGAAGGACCGCTTCGGTCCAGGCGTCGAAGGTTATGGGGTCCTGCGTGGTGTTCTCAATCGCCGCTTCCAGGGTGAAACTGCCGCCGCTGGCGGGAATCTGAATCGGCGGATTATGCGGAGTCAGGACCAATACCAGCGGAGTCGCGCCGCTCTGGTCGAAGTAGAACGCGCCAATGTCAGCTACTGTGCTGTCAGGGTCAAGCGGGGTACTGGGATCGCCGGCGTCGATACAGGGGGAATTCGCCTGAAGGTGGTAATCACCTCCGCCGGGATTGACAAACCTGGGATCGAAGTAGATATTCATATAGGTGTCGCAGGAGTCGCCGTTGGCGTTCACCGCGCATAAGATTCCCATTCCGGGGCGGGGGATTCCGGTGAAATTGCCGCCGCTATTATTGAAGAAATCCATATAGGTGAAGGAGGCGTTGGGCGAGGAGGTGATGTGAATCGCGCCGCCCTGCACCGTCCCTTCGATGATGGTATTGACAAACACCGGATTGGCGGCGGCGTGAACGAATACTGCGCCGCCCGCGGCGGTCGAATAGCTTCCACTGATGGTGCAATCGCGGATTTGGGGATTAGCGGTGCCGTGTATGTACATCGCTCCCCCGAAACAGATGCCGCCATAAGTGTGCCGCGCCGTGTCATTATTAATGGTGCAATTTGATATAACCGGACTGCTGCAGCTTATATAAAACGCGCCGGCGTCGCCTTTAGCGCGATTTCCCGAAATGTCGCATCCGGTAATAATAGCATCGGTGTAATACAAAAACAAGGCTCCGGCGTCGCCGTTGTTGGTGTGATTGTTGTTGATGATACAGTCGGTTATTGTCAGCTCGGAAAACTCGCTGTAAATCGACCCGCCGTGTGTGTCAGCCCAGTTCCCGGAAAGGTTGCAGTTGGTTACAACGACGTTGGAATAATTATGGCAGTAGATCCCACCGCTGTTGAAGATGCCTCAACCGCCGCCGGAGTTGTTATTGGTGATGAGGCAGTGGTTGAAAGAGATATTGCAACTGTCCAGGTCCACACCGATACAATTACTGCCTTCGATGAGGCAGTATTCGAAGCGGCTGGAATCGGTGGTATGTCCGTACATATTTATGCCGTTCCAGGCGGAACCGGAGCCCTGGATGAACTTAACGCTGTCCTGTTCGGTTCCCACGGCGGTGAGCACGCCGTAAACATCGAAACCGAAGTCTCCGTTGAAGTTGAACACCGTTCCCGGGGCGAGCGTGAGGGAGCTGCCCTGCATCACAGCGATGGGGCCGATGACATTATAGCTTCCGGGGCCGAGAGCGCCGCTCAAAGCCCCCACCAGGTTCTGCTGGCCGAAGGCCGCGCCGCTGATTAAAAACGCCCCCGCCAGTATCGACGATAAACAGATTCTCAGTTTCATTTTATAATCCAATAATGATTAGTAGCACGCTAAGCGTATTTATCTGCGCAGGATATGCTCTTTGATATTTAATCCGCGGTAGAGATGATGATGATTATGATAATGAATATGAGGCGAAGCTTTTGAAATCCCTCATCGGCACCGCCTCATTTATCAAAAGCCCCCTCACAGGTAATATACGAATATA
>CAYQZD010000074.1:0-17524 GCA_964421875.1 uncultured bacterium
AACGAGAACACAAAGTTCATGTTGTTAATCTCAGAGAAGAATTCATTAGATTGGCTTAAATCTGAAGTCGAAAGCAATAAAGACGATCTTTTTCTATATGTTCGCGCTGAATACACAATTCCTGCAGAACTCAGTCTGGATGGAAAACCGACAAGAGATATAACATTTAGATTAGTGGTTTGGAATCCTCCTACAAAAAATTTCCACAATGTAAAGTCTGAATTAGAAGATTATATTCTTCAAAAGATAGATGATGGGGATTATCTTTCTAAAGAGGATTGCGGGTAGAGGTGGTCATCTCCAAGACTTGACATTTTGATTGCATTCTTATTGTAAAATGACTTAAATTTGCCTCTCCCACGCAATGTCTTAACCCGAATTTCTTAATTAACCATAAGCACTTGATAATATTTATACTTGCGCATCAATTGTTCGCTCAAATTGTTACACGATGTATTTGATAAAACGAAAACTGTTGTTCTCAGATATACTGCGGAGACCCTGCACTACACAAATTTTTTAGTGGGTTAAAACCCACCCTACAAACTTAACGCTTAATTGGTGATTGGCAACAGAGATGATTCCTTTAAAGGACGATAATCCCACGCATAATACTCCTTATGTCACTATCGGGCTGATTGCGCTCAACATAGTGGTTCATCTGGCTCAGCTACCGATGGGGCTTGAGGAGCGGATGGTGTTCATCAAGACTTACGGTTTTGTTCCCGCGCGTTTGTTCACCGGTGAGGGAGCTTTTTCTCCGATTTCGCCTGTAGCGACCATTTTCAGTAGTATGTTTATGCACGGCGGGATTATGCATCTTTTGGGGAATATGCTTTACCTCTGGATATTTGGCAACAACATCGAAGACATTATGGGTCCGGTGCGCTTTATCGTCTTCTACCTTTTGTGCGGTATAGGCGCAGCGATGCTTCAGGGGGTACTTGACCCGGATTCATTGGTACCGATGGTGGGGGCTTCGGGGGCAATATCGGGGATTTTGGGGGGATACCTAATCAGGTTTCCTCGGGCGCGGGTGACGGTGCTGTTATTCCTATTCGTTTTCATACAGGTAATCCAGGTGCGCGCTTCCGTGGTTCTGGGTTTTTGGATTGTATTTCAGCTTATTTCCGGTGTTGGGACTCTGGGGGCTAAGGGCGGCGGAGTGGCTTTTTTCGCCCATATCGGCGGTTTCGCAGCGGGATTGATTCTGGTGAAGCTTTTCGAGAGGCGGCGGCGGCGCTATGGTGGGCGGTGGGCGCCTTTTTCGGGTTGAATTGTTAATTGCTGACTATCGTACAACTAATTTTAGGGGGCGGTGTATAAACTCGTAATATTATAGCTTTATCAAAAGAAAATAGTTATCTGTTTGTTTATTAAGAGTTTTTATTCACTGGCTATTAAGGCTATTACGGCTATTCAACATCAACATATATCCTTAATATTAATATATTTACATTGAGACTATTTCAACTGTTTTTGAAAGCTTTTAATGATACATAAATTCGTATTTTTAGGTTATATTCTATTATTCTTGGAACATTATTTCCAGTGAGAAGTAAAAATTAAGAACCCCCTCCGGGTTGAACACTATCAAATTTCTTCCCGCTATCATCGATTTCTGCCACCATTTTCCGAAAATAATCGTGAAAGAATTCCTTCCAGCGTTTCTTATACTCCTGCTCGTATTTTTTGGGGCGCGAGGTCAAGATACCGGCAAGTCTCAGATACTGGGCGCTGAGCCCGTTGCAGGCGACACCACAGTCTCGGACTCTGCGGCAGCGGTCAGCGATACCATCATCATCCCTCCGGATACGATGGCTTTGATTCCCGGCGGCGAATACAGCATCGGTTACAATAAGGGTATGCTCGACCAGAGGCCCTTGCATAAGGTCAAACTCCGGTCTTTTTATATCGATGTTCACGAGGTTACCAACGCTCAGTACAGGGATTTTCTTGAAGCCACCGGACACCGGGAACCGCTTTTTTGGGACGATACCACCTTCAACAAGCCTTACCTGCCGGTGACCGGGGTATCATGGAAAGACGCGTCTGCTTACTGCGCGTGGGCGGGGAAACGCCTCCCTAGCGAAGCGGAGTGGGAGGTCGCGGCGCGGGGCGGTTTGGAGGGCGAGGATTATCCCTGGAAAGGTTCTTTGAAGGAGGAATTGGCGAATTATCACCACAATCCGGACACAATTCCCCAGGGAATCAAGCCTGTGGGGCAGTATCTCGCTAACGGATTCGGGCTTTACGATATGGCGGGGAATGTTTGGGAATGGACTGCGGACTATTACAGCGCTACATTCTACTCAGACAGCGCGGCGTTGGAGAATCCGCGAGGACCTTCGCGGGGGAGCGCGCGGGTGATTCGGGGCGGTTCCTGGAACTACGGGAGGGAGTTTCAAAAAGTGTATTACCGTAATCGGGCTTCACCCGTCCTTCGTTTAAGTTATCTGGGATTTCGCTGCGCAGAGGATGCTGAATGACGGGGGGTGAGGATACTGAGAACACTACGGTGAGGGCAGACAGTTCCGTTAAGGATTACAGGGCGGGCGCGGTCTGCGCTGCGGTGAGTGTGGCGGTCAATCTCTTCCTCACCGGGCTGAAGCTTGCCGCGGGAATTCTGGGGAATTCCAGCGCGATGACCGTGGATGCGGTTCACAGCGCTTCGGATGTGGTATCATCGGTGATAGTCTGGCTGGGGATGAAGATGGCGGCCAAACCGGCTGACCGGGACCATCCCTGGGGGCACGGCAAGGCTGAGGCGCTGGCGGCGAAAATCGTGGCGATACTGCTCATCATCGCCGGCTTGAAACTGGGTTATGACGCGCTGGTATCCATCAGCGAGCGCAGTTTCAAGGAGGTGAAGGTTATCGCTTTGTGGGCTGCGGTCATCTCCATTGTTGTCAAAGAACTTAATTTCCATTACGCCTACCGGCTGGGGAAGCGTCTCGATTCTTTGTCATTGAAGGCGGACGCCTGGCATCACCGTTCGGATGCGATCTCCTCGCTTATTGCGCTGGGGGGGATTACGCTGTCGATATATGGGGGAGCCAAATGGCACTTTATGGACCATTTAGCGGCGGCTTTGGTGGCGGGGATAATCATTTTCGTGGGGGTGAAGTTTTTCCAGCGGGCGGCATCCGATTTGATGGACAAACTCATCCCGGAGGAGCAGCTTCGACCCATTCGCGAAGCGATTGAGCAGACTCAAGGGGTGCGGGCGGTGGAATCTTTAGCGGCTCGGCGCAGCGGTTTGAAGGTATTGGTCGATGTCCATGTGGAAGTGAATCCTGATATAACTGTATATGAGGGACATGAAATCGCCCGCCGGGTGCGGCAGGATTTGATAGCGAAATGTCCTGATGTGCAGAATGCTCTGGTGCATATTGAGCCGGATAGCGGGGAGCGTCCAAGTAACGGTAAAAACTCGTAGAATCAAGTGGTGAACAGAATCTACCTCGGCGACAACCTGCGGGTGATGCGGGAAAGGATAGAGGATGCCTCGGTCGATTTGATTTACCTCGACCCGCCCTTCAATTCCGGGGCCGATTATAAGGTTCTATCAGGTAATGGCTCTGATGAAAAGCGGGCGGAGATTAAAAACGCGTTTTCCGATTTATGGAGGTGGGAGGATTCTTCCGGGGAATATGAGAAACTGATGATGGGGGGGCGGGAGGAGGTGAAGCGGCTGCTGCGGGGTTTCCGCGAGCTGTTGAGAGTTTCGCCGATGTTAGCTTACCTCACGATGATGACGGCGCGTTTGGTGGAAATGCGGCGGGTTCTCAAGCGGACAGGTTCGATTTACCTCCATTGCGACGGCTCCGCGGGGCACTATTTGAGGACGGCGATGGAGGCGGTGTTCGGCGGGGAGAACTACCAGAACACGATTGTGTGGCAGCGTTTTAATTTCCACGCCAACGCCAAGCGGTGGGGCCGGATTCACGACCAGATACTGTTCTTCACCGCTTCCCCGGAGGCGAAAAGACGGTTTTCACCCCAGCGGATTCCCTACAAAGATTCCTATATCAAGAGCCATTTCAAGCGTGATTCCCAGGGAAGACTATACCGGCTGGACAACGCTTTAGCCGCCGGGGAGGGAGCGGCGATGAAGTTTTTCGGGAGGGAGATACCGCCTCCGGCGGGTTCGCGCTGGCGGTGGTCGCAGACGACCATCGACGAACTGTGCGCCAAAGGCGTCATCGTCCTCACCCAAAAAGGCAGACCTACGGTCAAGCGTTATCTGGACGAGATGCCGGGTCATCCTTTAGGGGATGTCTGGGACGATATTCCGCCGGTGAATCCTATGGCTAAGGAGCGCACCGGGTATGACACTCAGAAGCCGCTGTCGTTGCTGGAGCGTATTATCAAAGCCTCCTCGCGGGAGGGCGAGGTGGCGCTCGACCCCTTCTGCGGCAGCGGGACGACATTAGTAGCGGCGGAAAAGCTGGGGCGGAGGTGGATAGGGATTGACAGTTCAAAAGAAGCGGTGGCAATCGCCCGGCGCAGGATAGAGGGGATTTGCGGCGGGAGAGGCGGTTATGTTTTGAATTCTATGTAGGGGCGAAGCATTCAAGTTAAAGTCATTATTAATATTGTTGTTATATAAAGAATGCTTCGCCCTTACAGGACTATTATAGGATTTTCAAGGTGTAATTCAATGGATAACACCCTTTTCTACGGCGACAATCTGAAGATAATGCGGGAGCAAATCGAGGATGAATCGGTGGATTTGATTTATCTCGATCCTCCCTTCAATTCGCAGGCGACCTATAACATACTGTTCAAGGACGAGAGCGGGGACTTTGCGCCGTCGCAGGTTAGGGCTTTCAGCGACACCTGGCACTGGCCGGACGCGGCGGAGGATTACGATGATTTGAGGGTATCCGCCCCGGAGGCGGTGCGGCGCTTCCTGGAGGGGCTGTATGAATTTATGGGACCCTGCGCCATGATGGCGTATTTGGTGATGATGACCTCGCGGCTGTTGGAATTGAAACGGGTGTTGAAAATAGACGGTTCGCTCTTTCTCCATTGCGATTCCACTGCCAGTCATTATTTGAAACTGTTGTTAGACACAGTATTTGGTGTGAAAAACTTCAGGAATGAGATACTATGGAAAAGGACACTGGGACATCATCTTTCCACCAGACGCTTAGATGTGATGACAGACTCAATCTTTTTCTATTCGAAATCCGACCGCTATTTGTTCAATCATCATTATACCGAATTGACCGATGAGGAAATCGAACAGAAATTTCCCTATAAAGAAGAGGAGACGGGAAGGAGATATACGCACGAGAAATTAGAGCAGTCCTCCAACGAATATAGCAAAGAAGAAACAAGAATCATTCAGGGCAAGAAAGTAAGAACTAATTTAGGCTGGCGGTGGACACAAGAGACTTTTGATGAAAGACTTGCTGAAAATCCATACTTGATATATTGGACAAGCGGAGGAAAACCCAGGTATAAAAGGTATTCGGATGAATATTTAGGGAGAAAAATAAGCAACTTATGGGACGATGTGCCGCCTCTCAGTTCCACCGATAAAGAGCGGCTCGGTTATCCGACGCAAAAACCCTTAGCTTTGTTGGAGAGAATCATCAATGTGGCTTCCAATCCCGGCGATATAGTGCTCGACCCTTTCTGTGGCTGCGGGACCACTATCGAAGCGGCGGAGAAGTTAGGGCGGCGCTGGATAGGGATAGACAATTCAGCGGAAGCGATATCAATGACAAATAATCGTTTACAGAAAGTATTCGGTTTTACTTGCGAGTACACATTTCAAGAAATGGAGGTTATCTAATGGAAAATACCTTGTTTTACGGGGATAACCTTAAGGTTATGCGAGAGCAAATTGACGATGAATCAGTCGATTTGATTTACCTCGACCCGCCCTTCAATTCGCAGGCGACATATAACATACTCTTCAAGGATGAAGCAGGTCAGGCTCCTCCATCTCAAATAAAAGCTTTCACAGATACATGGCACTGGCCGGACGCGGCGGAAGATTATGATGATTTGAGAATTAGCGCGCCAGACAATGTCAGGAGGCTGCTTGAAGGTTTATATGATTTCATTGGTCCCTGCGCTATGATGGCTTATTTGGTGATGATGACTTCGAGACTTCTTGAAATGAAACGAGTCTTAAAAAAGACCGGTTCAATATACCTTCACTGTGATCCCACAGCAAGTCACTATTTAAAAATAATCCTGGATAGGATATTTGGCACAAAAAACTATAAAAATGAGATTGCTTGGTGCTATAAGGAACGCGAGTTATCTAAGAAACATTGGAATAAAAAGCACGATATAATTCTATTCTATGTAAAGAATCCAAATATACCATATACTTTTAATTGGCAAAGTGTAACTATGGGTTACTCATCGGGAACACTTGCTAAATTCAATTTAACTGATAAAGATGGTCGCCGATATCAAATACGAGGGAAGGGAGGACCTTATACTGGAAAACATGGATTGTCGCCTGATATTGAAGAAGAACATCCTGAATTAGTCTATAGAGACTATTTAGACACTAAGCCGGGTGTATTACCGAGAGATTGGTGGTCAGACATCCCTTTTATAAATAGAGCAGCACGAGAAAGACTTGGATATCCTACGCAGAAACCTATGGCTTTATTAGCGAGAATAATAGAGGTATCTTCAAAACCAGGTGATACAGTGTTGGATCCATTTTGTGGTTGCGGAACAACAATTGAAGCAGCGGAAAAGCTCGGTCGTAAATGGATTGGAATCGACATCACACATCTTGCTATTCAGTTAATTAGGAAGAGGTTAAATGATGTATTTGAAGGCGAATGTTCTTACAAAGTTTTCGGCATCCCCGAAGACTACATTTCCGCCAAAGCGCTGGCGAAACAGGATAAGTACGAATTTCAGTGGTGGGCGCTGTCGCTGGTGGACGCAAGGCCGGTAGGGGGCGTGGAGGAGAAGAAAAAGGGGCGCGACCGGGGTATCGACGGCATCTACCCCTTCATCGACGATGAGAAGCGTAAATCGAAGGCGGTTATCATCTCGGTCAAGGGGGGCGCTACGGGTCCGGTTCACGTGCGGGAGCTTAAGGGCACGGTGGAGCGGGAAAAGGCGGCGATGGGGGCGCTCATCACTTTAGACCCTCCCACCAGCGAGATGCGGACCGAAGCCGCCACTGCAGGATTCTATGAATCGGAGCTTTTTAAGAAGAAATTTCCTAAAATTCAGATACTCTCTGTGCGGGAATATTTCGATGAGGGGCTGAGGGCGCAGTTTCCCCGTTTCACCGGGCGCTCTATCGCATTTAAAAAAGCGCCCCGGGTGCAGAAGGATAAGCCGGATAATCAGAATAAGATGGAATTGTAGAACGGCGCTTTTTTACAGAAGGATTCCGGCTGCGCCGGAATGACGATATGAATTATCATTAAAACAATCCAAGTAGTATTTTGAAATATTATGTTAGTTGTTAACACCTATTAAAAATATTTAACAATGAACATCGAACTACCAAAAGTCTATAATCCCAAAGAAGTCGAACCGAAATGGTATAAAATTTGGGAGGAGGGCGGCCATTTCCGGGTCGAGGTCACTCCCGATATTGAACGGTTCGTGATTATGATGCCGCCCCCCAATGTGACCGGTATCCTGCATATGGGGCACGCTCTGCAGGACACGATTCAGGATGCGCTGATAAGGTATCACCGGATGATGGGGCGCTCCGCTCTGTGGCTGCCGGGGTCGGACCACGCGGGGATTTCAACTCAGAATGTGGTGGAGAAAAAACTGCTGGCGAAGGGAATCAAGAAGGAAGATATAGGCCGGGAGAAGTTCCTCGAAGAAGTTTGGAAACACAAGGAGGATCATGGCGGCGTCATCTCCAGACAGAAGCGGCTGCTGGGCGATTCTGCCGATTGGTCACGGGAACGGTTCACTATGGACGAGCAGCTTTCCAAAGCGGTGCGGGCGGCGTTTGTGCGGCTCTACCGCAAGGGATTGATTTACCGGGGAGACTACATCGTGAACTGGTGTCCCCGGTGCCGCAGCGCCATTTCGGACGACGAGGTCAACCATCAGGAACACCAGGGTCGCTTATGGTGGATTAATTATTATCTGAAGGGCTTACCCAACCAGTTCATCCAGGTCGCCACCACCCGCCCGGAAACGATGTTAGGGGACACCGCTATCGCGGTCAATCCCAAGGACAAGCGTTTTAAGGGATTGGTGGGCAAAACCGCCGTCATCCCCGTCATCAAGCGTGAAATTCCCATAATCGCCGATCCTGAAGTCAGCTTGGAATTCGGCACTGGCGCTGTCAAGGTCACTCCGGCGCACGATCCCAACGACTTCGAGATCGGCAAACGCCACAACCTGCCGGCAATCAAGGTGCTGGACGAGGACGGGAAAATGACAGTTGAAGCCGGCGAAGAGTTTGTGGGGATGGACCGCTACGAATGCCGGGAAGCGTTGCTGGAGGAACTGCGGCGCCGCGACCTGCTGGTCAAAACCACCGAGCACACTCATTCCATCGGTCACTGCTACCGCTGCCGCACCGTGATTGAACCTTACCTCTCGCGGCAGTGGTTTGTGAAGATGAAGCCCTTAGCGGAGCCGGCGATTCAAGCTGTCCGCGAGGGGCGGGTCAATTTCGTTCCCCGGCGCTGGACCAAGGTCTATTACTCCTGGCTGGAGAATGTGCGCGACTGGTGCATCTCCCGGCAGCTCTGGTGGGGGCACCGCATCCCGGTTTGGTATTGTGACGAATGCGGTGAGATAGTGGTTGAGGAGGCTGATCCGGCGCAATGTCCCAAGTGCGGCGGGGGCTTGACTCAAGACCCCGATGTGCTCGACACCTGGTTTTCCAGCTGGCTCTGGCCCTTTTCCACTTTAGGATGGCCGGATAAGACGCCGGAGATGGGGTATTTTTATCCGACCGATGTCCTGGTTTCCGCCTATGACATTATTTTCTTCTGGATAGCGCGGATGATTATGGCAGGTTTGGAATTTGTCGGCGATATTCCTTACCATACGGTCTATATTACGGGGATGATAAAGGACGAATTAGGGCGCTGGATGTCGAAATCGCTGGGCAACGGCATCGACCCGGTGGAGATGATAGACCGGTACGGGGCTGACGGCGTGCGTTACTCTCTCACGGTGTTGAACACCCTGGGGCAGGACATCAAACTCGCTCCTTCGCGCTTTGAAATGGGCCGCAATTTCGCCAACAAGCTGTGGAACGCGGGGCGTTTCTTAGCGATGCAGGGGAACCTCAAAGGGGTGGAACCTGCCCCGGCGGAACTGGCGGACCGCTGGATTGTTTCCCGGCTCAACGCGGTGGTGAAGACGGCGCATCGGGAAATCGAGCATTACCGGCTGGACGACGCGCTGTCCGCTATCTACCGTTTCACCTGGAATGAGTACTGCGACTGGTACCTGGAGCTTATCAAGCCCCGGCTTTACGGCAAGTCTGAAGAAGCGCGGGAGAAGGCGCTGTCAACTGCTTTAGAGGTTTTCGATTCCATCCTGAAACTGCTGCACCCCTTTATGCCGTTCATTACGGAAGAGCTGCACCGGGCGCTGGGGCTTAACTCGACTGAGGGTGGATTATTAATGAAGGCGAAGTATCCTTTACCCAGGAAGGGGGCGGGTTCGCCCGCCGCTGAGAGGGATATCTCCTTCATTCAGGAAGTAATCGGTGCGGTTCGCAACCTGCGCTCGGAAATGAATGTTCCTCCGATGAAGCGGGCGGAGATAGCGCTGGTTGGGGATGACCCCCGGATTAAACTGCTTCAGAAGCACGCCGGTTATCTGGAGACGCTGGCGAAGGTGGACCGAATTTTAGTGAGCGAGGAGAAGCCCCGGCCTGCCTCATCAGCCATCGTTGAGGGGGTGGAAGTATTCCTGCCCTTAGGCGATTTGATTGATGTCGAAGCGGAACTGGCGCGCTTGAAGAGGGAGCGCGAGAAGCTGATGAACCGAATTGAGAATCAGCGGAAGAAACTTTCCAATCCCAATTTTGTGGAGAAGGCGGCGGAACAGGTGGTTAGGCGCGAGCGGGAAAAGCTGTCGGGCAGCGAGGCGGAATTGGCTAAGTTGGAAGCGAATATAGAGCTGTTATCCACTTAATTTTCGGAGTGAGTTATGAAGAAGGCGCTGGCAGTCATCATCGTATTTACTGCGGCGGCAATCGCCGCAGACCGCGACCTCTCTATCACTGTCTATAACAGCGATTTGGCGCTGGTGCACGATGTCAGGCAGATCGATTTCAGTAAGGGGAGCTTCGCATATAATTTCACCAGCATCCCCTCGATGATTATTCCAACTTCGGTGCATTTCAAGGCGGATAAGGTGGAAATCCTAGAGCAGAACTACGAGTATGACATGGCTTCGGTGGGGAAAATCCGGGACAAGTTTATCGGCTCCAGTGTCCGAGTTTTCACATCGGAGGGAAATATGTTCGAGGGACGGCTTCAACCCTCGGACGGGGGGCATTTCATCCTGGTCGGGGATGAAGGGAAGGTAATGGTGGTCCGGGGCGAGGAGGTGATTCACACCGAATTTCCCCGCCTGCCTGAAAACTTTGTGGAGCGTCCGACCCTGGTTTGGACTTTGAATTCCGAGGTTAAGGGTAGGCGCGCCGCTGAAGTTTCCTATCTTACTCGGGGGATGGAGTGGCAGGCGGAGTATGTGGCGGTTACGGGAAAAGCGAAACTGGGATTCACCGGCTGGGTTTCGATTGACAATCACAGCGGCGAGACCTTCGAGGAGGCCACATTGAAGCTAATGGCGGGCGATGTTCACCGCGCTGAGCGTCCGGGGAGATTCAAGGGGGAGGTGATGGATTTTGCCGCATTGGGCAAGAAAGCCCCTTTCGAAGAAAAAGCTTTCTTCGAATATCATTTGTACACGCTCCAGCGTCCTTCGACGCTGAAAGACAATCAGATAAAGCAGATATCGTTATTCCCCGAACGAGAAGTGGATTTCAGGAAAAACTATATTTTCGACGGTCAGCGGGGTGAGGATAAGGTTCAGGTTTTTCTGTCGTTTCAAAACAGCTCTAAGGCGGGATTAGGAATGCCGCTGCCGCAGGGTAAAATCCGGGTATATCAGCAGGATGACGACGGGACTCTGGAATTTATCGGCGAGGATTGGGTCGACCACACGCCCAAGGATGAGAAGGTCGAGGTTTTGGTGGGCAAAGCCTTCGATTTGGTGGCGGAGAGGCGTGTCGCCGCTACCCGTCATATCAGCCAGAAGATCCGGGAGGAGGATGTTGAGGTTAGCCTCCGCAATCACAAGGCTGAGCCGGTGACCATTATAGTCCGCCAGCGCTTTTACGGGGAATGGGAAATAACCAAATCGACCCACAAATATGTGGAGAAGGACGCCTTCACCGTAGAATTCAAAGTGAGAACCCCGCCTCACAAGACGGGCGAAGAGACCCTGATTAAATACACGGTTCGGTATAAGCGGCCGTAAAGTTTTATTAGTTATAATATTAGTTAAGAATTCAGAAGAGAATCGATGAGTGAAAATACGATAAATCCTCATAAATCCTCGGTGCAATTTATTCCCGGGGTGGGGCCTAAAAAGGCCGAAATTTTGGAGCGCGCCGGGATTAAAACCGTGGACGATCTGCTTTATTATCTTCCCCGCCGCTACCTTGACCGTTCTTCAGTGATGAAGGTATCGGACCTCACACTGGATTCGGGAGAAGTCACAATCATCGGCAAGGTGATGTCTCACCGGGTAATGGGCGGCGGGCATCGGGGACAGCGTTTCATCCTTAATGTGGCTGACGACACCGGAGTGGTGGAGGCGGTGTTTTTTCACGGTGTGAACTATTGGGCGCACTTTTTCGATAAGGGTGAGCGGGTGGCGCTTTCCGGCCGGGTGACGTACTACAATAAGCCGCAGATAATCCATCCGGCGGTGGACCGTTTGAACCAGGAGGACGGCGAGACCTTTTGGAACACCGGGCGGATAATATCGCTTTACCCCAGCAACGAAGAGATGAAGCGGTTTCGGCTGGATTCGAGAGGGATACGCAAAATCATCCGCGCCGCTTTGGACAAGGTCGATGGAGCCTACCGGGAATATATTCCTGACAACTTGATTAAAACCCGGAACCTGATGACCATCCCCCAGGCTTTCGAAAGCGTTCATTTTCCCCAGTCGATGGAGGAGCGGGATGCGGCGATAAACCGCTTTAAGTATGAGGAGTTGTTCTTCTTCCAGATGATGCTGGCGCAGCGGTATTTGAAGAACATCGAACCGGGCGGAGTGCGGGCGGAAAATGTGGGGGAGTTGACCAAGCAGTTCGTCAAATCTCTCCCCTTCGAATACACGGAATCTCAGCTTGAAGTCCTGCACGAAATCCGGGTCGATATGGAGTCGTACGATTCGATGAACCGACTCATCCAGGGAGATGTGGGGTCGGGCAAGACCATAATCGCGCTGACCGCGGCGGTGATGGCTATTGAAAGCGGCTACCAGGCCTCGTTGATGGTTCCCACGGAAATCTTAGCGGAACAGCATTACATCACGGCTAAACCCCTGTTGGAGCCGTTGGGAATCAAGGTAAGTCTGCTTAAAGGGGCGCAGCGCAAGGACATCCGCAACGGCATCCGCAGCCAGATATCTTCCGGCGAAACCAATCTAGTAATCGGCACGCACGCCTTGATTCAAGAGGGAGTTAGATTCAACAACCTGGGGCTGGCGATTGTGGACGAGCAGCACCGATTCGGGGTGGCGCAGCGTTTAAAACTGCGCAGTAAAGGGCAGAATCCTGATGTGCTGGTGATGACCGCTACGCCCATTCCCCGAACCCTCGCCCTCACTATGTATGGCGACCTGGAAATTTCCGTCATCAAGGAGGGTCCTTTCACCGGGGAGAACATCTCAACCCGCTTCGCCACCACCAGGCATCTTCCGCGCATCTACGACTACCTTCGCAAGGAAATCGCCCGCGGGCACCAGGCTTATATCATCTATCCGCTGGTAGAGGATTCGGAGAAGATGGATTTGCGGGCGGCGGAGCACCATTTCTACCAGCTTCAGCGGGGTGAATTCCGCAACTTAAAAGTAGGACTCCTGCACGGCAGGATGAAGAGCGAAGACAAAGAAGAGGCAATGCGGAAGTTCAAGGCGGGCGAGACGCAAATTTTGGTGGCGACCACGGTGGTGGAGGTGGGATTGGATGTGCGCAACGCCGCCTTTATGATTATCGAGAATGCGGAACGATACGGTTTAGCTCAACTGCACCAGCTCCGGGGCCGGATAGGTCGTGGGGGACAGCAGGCTTACTGCTACCTGATTTCCGACCCGCCGTTGTCCAAGGAAGCTCGTAAGCGCATCCGCTGTCTGGAGGAGACCCAGGACGGCTTCAAAATCGCCGAGGTCGATTTGGAAATCCGGGGCACCGGAGAATTCTTCGGCACGCGCCAGCACGGTATGCCGGAGCTGCGCTACGCCCATCCGGTCGCCGATGAGGAGCTGCTCTTGCAGGCGCGGCAGGACGCTTTCGAACTGGCGGGCGACGACCCGGATATGATTGAGTGCCCCCGCCTGGCGCGGGAGTTTCAGCGGATTTGCCGCGAGCGGATGGCGCTGGCGGAGGTGGGGTAAAGAAGTCTGCAAGTCTGCAAGTCAAGGATGTGTGTACAAGTGAGCATGTGTACAAGTGTACAAGATAAATTCACTGGCTATTAAGGCTATTCGCAGAAAATTGGAAAGTATGTAAGTCAAGAGACTATGAATGCGGGTTCGAATGCACTCACTTATTCTTTTATATTGACTTTTAAAGATATTATGGTTATTATAGATGGGGGGTTACTTTGACTTTTCCGAAATACCTACCAACGAATTCCGACATCCCCGAATTCTGAATTTGATACTACTTATATCTTATTAATCATTTTATTAATCAGGAGGAGCCTTAAAATGAAAAGGTTATCTATCTTCTCATTTCTTGTAATTGCAATTGCAATTACAGCTTTCGCGCAAGCGCCGGACACGCTATGGACCAGGACTTATGGGGGAACGGGGGATGATCAATTTTGGAATATGGACTTGACCAGCGACGGGGGTTTTATATGCGTTGGACCTACAACTTCTTTTGGCTCCGGGCAAAACGATATCTATCTGGTTAAAATCAATGCTGTCGGTACTCAACAATGGCACCGAACTTTCGGCGGGAGCGATAATGATTTTGCATGCAGTGTTCAGCAGACAGCGGATGGTGGTTTCATTATAATAGGAACAACATATTCCTATGGTTCCGGTCGTGATGATTTTTATTTGATTAAGACTAATGCCTCCGGCGCTCAGCAATGGTATCGCGTCTTTGGTGGAAGTAACTATGAATGGGGAAACGGTGTCCAACAGACCGGCGATCTTGGATATATCATTGTAGGAAGCACTAGTTCTTATGGCGCTGGCAATGAGGATGTATATGTGATAAAAACCGATTCCACCGGCAGTCCCCAGTGGGAAAGGACACTGGGAGGGAGCGATTATGATCATGGCCATAAAGTTCAGCAGACAACTGACGGCGGTTACATCATTGTAGGATCTACAGCCTCTTTTGGCGCGGGCAATTATGATGTTTATCTAATCAAGCTCGACATCATTGGCAATATGCAATGGTATAGAACCTACGGAGGAAGTGGAAATGACTATGGCTATATGACTCGCCAGACTAATGATGGTGGTTTTATAATTGGGGGAAGAACAGAGTCTTTTGGCTCCGGAGACTCAGATGGCTATTTAATCAAGACCGATGCCACAGGAACCCAACAATGGCAGCGCACTTTCGGAGGAGTCAATTATGAGCAACTTGCGAGAATTCAACAAACCTCTGATGGAGGGTATATCACTTCTGGTTATACAGCTTCATATGGTTCCGGCAATTATGATTTGTATCTAATCAAAACTGATGCTTCCGGAAACCTGCAGTGGGATTGCACCTTCGGAGGAAGCGGTAATGATTATGGCGGCTCATCCTTACAGACCAGCGATTGGGGATATATAATGGCAGGACACACGCAATCTTTTGGCGCTGGGGGTTCGGACGGTTATTTAATCCGCCTGGCGGGTTCGCCGCTGGACTTGATGGTTACATTGACTCCTCAGATTACTCCGGTTACAATCCCTTCGGGGGGCGGCGGTTTTCTCTTCGATGTGGAAATCGCCAACAACACCACATCACCTCAAGCCTTCGACATCTGGACGCAGGTTGAGCTTCCCAATGTAGGGGTGGTTCCTATTCTAAACCGGTCGAATTTAACCATCCCCGCTTCCGCTAATTTCAATAGAACTTTGAGTCAGACGGTTCCGGCTCAAGCCCCCGCCGGGAATTATCTTTACTACGCATATATCGGCGACTACCCCTGGACGGTGGAGCATTTCGACTGCTTCCCCTTCGAAAAGCAGGGAACCGAGGGCGAAGGGTATTTGGGGGACAGCGAAGATTGGGCTTGTTATGGCTGGTTCGACGATGAAGAAGCGGTTAGGATTCAGGATTCAGGATTCGGGATTCAGTCTTGCAATCCCAACCCCTTCAACGCTTCCACAGTCGCGAGATTCGAGCTGCGAGATGCGAGTCAAGTAAAATTAGCGGTCTATAACATTGCCGGGAGAGAGGTGGCGGTTTTAGCTGACGGCTGGCAGACTGCGGGGGCGCACAATGTGGAATGGGAGGCCTCTTCAATGCCCTCCGGCGTCTATTTCGCCCGCCTTGACGCCGGGGGGGATTCGCAGACGCGGAAATTGATATTGTTAAAGTAGATGCGAGTCGCGAGTTGCGAGATGCGAGAAAAAGGGCGGGTCGGTGAAGGACCCGCCTTATTCATTCTCACGACGGAGCGTGGGAACGAGAAAAATATAAATACAAGAAGATGGATTCCCGCTTGCGCGGGAATGACATCCATTGTCTCGTCATTCTTTTCAAGAATGACTGTAACTCCTGCGATTAGCAGCAGCTACGCTTCCGCCGTTATTTTATTCAACTCGTTCCGGTTATAAACCGCCTGGCTGTAGAATGGGTCGATTTCCAGCGCTTTGGCGATAAACAGCCGGGCAGCCTTTCTATCCCCCATATACAGGTGCAATACGCCCATACTGTTGAAGGCCTCGGGCCTTTCCGGCGCCAGCTTCGAAGCCTGAAAAAAGACCTGCAGCGCCCCTAAGTAATCGCCGCTTTCGCTGAGTGTTTCCCCGTTTTTCAATAGCGAGGCATATTTTTCATCGTCGGCTTTGGCGGCGGATTGAGTTCTCCGCTTAATTTCTCTGAATAAGTCCAAATCAGCTTGAAAGGACTCATCCTGGCTTTCTATGGTGTCGTCGAGCAGTTTGTTGGCGAATTCGTACAATTCGAAATCCTTGTCATAGTATTCTCTTAACAATTCCAATGATTTCTCAGACAGCTCGGATCTTTTAGGCCGGTTTTTCGTCACATTGTATTTTTTATATTCGGGCCAGGTATCCCATCTCATTAGGCGTTTGAGCAGGACCACGGTTTCATCGAACCGCTCGGTGATTCCCACCGCGCCAAAACCATTCCGCAGGTTGTTCTTCGCTTCTTCGACATCAGCTTGAGTCGTAGCCGTCGCATCGTCGATTTCATAGGAAGTCAGGCTTCTCACCTGGATGTTTTTCCTGGAATTATCCTTCACAATCCAGTCGTTGAAATCTTGGAATAGTCCGCTCCAAACAGGGTCGTATTCGACTAACCAGTAATAATAGGATATCGCCAATTCCACCGGGTCTCTCAGGATGGTGTAGTAGGCGCAGGATTTGGGGATGTGATGATGCAGTCCCAAGTGATAAGGAATATGGCCTTCCACCACCTTAAGCGGCTCTTTTTTCTCCGCCGGGAGTTCTTTGAATTCCTCAGGAGTTAAACCGCCGGGGTCTTTGGGATTCCGATTGGGATTTATCAATATTATCGATTCCGGACTGTATTTTCGCTCTAACAGTTTCCGGATAGTGGAACCCCCTGTCTTCATTGCATGGAGGAATATTAGCGTGAAATCGGAACTCTCGTTAAATTGTGTCATTATTACAGAAAAACGGGTAGTTATGAAAGTTTTTTTATTACTAACCTTCCTTATTTATATTATCGACTGTTTAAAGGATGACTTTAATGAAAGTTTAAGTTTTCATTGATTTTTTTAAGGCAATTCTAAAAAAGGTTGTCCTATTTTTTGTCACTCCTGCGCAAGCAGGAGTCCGGTAACTAATACAAATACTATAAGATGGATTCCCATTTTTCCAGACTGTCTGAGAATATAAAAAAAACGATTAATATTCTATTTGCCTAATACTATAACTTATTGTTTATTTATGACTTCTGGATTCCCGCTTTCGCGGGAATGACAAATTCGGGGCATTCTCGGACTGTCTGTTTCGCGGGAATGACATCCTTTTTCCGTCATTTTTCAAGGATGATCTAAAAAAACCGGACCCCCTAAAATCGGCTATGTCCTTGTATAGTTGTTAGTTATTTGGAATTCTGTAAGTCAGCAAT
>CAYQZD010000075.1:0-17507 GCA_964421875.1 uncultured bacterium
TCATTTTGAACAAGTCGATACCACATCGTTCAAGTTAACACAGAATCTGAGTATACGACTTCAGAAAGCTAAGTCGTGCTTATAACTTGATTCTTAATGAAAATATTTGTACATTATAGAGTTATGTTATCTTTTAGTTTCAAATAATCATATCGTCCAGAGTAAACTGTAATGCCGATTCTGCACATCATAGAGAATCTGCTGATTATATATTACGTCGCCTATTTCCTGATGGAAATGCTCTTGATTCTCATCTTCCTCGTCATCTGGAGACGAGAATCGAAATCCGCTGCCCGCGCTAAATATGACGATGATGAACTCGGAATAAGCGTCCTCGTCCCCGCCTACAACGAGGAGGTGACCATCGCCGACTGCGTCCAAAACCTGACAAGCTTGAACTACCACCCCTACGAAATCATCGTGGTCTCCGACGGGTCAACCGACAAAACGCTGGAGAAACTGAAAGCGGCTTTCCAACTTGAAGAATTTCACCTTGACTATAACGACAGCCTGGGTACGCTCAAAATCGAAAGAGCCTTCAAGAGCCCCGCTTATACCGCCTTGAAGGTCATCGAAAAACGGAACGGAGGCAAAGCCGACGCCCTGAATGTCGGATTGAACCTGGCGAAATACCCCTACGTCTGCACCCTGGACGCAGATTCCATCCTCGACCCCGATGCCCTCGACCTCTCCGCCGCGGTCTTCCGCGAAGACAAGGAAGCCGCAGTCGCTATCTCAGGAGGAGCGCTGGCGGTAGCCAACGAAGCCCGCTTAATCCGCAAAAAAGCCCAAACGGGACGCTTCCCCCGCAACCTATGGGTGCTCTTCCAGGTGGTGGAATACCTCCGCTCCTTCATTGTCAGCCGCACCGGCCTCTCCAAAATCGGCGGCTTGCTCATTATGTCGGGCGCCTTTACCCTCTTCCGCAGGGAAACACTGAGGGAAGCGGGAGGCTTCCTCTCACCCTACAACCGCCACCCCTACCTTAAAAAAATCGGGCTGAAGGGCGCGGGAACCGTATGTGAAGATCTGGAAGTGGTGGTCAGGGTCAGGCGCTGCCTCCGGGAGAAAAATCAATTTGACAGAGTTAAATATAATCCCAGGCCCATCTGCTGGACCGAAGTCCCCTCCACCCTGAAAAACCTCTCCCGCCAGCGCAACCGCTGGCATCGGGGACTGCTGGAAACACTGATACTGCACCGAAAATTATTCTTCGAACCCGGATACGGAACCCTGGGAATCCTGGCGCTGCCCTACTATCTATTCTTCGAGGCGCTCTCCCCTCTGGTGAGGGTCTTCACCTACGGATTCTTAGCGGTGTTGATTGCCTTCGGACTGGTGGACCGGGCGATTATGGCGCTGCTTATCCTCGCAGTTGCCCTGACCACCACCATCTTTATGGCGCTTATCACCGTGATGGTGGAAAAATGGAGCGCCGCCCATTCCCCCGTCAACCTCAGGGCGATGCGCTACAATTCTATCTTCGACTGGCTCAAACTACTAACAGTCTCCATTGCCGGCGATTTCACCTTCGCCCAGCTGAGGCTGGTCTGGCAGCTAAAAGGGATTTACAGTCTTATCAAAGGTAAAAAATCATGGGACAAATTTAGCAGGAACGGCTTCAATGACTAACACCAAGTATGCAGTAATATTAATAATTCTATCAGCCGCATTGATACTTCAAGGCTGTTTCAATAACGATGACAACAACTCTCTGAACTCCAGCGCCCCTGAACCTTATGTCATAATAACCTACCCCGCACAATGGGGACTGGTTTCCGACATCGTAGAAGTGCAGGTTGACGCGGGACCGGAAGGAATCATAGATTCGGTCAATCTGATGGTCGATGGCGTCAATATAGCGTCCGACTCCTCCTCGCCCTTTCAATTCTCCTGGAACACGGAAGGACTGGAAGATTCTCACACTCTGCTCGCCAGAGCCTTCTACGGTGACGAGTTCGTTCAGTCACTCCTGATTACCGTAAATATAGCCGAGCCGGATGATATCGATACCGAACCGCCCTATATCCGCCTCACCTCCCCCGCCGATTGGGCGCAGGTCGCCGGCGCGATAACAGTCCGGGCGCAGGCTTCGGATAACCGGGGAGTAACCAATGTGGATTTCATCATCGACGGACTGACCGCGGAATCCGATTCCACCGCCCCCTACGAATTCATCTGGAATACTTCAACCTTTCCCAACGGCAATCATACGCTCATCTCCAGCGCCCGCGATTCCGCCGGGAACTACACCCTCTCCAATATGGTTACCGTAATCATCGACAACTGAGCCAGCTAAACAGATGAAATCGCTCCATAAAATAGCCCTGTTGATTCTAACCGCAGCGACGCTCTGTCCGACTCCTTCAGACGCAAGCGATGAATTCGTTTACGGCAGAAATTATGTATCCACCGGCGAGTATGCCGAGGCTGTGAACCATCTAAAAATCGCCGCCGCCCAAGACTCCCTCCATCTCGAATCCTGGAGGCTGCTCGGATTCTCCTATAAAATGCTGGATTCCCTGAATCAAGCGGTCGAAGCCTACGAACGAATCCTCCAAATCGACTCCGTTGACTACGACTCCAGACTTGCCCTGGGAACTCTCTACGCCTGGGAGGGCAGGACAGACCAATCGGTCGAAACCTACCAGTCCATCCTGAAAGATGACTCCGCCGACGTCGAAGCCCGCCTGGGTAAAGCTAAAAGCCTCGCCTGGGGAGGAAAGCTCTTTGAATCACAGCGCGAGTACCGCACCGCCCTGAAGTTCCTCCCAGATTATCCCCCAGCCTTGCTGGGGCTGGCGCAGGCGCTGGCGTGGGAGGATAGATTCGAAGAAGCGGCGGCAGCTTACCGGCGTATTCTCACGCTGGATTCCACCATCAGCGAAGCCAATATCGGGCTGGGGAACGTTTATTACTGGTCGAACCGCCCTTTCCGAGCCCGCCCCTATGCGGAAAAAGCCCTGGCCCTCGACCCGCAAAACCGGGAAGCATTGGCGCTGAGAGCCAGCCTCGATGAAACGGCGAGAATGGACCTCCGGCCCGGATATTCATATCAGCGCGAAGCCGACAGCGGACTCATCACGGAACATGAGGAAATTACGCTGAAAACCGCGCAAAGAGTCTCCGATTACTTCGAACTGAGCGGCGGCTTCACCGCCTACAGCTCCTTCCGCAGCGGAACCTTCAAATACCGCAGGCGGTTCGATGCCGGTGCGGTTTTCTACCCTGCTCCCAGTCTCTCCCTTCGCCCGGAGGTTCAAGTCGACGCGCTCTCCGGTGAGATGGACAATATCTCCCTCGACAGCAGATTCAATGGGCGGGGAAGTATGCGCTGGCTGTGTCTGTCATTACGAGTGGAACGGACTCTCTACGAGGTCTGGTCCGGCGTAAAAGCCTCCGGCGGCTGGAGCGAAATCTCCCTTGCACCCGTGCAATCCCTCAACTTCACCGGTGGATACGGCTATTGGCGGTTATCCGATGATAACGAAAAGACAGTCCGCCATGCCGGTATCAGTTACCGCATCCTGCGCCGCCCTGAAGTGGAGATAGCGGCGAGGAACCGCTACTGGGATTTCAAACGGAATGTCATCGGGTATTACACGCCGATGGAATTGTCCCAAAACGAATTCGGAATCCGTGTGTTCTGGAATCCTCACAGAAAAACTTACATCAACGGAAGCGCTTTCTACTCCCTCAACACCGACCATTCGGAATCTGTCTGGCTGGAGGGCAGTCTGGGAACGGCGCTGTTTAAGAACATCAGCTTGAACGCGGGCGTCACCTATTTCGAAACCGAGTTCGATTATAAGGCGCTGAGCTGTAACTTAATCCTGACTTTGAAGATGTAAACATCCGCTGAAGGATGAATCCTCAGGTTTCAACTTTTTTAATCTGTCAATAATGAAAATGATGGCGGCGCCTTATATGTACCCGCCTCCGGGCGGCGGGGTTTTATGTAAGCCCCCTCTCAGGTAATCTACGAAACTGGTGAACATTTGTCAAGTTTTTGGGGTAAAAAAGTTGATTTATACTTAGGGCGCGTGCTTGAAAGCCCGGGCGGTTTGGTGAAAACAGAAGTTGGTATGCATTCCCACGCCGGAGCATGGGAACGAGGAGAATTGATTTATAAGTACATTGCGCAGTGTGTGGAAACCCTACGCCACGATTCATACTATTTCCTAATAAATTGAAAAGCAAGTACTTCGTCATAACGTTGTTGGTGGCGCTGCTGAGCGGGATAGTATATCTGATGCTTCGTTTTCAGCAGGCGCGGGAACCCGGGGTCAGCTTTGTGGAACGGGTGATATACCGGGAAAAGTCGGCTTTATCGGTTTCGCCGCCGGATTTGAGCTATGAGGAATGGAAGGAACTGGCGGCAGAATCCCGGTATTTCACTAAAGTTTCCGGGAGGCGCATCTATGTCCTGCAGTCCAGGAAAAGCTCCCGGCTGGAACCGGGGAAATCCACCTGGAAACCTATATTTCTCAAGGGATTCAATCTGGGCGCCGCCCTGCCGGGCTGTTTCCCCTCCGAGTTTAGAGCTACGGAAGAGCAATATTTTCAGTGGCTTAAGATGATGGCTGATTTGGGAGCGAATTCGGTTCGGGTCTATACCATTCTGCCGCCGGTATTCTACGAAGCGGTGGCGCGCTACAATTTCGCTCACGCCGATAAGCCGGTCTATCTGATACAGGGGGTCTGGGCGGACATCATCGAGGAGGGCAGTTACGGGGATTCAGCCTATGTCGCTTCCTTTCATAATGAAATCAGAAACGTTATCGACATCGTTCACGGCAACGCCGCTATCGAGCCCCGTCCGGGACACGCTTCGGGGGAATACACCGCAAATGTGAGCGGGTATACCATCGCCATAATGTTAGGGCGGGAATGGGAGCCGCAAACGGTGGCTTCAATGCGGGAACGGTTCCCGGAGCGGAATTCCTACGAGGGCGCCTTTTTTTCCGCGCCTAAGGGTGAAGCGATGAAATGCTGGATAGCCGAAGCGCTGGATTTCACCGCCAAGTACGAAACCTACAACTATCAGAGCCAGCGCGCGTTATCGTTTGTGAACTGGCTGCCGCTGGACCCGATGTATCACGATTCCGAGTGGATAGAATGGGACGAGGTGCGGGAATTCGACAACGACCTTGAGACCATCAATCCCTGCGTAATCAATTCTACGCCGCTGTTTAAAGCGGGCTATTTCGCAAGTTACCACGCCTACCCTTATTATCCCGACTTCGTTTTCAACGATGAAGCCTATCGTGCGGCGAGGTGCGGTCACGGCTCCTGCACTTATTACGGTTACCTGCAAGACTTAGTAGATTCCCATAAAGCGCTGCCGGTGGTTATCGCCGAATTCGGCATCCCCTCCAGCCGCAGCGCCGCTCATTTTCAGCCTCAGGGGATGCATCAAGGCGGTCATTCCGAGAGCGCTCAGGGCGCAATCAACGCCCATATGATAAGGGATATCCATCAGTCAGGCTGCACCGGAGCGCTGCTTTTCGCCTGGATTGACGAATGGTTCAAACACAACTGGCTGGTGATGGATTTCGAACTTCCTCAGGAGCGGAACAAACTGTGGCACAATTTAGAGGATCCGGAACAGAATTTCGGGACGCTGGCGATGGAATCCAGGGCAGTTGTCATCGACGGGGAAATGTCCGACTGGGAAAACGGCGACCTCATCGCTCATGATCCCGCCGGAGACGCCGCCGGCGGAGTTCCGGATTTCACCGCGTTTTACGCGCAGTCGGACGCGACCTGCCTCTATCTCAAACTCGATTTCAGCGAGGCGGTATCCTTAAGCGATTGGGAATATCTGACGCTTTGGTTGGGAATCGACACCTATGATGAGAAATTAGGTGACCGAGCTTTTCCCGGCAAGCTGCTCCAGGCTCCCTCCGGGATGGAGTTTATGGTTGAAATCAGAGGACCCGGCAAGTCCGGGATTTTAGTGGATGAGCCTTACAGCGTCTATACGGACTATTTCAGGAGCAAAATCCCCGGCTACGCATCTCAGGCTAACGATAATGGCGCTTATATTGAACAGAAGCTGTTAGCGAACCGGAAGCGGGAAACGCTTTTGGGCGAATCCGTGCCTGAAGTCCTGCTGAACCGCAGCGGTTTGGTTTGGGGGAGCGCCGCTCCGGGCGGGGAGGATTACACTTCGCTGGCGGATATCTGCCCTGGGGCGGAGGGGAAAAGCATCGAACTGCGGCTTCCCTGGGCGCTGCTCAATGTGACCGACCCCTCTTCAAAATCGGTGCTGGCTGACAGACCTGAGACTCCGGGAATCGACATCGAGCGCACCTCAGGTTTCAGGTTTTACCTCGCAGCGGTGAACAATGGCGCGGTCAATCCCCGGATAATCGACACTTTTCCCGACGGTTTGCGCAAGCCGCTTTTTTATTCCTGGGACGCTTGGGAAACCCCGGAGTACACATCGCGTTTGAAGGCGGGGGCAGAGCTTGTTCGGGAGGCTTTCACCTCAATCGACTACGATACAATCGAGGAAAAGCTTCCGGTGATATCCCCTTCCGCTAAAATCGCCGAGTGGCCCGGGGGCGCGAAGGGAGCGGTTTCGGTAACTTTCGACGACGGCAGCGGTTACCAGTACCGTTACGGTGAAAAGCTGCTGGAGAAGTACCGGATGCGGGGGACTTTTTTCGTGGTGACGGGGTGGAGCGGACACAGCCCTCTTATCACCGGGGAGAGTGGAGGTTTGATAACCAGGCGTCTTTCCATCCCCCAAATCCAAGACCTTCACCGCTCAGGGCACGAGATTGGGAGTCATGGGCACGAACACCGGCCTCTTAACGGAGTGGTGGACCGGCAGTGGATTGAGACTACATTCAGCGAAAGCCAGACCCTGATTGAGATGTGGACGGGAGCGCCTGCGGTTTCGGTGGCCTATCCCTATTCGAGCTATTCCCCTCAGGCTGAGGCGATCCTGCGGGGAATCGGTTTCCGTTTCGGGCGAGTGAGCGGGGATAGGGCGAACCGCCTCCCGCTTAAGAATCCGTTCCACCTTTTCAGCCGGGTAATGGTGGACGATGGTCATCCGGGTGCGGCTGAGTTCAGAAATATTTTAACGCGCAACGCCGGGGGTTGGACGATTTTGCAGTATCACCACCTTTTCCCGGCCGACGCCAGAGAGTTTGCGGAACTCAAGGGTCACGATGTGGAGGAGAAACACAATGTCAGTCCGCGCAATCTCGAGCGCCAGATGCGGTTGCTGCGCAACCGGAATTACGCAGTTGCGCCGTTGAAAGACATCGGGGATTACGCGCTTGTGCGCCAGGCGGCGGAATTGAAGTTCACGGCTCACGAGAGGAATTATGTCATCGATATTTTCAGCGGGGAGGGAGCAGAGGAAGGGGCGAGTACGGCTTTGACCATAGAACTGACTTCTCCCTGGGAATTTTTCAGAGTGGAAGGCTCGCTGAACGATGGGATTTATCACAACCGAACCGGGAAGATTTACTTCGAGGCTCTTCCTGGGAGCGAAATCGTTATTTCGAGGATGGATGATGAATAGGATAGGTAAAAGAACGCTGTCAGCCGGGATTCTGGGACTCTTTATCTTTATCGGCTGTATCGGCAAGGAATCCGACGAGGTCAAGCTGCCCCGGACTCAACCGGATTTACGGCTTCCGCAAGCCTTGATACTGGCGACCAGCGACGGTGACGGATTGGGGACAGTGAGCGACGGGGCGCTGCTGGCTTACGAGGCGCTGAACCGGCGCGGCGTCCCTGCGCGCATAATGAGCAGAACCATCCTCGCCGACTCGATAGCGCTGGAAAGGTACGGTATAATCGTCGCCTCGACCCTTTACGGTTATCATGACGCCGACCGCCGGTATTCGCTGACCTATATGGACGACGACCAGATTCGGCTTTTGAAGGACTGGGCGGCGGGGGGCGGAATCCTCATCGCGGGGGAGAATTTCGCGCGCAACACCAGGGAGGGTTACGACCGAATTTTGGACAGCGGAAGGCTGGATTCCGCCGCGTGGCTTTTCAGCGAAGCGGTGGGGGCGGCGCTGGCGGAACTTGACTTAAACGGATATTCACTGGCGGCGGATTCGGAGCATAACCTCTGGGATTCCGGCGTTAAGACCACGCTGACTCAGCCCGGCTATACTCTGGTTCCGGCGCAGCCTTCCGACAGCCTGAATATTACGATTTCGGCGGAATGGGGGCGGTGCGAAGAGGCTATCCCGGCGGTTTGGGTGAACCGATTCGGGGAGGGTTTGTGCTATTACTTCACCTCTTTCCGGCTGCTGCATCCTTCACAGGACGGGGGGCTGGCTTCCCCGGAGGAGATTGAGAGGTTTTATCAGGCTGTCGGCGACTCTATCGCTAATAGGGCGCTTTCGGCGACAGGGGGAAAGTTCAGCCTCAGCATCCCGCCCTGGCCGGGGAACCGTCCGGCGGCATTAGCATTGACTTTGAACTGCAGATGCGACGAAGACGGGTTGTTCGAGCTGATTCAAAAGTTGACCGACGCCGCCGGGGCGCTGACTATTTTCGCGCAACATCCGCAGAAGGTTCAGGATTCTCTGCCTTCACCGCTGCGGGAAAAGGTGGAAATCGCCAGTCTTTCGCGAACCGATTTAGTGCTGACCGATTTGGAACGGGGGCACGCGCTGGAGATGATACACATCCCGCAGCGGGAGGATTTTTCTCTCAACGGCTTCCGTTTCCCGCGGCTGGCGCGGAATTACGCGCTTCTGGAACGCCTGGACCGGTTGGGATACCTCTACGAAAGCAGTCTGACGGTGAATCATATCGAATACTATCAGGGCAGCCTCTTCCCGCTCCGGCTGAACCTCGCCGGTGAAGAGTGCGGGGCTGCGGAATTGAACCTACTGGAAATAGGTCCCATCTATCGGGACGATTGGTCGTTTTATCACGACCGTTCCCGCGGGGCGGAGAAGAACGCCTCGCTCTACCAGCAATTCCTGCTGAACTTGTGGGAAGATGTGTTTTTGCCGGGGAAGGGGGCAATGGTTCAAATCGGCGATCCGCTGTTTCAGGGGAGTTCGGACACATTGCTGCAACCGGTGATAAAATTGGCGGCTCGCGCCGCGGAGGACGGCGCCTGGATAACCACGCTGGCAGACATCGCAGAATACTGGAACGCGCGCGAAAACGCGGAGGTCGAGGTCTGGAGCGGGGGCTCCGGCGCTGTCATCGCGGTGGAGGGGAAGGGGCGCAACCTGGAAGGGTTCACCATCGCCCTCCGGCTGGCGCCGGAATACGCCGCCCGCCGGATTAGATGGAAGGCGCAGAATGCGGAGGTCAACCAAAGCGGGGGGGATACGCTGTTTATTGTCTGCGGCGCCGGTGAGCGGGCGGGGGTGAAGTTAAATTTTTGATTACAGCGTTGTAGGTCGGCTTATTCAAAGCCGACAATCGTAATTGGCGAGTCTGAATGACCTGCCCTACTTACTCACAATATAATTGACAAAGTAATGACGCAGCAGAGTGCAGGGACTCTGTTGCACATCTAAATATTCTATCTTCATAACTTGACATTAAACAAATTATTAATATATTAATTCGGGATTCAGTATTCAGTGTTCCGCCAAAGGCGGACAAGCGTTATTGTTCTTAATTCATAATTCATAATTCTCAATTTTTATATTATGCTTACAATCGAATTTGAAATCGGGGGAAAGCGGGTCTCCATCAAGAAGGTGAAGAACGCCCGCGAACGGGAAATCCTGCTCGCCGCCTACAGCAACATCGTGGCGCGGTTGGCGGAGGTGAAATGTCCGGTTCATGGGGAAGCGCCTCGGGTGCTGGCGCAGGGCGATAATGCGAAAAGCCTCACTATCGAAGTGTCGGGCTGCTGCGATAAATTGGTGGAGGAGGCGGAGGGGCGGTTGGGGGAGTAGTTGGAAAAAACTCACAGCCTCAATATACTTCATACCTTATAACAACTTCACTTTATAACATTATAAAAACTTACTTTTTTACAAAAAGTACTTGACTTTATCATGAGTGTTGTATATATTATACAACAAGAGAACAACCCTAAACCAAATTCGGAGGCTTTATGGCTAATATATTCGGCGAAAAGCTAAAAGAGCTTCGCCTAAATCGGTCGCTTTCTATCCGCCAGTTCTGTAAAAAAACCGCTTTAGATCCCGGTAATGTAAGTAAATGGGAAAGAGGTTTGCTCAAACCCCCGCAGACAACAGAAGTCCTTGAAAGAATTGCTGCTATACTTGATTTGGAACCTGGAAGCGACACTTACAAAGATTTCTTTGCAAGTGCGGCAGTAAGTTCAGGGAGAATTCCAAGAGAGACTGTAGAAAATGAAGAACTGCTCGCGAAACTGCCTGTTCTCTTGAGAACTATCGATGGTCAAAAGTTGACCAGCGGACAGCTTGATTCGTTAATAGAAATCATTAAGGAGGAGTTATGACAGAATTCAAAGCTCCGTATATTCCATACGAAGAAATTGTCAAGAAAGCCAGTCAATTTCTTGACGATTACCATCCAAGCAGAGAGATTCCAATTCCAATCGAATTGATTGTGGAGGACAAGCTTGGATTGGATATTGTGCCTCTTCCTCAATTGAAGCAGTCAATTGAAGTTGAGCTTTTATTTCAAAAGACTTGAAATCAATATATATTGACCAACACACGCTTGAAAACTATGAAAATCGTTACAGGTTTTCCTTAGCTCACGAAGTTGGACATATAGTCCTCCACTCCTATCTTTTTAAAGACTTATCTTATAAAGACACCTCTGAATATAAAGAGTTCATCAATAATATCGATTCCAAAGAATATGGATGGTTTGAATCACAAGCGTATAATTTTGCGGGATTAGTGCTTGTGCCAAGTGAACATTTATATGTTGAATTCAACAAAGGTTGTAGACTATTAGAATATGCGAACAAAGAACACTTACAAGATTTTCCTCAATTTCCCCAGTATATTTCGACTTGGATAGCAAAAAAGTTCATTGTATCTCAAATCGTCATATTGAAAAGACTAAAGAAGGAAGGATTAATCATAGATTATTGATTATTCATTAAGAAATATCAACTAATCAATATGAAGAAAAACACCATAACAATATCATCCTCAATTGCTCCCCCCCCACCAAAAACTTGCTAATTTCCCCCCAATTTGTTATATTTATCGCGTGATACTCCGGGGGAAACGGCGAACATATCGATATAAGCCCCCCATAAAAAATCCCGGCGCTGGGAATATGGGACTCAGGATACAGGATTCGGGATTCTGTAGCGGGATTCAATACAAATCAACTATACTATTAGTTTTCCATATATATTAGACGAGCAGGGACGGTTTTTTTTGCTCTTTTCTCTTTTAAACCTTATACTTATCACTGGTTGCTCGTTACTTGTTACTCGTTGCTCGTTACTCGATACAACTCATACACCGATTTCAAGGAGACCTAATGGCGATAACGCTTGACGGACACCATTTAACCATAGAAGACGTAGTCGCCGTAGCGCGGGGCGGCGAACGAATCGAAGTTCATCCCAAAGCCTGGGCGCGCATCAAAGAATGCCGCGAGCTGATGGAACGCAAAATGGCCGCCGGGGAAGTGATGTACGGGGTCAACACCGGCATCGGCGAGCTTTCCGAAGTGCGGCTGCAGCCTGAGCAGGTCAAAGAGTTCCAGCGCTACCTGATCTACAGCCACGCCGCCGGTTACGGCGAACCGATGCCCCCGGAGGCAGTGCGGGCGGCGATGACCAGCCGGGTCAATGTGCACTGCCACGGTAAATCGGGGCTGCGGCCGGTGGTGGTGGAAACCATTGTGGAGATGCTGAACCGGGGGGTAACTCCGGTGATGTGCCAGCGGGGCAGTGTGGCTGCTTGCGGCGACCTTTCGCCGATGAGCCAGTTCGCGCTGGTAATTATGGGCGAGGGGGAAGCGTTCTATCTGGGGGAACGGCTTCCGGCGCAGGAAGCGATGAACCGCGCCGGTATCCCCACGCTGGAATTCGAGGCCCGGGACGGACTCGCCACCATCAACGGCTCCAATGTCATCACCGGCTGGGGGGCGCTGATGCTGGACGAAGCCAACCGCTGGCTGAAGATGCACGACATCGCCATCGCGATGACCCTGGAAGCGTTGAACGCCAATATGAAAGCCTACGACGCCCGTCTCCACAGGCTGCGCGGCTATCAGGGAGCGATGGACTGCGCGGAAAATATCCGCCTTATCACCGAAGGGTCGGAACTGCTGGCTGCGGGCAGGAAAAAGGTCCAGGACGCTTATTCGCTGCGCTCCACTCCTCAGGTTGCGGGCGCGGCTCGGGATACGATGGTTTTCGCGCGGCAGATGATAGAGACCGAGCTGAACGGCGTGGGCGACAATCCGATTTTCATCCCTCAGGACGACCTGGTGCTGACCGGAGCGAATTTCCAGGGGACTCCCATCGCCTTCGCCCTGGAATTTATGTCCACCGCGACTACTACCGTTGCCGCCCTCTCGGAAAGGCGATTGAACCGTCTGTTAAATCCCAACCTCAGTGTGGGACTGCCCGCGTTCCTGACCAAGGGCGCGGGGATGTTCAGCGGGATGATGCTTTCGCAGTACACCGCGGGGCAGATGGTGAACGAAAACCGCTGCCTCTGCCATCCCGCAGCCACCGGGTCCATCCCCGCCGCTGCCGACCAGGAGGATTTCGTCTCGATGGGGATGACCTCCGCTATCAAGAACCGGCAGATAATGGACAACAACTACGCCATCCTCGCTATCGAATTTATGGCGGCGGCTCAAGCCTTCGACTTCCGAAAAGGGAAACCAAGCAAAGCCTCTCAGGCGGCTCACGGGGTGATCCGCAAATACTCGCCCCACCTTGAAGAAGACCGGCCCCTCTACGAAGACCACAATCGGTTGGCGGAGATGGTCCGCTCCGGCGAGATACTTGAAGCGGTGGAGAACGAGGCGGGACATCTTAAATAGACACCAGAGAACTTCGTGATGGCGCAGAATGCCCGTTTCCTGCGCCAGACCAGGGGAGATTTGGCGCACACTTGCCAGACTATGCAGAAAAATCCTAAAATTGTTACTGCTTACTATAAAACCATCATTGTCGAATCTAAAAAGTAATGGGGGAGGAGACCGAGTACTTTGAGCAACTGAAAACACGACAGGGATTATTATTACAGAGTATCGCGTTTATGCGGCAAATGGGCTTTAGCGTCGTTTTTACTGGCTTTGATTTGTCTCGCCATCTTCATCATTGAGTCCTTCAGGGTGTGGTTTTGTTTTCCATGCGCCCTCTTTATTCTTGGAGGCGTAATTCTCCTCCGGGTGAAAGCGACCTCACTGCATAACGCCCGCCGCGCGCCTGCGATTATATAAACACGACCATACCATGAAATCGGAAATCGTCCTCTATTCCATCGGGGTCATCCGCACCCCGCATCGGGAGGATGCGCCCGTTCCTATCCAGCCGGCGCTGGCTAAAGGGTCAGAGGGGATAATCGAGATTTTTCCGGAATACCGGGAAGGGCTGAATGACCTGGAGGGATTCGACCGCATCTGGGTTTTGTTCTGGATGAACCGAGCCAAGCCGTACAAACTGAAGGTCGTCCCTTACCGTGACATTGTGCCGCGCGGTCTGTTTGCCACCAGAGCTCCTTCACGCCCTAATCCTATCGGTATCTCCCCGGTAAGACTGTTAAAAGTCGATGTTGAGGCGGGCCGCCTCAAGGTAGCGGAAACGGACATCTTGGACGGCACCCCCATCATCGACATCAAACCCTACTCCCCCGAATTCGATTCCCACCCGGATGCGAAAGCCGGCTGGCTGGATAAAGTGAAAGGTAAGCGGAACAGTGCTGACGATAGATTCGCCGGAAATGCCGGTTGAATTTCAGATAAAGAAGATCAGTAAAAAAACCGGAAATCAGCGATTTTGATTTCCGGTTTCTACTCTAAACAATGCGAACGGTAATAACCTTAGCGGGAGCGTGTGAGGATCGAACTCACCGAGGACCTTATTAGGGCCCCCCAGCGGGTTTGAAGCCCGTGAGGCACGCCAGTGCCCATCCGCTCCCAAATGTATCTAATAATATACAAAAAAAATGGGAAAAAAGAAAGTCCCCTGCCTGCTTATACTTCTTAATTCTTGGAAATATCCTGGAATTCCCTGAATTCCATCGGGATATCATCCTCATCTATCAGGTAGGTGGCGAAACGCATATATTCGCGCATCAACGCGACTGAGAAGGCGTCCAGCGCCTTCAAATCCCCCTTGCGGAATCCTTCCTTGAATTTATCCATCTCCGCCAGTCTCGCCCGGTTCATCGCTTCGCGGAATAGCAGCAGCCGGTCTGCGCGCAAGGTCTTGGTCTTCCACAGGGAATAGGCGTTGACCTGCTCCTCGATTATCTCCTCCGCTTTAGGGATGTCCCGTTTGCGTCGGGAAGCCGTCACATCAAGATGGCGCTTCAAATCCTGCAAATCCAGCAGTTTCACTGCGGAATGTTCGCTGACCGCCGGATCTACATTCCGGGGTATGGCGAGATCCATTATAAACAATGTACCTTCCCTCGCGTCAATGCCATTCAGGTGCTCCAAAGTGATGATGAACTCTTCCGCCGCCGCCACCGTTAAAACCGCGTCCACCGTCGGCAGCAACTCAGTTAAACGCTCCAGTGAAGCGGGTTCCGCTCCATAACCTCCCGCCATCTTCTCCGCGTGATAGAAAGTCCGGTTTGCCAGTATGGTCGGAATCTTGCGGCGTCTGAACCGCTCCAGCAGGATTTCCGCCAGGTTGTTCACCCCCACTACCATCGCCCGGCGTATCTGAGCTTCCCCCATCTTCTTCTCCAGGAGTTCCAGCGCCACGCAGGGGATGTTGCGCGGTCCTGACGATATCCGGGTTTCGCTCCGCACCCGTTTGGACACCCCGAAAGCGAGGTGGAACAGCTTGTGCAGCACCCTGCCCGGACCTCCGGCGGCGCAAGCTGCGCTGTAAGCCTCCTTCACCTGGTGAATCACCTGGTCCTCGCCCAGCACCAGCGAATCAAGCCCAGACACCACTCGGAAAAGGTGGCGGGCGGCGGTAGTCCCCTGGCGGCTGTAGCAGATGTCGCGCAGGATGGAAGCGTCCTCCAAACCCCGGCTCTGATAAAACCGAATCAGCTCCTCGTACTGATTGCTTTTGCGGCCCAGGACTCTGTAGAATTCCACCCGGTTGCAGGTGGAGACGATAACCGCCTCCTCCGCCCCGGAAAGTTCCTTGTAAGAGGAAACCGCTTCCGCCAATTCCCCCCGGGGAATCTGGTAAGGTTCCCGGTCCTGGAGGTTGGCGGATTTATGATTGAAACCGCATACTGATAAATACATTGTAGCTCACTCTGCAGAGCAATCGTATGGCGGGTTCTTAACTCGCCATATTATCTTTCCCACCTTCTCTTATACGCGCCCTAAACTTTCCCCCCCTTTTATAAAGGGGGGCAGGGGGGATTATTTATCGTGCTGTCGGGTCTCAGCGCCCGGCAGCATTTTATCGTGGCGCAGGGTCCCCGCACCCTGCGCCATATACCTATAATTCAATTAGTTGCTGTCGACTGCGGAGAGTCGACAGCACAATCATATTTGTTTCTTGTTACTTGTTACTCATAAACTTAACTAATCCTGGAAAAACTTAAATCCGCCGCTGGGAAAGGTGACATCCTCGAATCCCATTTTCTTCAACATCACCGCAGCGGCGCAGGAACGCGAACCCCGGGGGCAGACCACCATAGTCTTCCGGCTCTTGTCCAATTCTCCGACCCGCGCCGCAAGCTGGGTGAAGGGAATCGCTGTTACTCCCTGGCAGGGATGACTGAAGGGAGCGTCCTCGACTTCGTAATCCTCACGCACATCCAGCACGAATCGCTCCTTGACGCTCACGACAAAGTCCAAAGGCGAAACTTGCTCCAATCCCGCGCTGGCAACCGTTTCCGCCGAATAAGCCAGGAAATGCAGGGGATATTCCATATCGGTCAAGGGCGGCGCGAAAGCCGGCTCGTGGTCTTTTAAATCCGCCACTGTCCCCCCTTTCCGTAAATAAGCCGAGACGGTGTCTATGAAGCGGGCGATGTAACCTTTGCTAGCGGCCTGAAATCCTAAAATCTTTCCGTCTTCCGGGGAATATATCAGTTTGGCGCTCACCAGTTTCACTTCCGGGTAGTAATGCGCCCGGTCGTTGAACAATCCCCGGGCTATACAGACGGTAATCCCTTTCTGTTTTGCCTCCTCTTCCGTGAGTCCCGCTGCACCGACATACATATCGAAGACCTTAGCCAGCCGGCTGCCGTGGATTTGGGAAACTTTCCGTCCCTTACCAGCGATATTCTCCGCGGCTATCCGCCCCAGCGTGTGGGTGAAATTGCCCGGCTCCACCAGTTTCCCCCGAAGCTCGACCGCCTCCCCCGCCGCATAAATCCGGTTGTCGCTGCTGCGAAGATACTCGTCCACCTCAATCCCGCCGGATAATCCCAAATCCAATCCCGCTTCCCCCGCAATAACGGTATCCGGCGCGCTCTGCTGAGCGAAAACCACCCGGTCGAAGCCCCCGTCCACTTCGGCGTCCGAATGCAGAAGCAGCCGCAGTTTATCCCCGGCGCTTTCGACCTCCTTCACCGGACTTCCCTTCAGCACTTCCACACCCTGCCGGCGAAGCTCATTTTCCACCACGCGCGCAATGTCCGCGTCGGCGCAGCCCCTTAACAATGCGGCTCCTCCGCTGACCAAAGTCACCTCGATTCCCCACAGCGCCTTCAGCGCCTCGCAAAGCTGGCATCCCACCGGGCCTCCACCGATGACAGCGACCTTCCCTATTTTATTACTCTCGGCCGCCTTCCGCAGTTCCAGCGCCGATTCCGGACTGCCGTAAGCCATAACGCCGGGCAGTTCTGCGCCCGGGATTGCCGGAACCTTAAAGGCTCTGCCGCCGGCGATAAGCAGCCTGTCGTACTCTAAAACTTCCTCATTGCCGCTTGCTTCTTTCCGGCAAATTACCTTCCTCCCCTTCCGGTCGATTCTAATCGGCTCCAGCCCTGTCCGCACCTCGATGTTCTTCACCGCCTTGTAGAATGCGGTGTCCTTCACCACTCCAAACACCATCGAGCGCAACGCTTTGAAATCCTCGATATCCGCCGACAGATAGTAAATCATCCCTTCGGGCGAATGAGCGAAAATTTCGCCCTTCTCCACTAGGACGATTTCCGCCTGAGGCAGTTGACCTCGCAGCCAAAAAGCCGCCTCCACTCCGGCGGGGGAGCCTCCAAGAACGACGACCCTGGATATTTTATCAGACATTTAACCACTCCTTCTATGTTCAATATAGAATACAGGATTCAAAGAGATTATTGGGTGGGTTTATTGCGATTAATTAATTATATTAACCTTGATTATGTCATTGTGAACGCAGTTAAGAATCTCTTGTTTATAAATAAGGTTCTCTTTGTGAATTTGTGGCTCAAAGTATTTGACTTTGCTCTCTA
>CAYQZD010000076.1:0-17490 GCA_964421875.1 uncultured bacterium
AGGGATTGGGGATTAGGGTTTAGGGAAGAAGATTCACTGGCTATGATGGCTATTACGGCGATGATTTTTGATTTTCGATTTGAGGGTGGACTTGCACACCTGTACACCTGTACACTTGCACACAATTGATTTATCAACGTCATCAGCGTTAAATCTGCGCTAATCTGCGATTCAGAGAAAACGGGCGGTTCCCAGCGCGGACTTTCTCACTTTCACACTTTCAAACTTTCACACTTTCAAACTAAAAACTATGAAACACCCGAACTCGGAATTTAAACTTGACCGGCGCGGTTTCCTTTCATTAGCCGGAGGAATCGCCGCCGCCGCAGGACTGTCAACCCTGCCCCGAACCGCCTCGGCTGAAACAGAAAAACCCATAATCGCGGTCGCCAACGGAAGCGGCCGGGAAGCGGTAGAAGCGGCATTAAGCCGCCTGGGGGGGATGAAGGAATTTATCAAACCCGGCGCGGTGGTAGTCCTGAAACCGAATATCTCCTTCCCCAATCCCCCCGCCTGGGGAACCACCACCTCTCCCGAGCTGGTGAAAGCCGCGGCCGAAATCTGCCTCGAAGCGGGAGCGAAAAAGGTGGTGGTGGTGGACAATCCGCTGGGGACTTCGCCCACCAAGAATGTGGAGCGTTCCGGGATAGGGAAAGCGCTGGAGGGCCTTCCCGGAGTCGATGTGATGATGATTGCCGAACAGCGAAAATTCACCATGAGGCAAAACGAGAGTATGAGCGAGTTGAAGTCGGTGGAAATCGCGCGCATCCTGGATAAAGCCGACATTCTAATAAACCTCCCCACCGCCAAATCCCACGTTGAGACCGGCGTGTCGCTGGGGCTGAAAAACCTGATGGGGCTGATTTGGGACCGTAAGGTCTTCCATCAAACCTACAGCCTCGACCGAGCTATCGCCCAACTACTCGCCTACATCCGGCCCGGCTTGACCATTATGGACGCCAGCCGCGCCCTGCTGAACAACGGCCCCGTTGGACCGGGGAGGGTGGAGAATATAGGGAAAGTTGTCGCCGGAACCGACCCAGTGGCGGTGGATAGTTACACCTTGACCCTGGCTGAATTCAACCTGCGCCGTATGACCCCCGCACTGGTGCCGCACATCGGATACGCGGCAGAACTGGGATTGGGGATAGCGGATTGGGATAAAATGGAAATTGTCGAGGCGTGATAAGATACTTTGGGAAATCTACTGCGCTATACATAATTACCGCAAAAATAGCCCTGCGATGGACACACCTCGACCTGGTCGCTTCTCCAGACCCGTGTAAATTCTATTCACTTCGCTGAAAATCACAATAATGACTTTTTCAGGGTTGACTCATTAGGAGGTTGAACACCCCCCGACATTCTTTCCCAATGATAACACGAATTTTCCCTTTCCCTAAGGCTTGCCATATTATAGATTTGAAGTTAATTATGAAAGTGGTTATCACTATGGTTTCCTTTCGTCAATCCCTTACCCTTATCACAATCCTGTTTCTCTTCTCCATCAATGCGACGGCGCAGACCTATGTCTCCGGCTATGTCTCCGGTGTTTGGGGGCCGGGAGGGAATCCCTATATTGTCGATTCGACAATCACAATTCCTGCAAATCAAGAACTGCAAATTTTGCCCGGGGTGGAGATTAATCTGACCAGATCCCAAGACATCATTGTCCACGGCAAATTGACCGCAGTTGGAAACGCAGAAGACAGCATTTACTTTCACTGGAGCGGATGCGATACCGGTTCTTTTGAGAGGATTTTTATAGACCATTCCGATACCTGCCGTTTCAGTTATTGTGTAGTCGATACTCCCGTCTATCCAATCAGAGCTTATTACAGTGAAGCAATATTAATCGATAATTCCTTTCTGCATGGATTCGAACAGATACATATTACTAATACAGATGGAATAATCTCTGACTGTTTTTTAAAAACACATGTTAGAATATATGATTTTTCCAATATAAATATAATAAATAATTTTTTCGACACTTCACCACTTTTTCAAGGATCTGATATATGTCTTAGTTTTTACTCTACCGGCGATATCATCGATAATAAATGCAGTGGAGGAATAAGCGCAGGAGATAATTACAACGGCAGCATTATCAACAATCGAATGGCAAGACTGTATTTAGTATTCCCCAGCGATTCAATTTTAGTAGAGAATAATAGAATCTATCAAAATCAGTATTCTTATTCCGGTGAAGTGCGTTTAAGGGGTTGTGACAGGATTGCATTCAGAAACAACACGCTATATTATCTCGAGATAGACAGCTATAATAATAATTCCGTCTATCATATAGAAAACAATAGGATTTACCAATCGATTACCCTGAGAGACACGGCGACCCACGCTGAAATCGACCATAATCTAATTGTAGATGGTGTTATCGTAGAGGACGGCGCATCCGCTGATTTGGTCAACAATACAATAGTGTTGTTCCAAACCAATGTCGGTATTGACGCGATTACGCTCCATGGGGCGGGTGTTCTTGGAGATGTCAGGAACAATATTATCTTAGGTTCAGGTTACGGCGGCGTCGGTATTAACGGTTCAGGCAGCGGGATTGTGAAATACAACTGCATATTCGGTTTCGACGCCGCTATCTACAATGTGCAGAGCGCCAACAACAATATCTTTGAAAATCCTCAGCTCTGCGGCGGGAATCCCTTCGATTATCACTTGCAGGCGAATTCCCCCTGCATCGATGCCGGCGACCCGCTGTCGCCTTTGGACCCCGATTCCACCCGCTGCGATATGGGAGCTTATTATTACGACCATAACCTTGACTATCCTCCGGTAGTAACCTCGGATAAGAGTTCTATCGCCACCACCAACACCATTTTTCAATATCTCGCGACTGCTACAGATGATTACGGACCCTTGACGCTGAGTTTATCGGAGCTGCCAGCTTGGTTGACCATTGTGAATCGTGATTGGGTCTCCGACACCGTGCTTGTTTCCGGTTTGGTGCCGGGAAATCAGGATGATTTCTCATTTTTAGTGAGGGCGGAGGACGGATTAGGGCAAATCGATACGCAAAGAGTTCTGGTGGAGGTCTCCGATATGCATATTTTGTCAGGAGAATTATCCGGCGCGCTTTCATTAGAGAATTCACCCTATTTATGTGTCGCCGACATAGAAGTTCCCGCAAACGATACCCTCACCATCGAACCTGGAGCAAAGATATATTTCCGGTATTACGATAATAATATAATGAAACCGGATTTTAAGGTCTATGGAGTATTGAACGCACAGGGAACTGAAACCGACAGCATATTCTTTGTATCTGCAGATTCGACACCGAGGGAAATGGATTGGCGGGGGATAACCTTTTTCAATCAGGAGGCAGATACGACAAAACTGTCATACTGTGTGATTGAACATACCCTCTACGGCGTTTCCGGCGATTCGATAAACTGGATTTCAATAGACCATTGCCGGTTCGAATTGAATCAGATAAGCATCGATTTGGACTACAGCTCCGGCGAGATAAAGAACAGCTTGTTAAGTCAGACTTTTGGAATCTGCGGGTATGGTTGTCCGGAGTTGTCAGTTCAGGGGAATGTGTTTACAGATTTGGGTGATAATGATGGAGTGGAGGTGCAGTTTTCCAATCTTAAAGCAACGGACAATTATTTTGAAGGAGGTTGTACAGCCGTTGAAGTAAACTATTATTCCTACGGTGAAGTCTATCGGAATATTATTTTAGATTCAGAAAAGGGAATAGGGACAGTTAACTGGTCTAATGCGGATGTGCATAATAATACGATAATTGGCTGTTCTGAGAATGCCGAAGCCGGTATTTTCTATTATAACACAGATTCCGCCAGTATCACCAATAATATCGTAATCGGTTATGATTTCGGCCTTACTGCAATCCGCTCTGGGTATTTATATATTGCTTACAACAATGTCTGGCGAAATTCCATCGCTAATTACCGCCGCGGTCCCGATGGTCTGGGTGTATTGTCAACTGTAAACCTCAACGGCGATTCCTGCGATATGTATTACAATATTTCCTTGAATCCGCAGTTTGTCGGAGGCGAACCTTTCGATTACCACCTTGCTTCAGGGTCGCCCTGCATCGACGCGGGAATCGATGTGGGGCTGCCGTTTTTAGGCAGGGCGCCGGATATAGGAGCTTATGAATTCAATCCCAACGCAGTCAATCCAAGAGAATCCGAAGTTCTTCCGAATACTTACTGTTTATATAACAATTATCCCAATCCCTTCAACAGTACGACCGTGATAGAATTCGACCTGCCCAGGGCTGAAACGGTCAGTTTGAAAATATTCAATATTTTAGGAAAGGCTATGGAGGAGCTATGGGAGGATAATCTTCCCCCCGGCCGGCACAAGTTCGCTTGGAGCCCGCAGGGACAATGTTCTGGGATCTATTTCTATAAACTAACCGCCGGCGGCTTCAGCGAGGTGAAGAAGATGGTTTTGCTGAGGTAAGTTTCGCGCCGTAAGTGTGAAATCCCCCGCCGGAATGGGATGACCTGACTCCATTCGAAGATGAAGCGGTGATGGAGGAAATCGTTATAGTGGTAAACCTGGCGCTCACACCGATATTAATCCAGGTTGATGGAGAGCGGGTCGTCCTCGCTCGGAAAAACCTGTAATTGCAGTTAAGATAACTAATAAAATTTGCTAAAATAGTATTTAATTGTTAATTTGTTAAATTAAATCAATAATAGGAATTCTTTGCATTAGGGGTAAATTGGGCATTTCGTCTTCCGGTCGTTTCGCCGATGGTTATATCGTTATTCCCATTTTTTGAAAATGTATCGTCCGGATTCACTGATACTTGTTTGTCTTCAGACATAATTGCACTGCAGCGCACAACGACTGAACACGAATTGCAGAACCTGCCGGAAATGGTTCCCAAGAATTCTGAAGAAACCGTTCCGAACTATCCAAGCATCGAGGATCTTTGATGATATCATTTTCAACTTACAAATCCCGACATCATCGAACCATTGACTATGCGATCAGAGCCGGTATAAGTATTGTTATTGTTCTATTAGTATTCTCCAGCGCAATTTCCCATCAATCTTCCCTCAAATCTCCGGGCAAGTATGACTCCCGCGTCTTAGTCCTCCACTCTTATCATCAAGGCTTCCAAAATACCGACGATGTCTCGCAAGGCATAATAGCTGCCTTTGAATCAGCCTCTGAAGAAATCAAGCTCTGCTTTGAGTTCCTCGATTCCAAACGTTTCTACACACCGGAGTACTTCCGCTCGATGCTGGATGTATACCGGTTGAAATACTCGGCAGAACCGCCAACCGTTATCATCTGCTCCGACGATTTCGCCTTCGAATTCCTCCGGAAATTCGGCGCAGAAGTATTTCCCGGAACGCCGGTGGTGTATTGCGGATTAAGCGGAATAGAAGCTTCAAGCAGCCCGGGGCAGGAAGTGACCGGTGTGATGGAATGTCTCGATATCAAGGGTACCCTGGACTTAGCCCTGCGGTGTCACCAGGACGTAAAACGGATTACGGTGGTCTCAGACCCGACCCTCACCGGCCAAGCTCTTAAAAAGAAAGCCCGGGCCGTTTTTCGGGATTACCAACATAAACTGAGTTTTCGATATCTGGACACCTTGACGTTTAAGGAGTATGAACGGGAATTGGAAAGCCTTACGGAGGACGAATTGGTCTTTTGGCTCCTCTTAGTCCGCGACCGGAACGGTGAAGTGCTATCCCCGGAAGTCGCTATGAAAAGACTGATTCCCCACTGCGCAGTCCCCAGCTACGGTATATGGTTCAACTATTTAGGATATGGTATCGTCGGCGGTAAATTGACCGATGGTTTCAGCAACGGCAAACTTGCCGCTTCACTGGCGCTCCGTATTATTAAGGGTGAAAAGGCCTCTTCAATACCACCGGTTGAAAGCTCTTCGCGATTTATGCTGGACTATAAGCTGATAAAGCGCTTCGGAATTAAAAAAAACGCCCTCCCGGACAATAGCGTCATCGTCAACCAACCGTCGTCAACCTACCGGCAGTACAAAGCTGCCATTATCAGCGGCGCGATAATCATCGTCATCCTGCTGGTCATTGTAACCGCGCTCATCGGCAACACCCTTCGGCGGCGCCGGGCTGAAAATAAGCTGCTATTGATGCAGTTCGCGCTGGACCACGCCAGCGACCCGGTATTCTGGATGGATTCCCAGGGCAAATTCTTTTATGTCAACCGAGCCGCCTGCGACACTTTAGACTACAATGAAAACGAATTGCTGGCGATGTCGGTTCACGATATCGATCCCGATTTCCCCCCTGAAACCTGGAAGACGAATTGGCGGCGAATCAAAAAACTGAAATCCGCCAAAACCGAATCGCAATTGCAAGCTAAAGACGGGCGGATTATTCCCGTGGAAATATCCGCAAACTACCTCAAATTCGGCGATAAAGAGCTGAATTGCGCCTATGCCAGAGATATCTCTAACCGAAAATTCGCCGAACAAACCGAGGCGGTCCTCTACAAAATGGCTAACGCTGTCAGCGCAACTAAAGACCTGGATGAACTGCTGCAGCAAATCCGCGCTCTGCTCAGCGAAGTAGTGGATACCACTAATTTTTACATCGCACTCTATGATAAAACCAGCGGCACTATTACCCTGCCCTATATTAAAGATGAAAAGGACCGGTTTACAGCTTTCCCCGCGGGAAAAACCCTCACCGCTTACGTCATCAAGACGAATACTCCGCTTCTGGTCAGAGAAAAGGAAATCCTGAAGATGGTGGAGTCCGGCGAAATTGAGACTATCGGCTCCTTGAGCAAGGTCTGGCTGGGTGTGCCGCTAAGGATTAAGGATGACATCATCGGAATTGTGGCGCTTCAAAGTTACACTGATGAGACGAAGTATACCGACAAGGATTTGAAGATATTGGAATTCGTCTCCGAACAAATCGCCGTGGCTATCGAACGCAAGCGAACCGAAGACATCATTCGGGACAATGAACAATTCCTCCACAGCGTGTTCGACGGAATACAGGATGGAATCTGCGTAATGGACACCGATTTCAATGTAATCCGCACCAATCTCTGGATGGAGAAAATGTACGCTTCTAAAATGCCTTTAACAGGAAAGAAATGTTACGACGCATTTCAGGAGCGCGACTCCATATGCCCTTGGTGTCCTTCGATAAAAACGATAAAAACCGGTGAAGTGAAGAATGCTATAGTCCCCTATACCAACCAAGCGAATCCCACCGGATGGATCGGGCTCTCCTCCTTCCCGCTGAAGGACGCAGAGGGAAAGGTAGTGGGGGTTATCAAGCACGTTAAAGACATCACCCAGTCTAAGATAGCGGAAGAGGCTTTGCGGGAGAGTGAGGAGAAATACCGGACGTTGACGGAAAATTCCCTGCAGGGCATCGCGTTAATTAAAGCAAATCCACTTCGATTTGTATTTGTCAATACCGTCGTGTCGCAAATCCTGGGCCGCTCGTTAAAAGAAATACTTGCCTTACCCCAGGAAGAAATCCGGCAGATTATACACACTGAAGAACGCGAGGAGCTTTTCGAAAGGCTGGCGAAAAGACTGCAGGGGGATACGAGTTTAACAAAATACGAATTCCGCATTATTAATAAGAAAGGTGAAATCCGCTGGCTGGAAGTGCTTTCCAACCTGATTGAATATGGGGGCGAACCAGCCATCCAAGCAACATTCGCCGATGTCACGGAAAGGAAGCAGGCGGAAGCAGCGCTCCGAGTCAGTGAAGAAAAATACGGTATGCTCTTCAGGGATTCCCGAGACGCAGTATATATTTCTACAAAGGAGGGAAAGTTTCTCGATGTCAATGACGCTGCGGTAGACCTGTTTGGCTATACTAAAGAGGAGATGCTCAATCTCGACATCGAAACAATATATCTCGACCCCGAGGACAGAGTCAACTTCAAAAATGAAATCGAAAGCGCAGGGTCAGTCAAAGATTTCGAAGTGAAACTGCTAAAGAAAGACGGAACGGTGATGGACTGCCTGGTTTCAGCCACCATCAGAAAGTCCTCAAAGGGAAAAATTCTGGGCTATCAGGGAATTATCCACGACATCACCGCCCGCAAAGAGGCGGCGCTGATGCAGCACGTCCTCTACAAAATCGCCAGTTCCATCAACGTGACCCAGGATCTTGACCAGCTTTTCAGCTACATTAGGGAGCAACTAAGCGCTATCATCGACACAGCTAACTTCTACATCGCCCTCTACGACAAGAAAACAGACACCATTGCCCTTCCCTATGTTATGGATGAGAAGAAGACGATAAAGCAGTTCCCCGCCAAAAAAACCTTCACCAATTATGTTATACAACACGACAAACCTCTGTTGGTTTCCAACGACGATATAATGATGATGGTCAAGACCGGCGAAGTCGAAATCGTGGGACCGGCGGCCAAGGTGTGGCTGGGAGTGCCCTTGAAAACTGCAAACGAGGTCATCGGAGCCCTGGTGGTGCAAAGCTATGTCGAATCCAATGCGTACGATGAGAAGGACCTGGAACTGCTGCGGTTCGTCTCCGAGCAAATCGCCATCGCTATCCAGCGAAAGAGAGCTGATGAGACGATGAGGGAGTCGGAGGAGAAGTATCGGTCATTAATCGAGCAATCAAACGACGCCATTTACCTGCTGGTCGAAGAAAAGTTCGAAGTGATCAACCGCAAGTTCTCCGAAATGTTCGGTGTCTCCTATAAAGAAGTTAAAAGTCCCGATTTCGATTTTATGAACCTGGTTGCGCCTGAAAGCAGGCCGCTGATTGAGGAGCGGGATTCAATGATTGACCAGGGAGAAGAACCGCCCTCCCAATATGAATTCACCGCCTTGACAAAAGCCGGAGTAAAGATTGAAGTCCAAGCCTCGGTCAATTACGTAGAATTCAGAGGAAGAATCGCCACCCAGGGAATTCTCCGAGATATAACGGTGACCAAACAGCTTGAAGCACAGCTCAGGCAGGCGCAAAAAATGGAAGCGGTGGGACAACTCGCCGGAGGAGTGGCGCACGATTTCAACAACCTGATGACCGCAGTCATAGGTAACTGCGAACTGGCAATGATGTCTGTTTCAGGCGCAGATCCGTTATATGAAAGGTTCCGCGAAATTCACAAAGCGGGAGAAAGCGCGGCTAATCTAACCAGCCAGCTGTTGGCATACAGCCGAAAGCAAGCTCTGGAACCTAAGGTGGTCGACTTGAATAAAGTTATAACCAAGATGGATAAGATGTTGAGACGGGTAATCGGGGAAGATATCGATTTAGCCACGGTCTTAGGGGAAGATTTATGGAAGGTCAAGGTCGATCCCGGTCAAGTCGAACAGGTGGTAGTCAACTTGGCGATCAACGCCCGCGACGCTATGCCTTACGGAGGAAATCTGACTATTGAATTGTCCAACCACGAGCTTAAGGATAAATACGCAAAAACCCACCCGCAAATGACTTCCGGCGATTATGTGATGCTGGCTATAACCGATACCGGAATCGGTATGAACGAAGAAGTTAAGTCCAGGATTTTCGAGCCGTTCTTCACCACCAAAGAACTGGGCAAAGGAACCGGACTGGGACTCTCTATGGTGTACGGTATCATCAAGCAAAGCGGAGGAAACATCTGGGTCTACAGCGAATCCGGACAGGGCACTACTTTCAGAATTTATTTCCCCCGTGCGCTTGGTGAAGATGAAGAAGTGGAACAAAAAGCGGTTCCGGAGGATTTACCGCGGGGAGAAGAAACCATTCTGCTGGTGGAGGATGACGAATGTGTGCGTCAACTGGCGCTGGAAATATTGAATATGCAGGGTTACAGGGTATTCTCTGCGGAAAACGGGGAGGAGGCTTACCGTTTGTGTCAAGCAATGAAAAAACCGGTGGAGCTGGTCATCACAGATGTCATTATGCCCAATATCGGAGGTATTGAACTCTACGAAAAGCTGAACCGGTTGTGGCCCGGAGTTAAAGTGATATTTATGTCCGGCTACGCGCCAAACTCGATGTTCCACCGAAAAATATTCGAACCGGGAAAATCCTATATCCAGAAACCATTCAATTCCGTCGATCTGGTGCAGAAGGTGCGGGAAGCGCTCGATAGTTGATTCTCATCCCGCCCGCTCCGCTATTCCTGACAATTTTTAACTAACCAAAAATGCAGACCAACTGCTTTTTCGTTTCCGACCTTCACGGAGACGAAGAAAAATATTTCAAACTGTTCCGAACCATAGAGTCGGAACGGCCGGAATGGGTATTCCTGGGCGGGGACCTGCTGCCGGGACTGCCGCAGTCGATGACCTTAAGTGTCTCACCCCAAGATTTCATCGTCGATTTCCTGGCGCAGGAACTCCAAGAGCTACGGAAAAAGCTGGGAGACAAATACCCTCGAATATTCTTAATCTTAGGCAACGACGACGAAAAATCCGCCGAATCCTCGGTCGAAAAGCTGGAAGCCCTGGGATTATGGGAATATGTCCATTATCGGAAAGTTACTGCTGGAAGGTATCTGATATACGGCTACGCCTATGTTCCCCCCACACCCTTTCAACTCAAAGACTGGGAGAGACACGATGTCTCCCGCTATGTGGAACCGGGATCTGTTTCACCGGAAGAAGGAATGCTATCCGTGCCCATTGCGGCTAATGTCCGCAAGTACTCCACCATCAAACGCAACCTCGAGGAATTGACCGGCAATGAAGACTTAGCGAAGGCGGTCTTCCTCTTTCACGCCCCCCCCCATCACACTAAACTGGATCGAGCCGCCCTTGACGGCAAAATGGTGAACCACGCCCCCTTAGACCCCCACGTCGGCAGCATCGCGATACGGCGCTTCATCGAATCCCGACAACCCCGCATAACCCTCCACGGACACATCCACGAATCCCCAAGCCTCACCGGATCCTGGAAGGATAAAATAGGCGCAACGCACCTTCTTAGCGCGGCTCACCAAGGCTCGGAACTGGCGCTGGTGCGCTTCAGCCCCGAAACTCCCGAGGCTGCAACCCGCGAACTCCTTTAAGACAGCCTGACCGCATCGGTATCTCCCGCGCCGCGTCGGTGACAGCGCCGATTTTCACCGCGTAGGAACTTCTCCGTTCGATATCCTCATCTGTCACCAGATGAACATCGAGCAAACCCCCGGTGCGGTACCCGGTGCGCAGATAATTGAACTCATCCAAACACCGGCTCCAACCCTCAAACCAATCGAACAACTGCCGCATCTGTTCTTCATTACCCGCAAAGTGAAGCAGGAGGTCGACGTCGCTCTCCGGACCGGCAGTGCCATTCTTGGTGCTGCCGAATATATAAAAAGCCTTTATCCCGAAACGCTCGGGATCGATACACTCCGCCAGGCATTCCACCATACGCATCCGCCAAACCCAATGCTCGTTGGGGGCAGATTCCGAAACATAGACGCTTCCAACTTCCTTCTCATCGGTTCGAGCTGAGGGTTGGGTCAGGATGCCCACCGCTTCGTCAAGGTCGGCGTTCATCAGCACCCTGAGAATCTTTCCCCGAGTTATACTGGGAAGGTCGATGACTCGTAATGTGTCCGTTAAGTAACCATATTCCGGCAGGATTTCGGTCAATATGTTAGCAGCGGAGTGGAGGAAGCGTTCATTGAAAATTATCCCCTGGTCGTCGGGGTACAGAGGAAGGTAGCGGATTTCCGCCTCCACCAAATCCTGGAAAAAGTGAGTGCCGAAGGAGAGGTCGGGGACATAGTTTCCCTTCTTCCGTGCGATTTCAACCAGCACCGCAGTGTTGTTGATGTCGGAGTAGGTCACATTCACACCCAGCTTGATGTCGCCCCTGCTCCCCCACCGGCCCGGTCCCATCAGGATGAACTGATGTTTGGGCAGACGCGCGTTCAATCCGCTCACCGCCCGGCCCACATCCATTAAAGTCTTCCGGTCGCTGATTTCGCTGTAACGCTGGGGGTCAACATAGACAATGTGAGTGATATCGGGAACAAAACCGTTGGATATATGCCGGTTAGCGGTGAAGAGGATGGCGCTCTCCGGGATGTCTTTGGGGATGGGCGCGGGCTTGCTGCTCCTGCTGCCATAGCTCTGAGGACGGCACTGCAGAAGGTAGAAATGTTCCCCGTCGGAAGCGAACTCGATATCCACCGGATGCTCCATCTTCTCCTGCAGAACGGTGAGAATAGTCCCCATCTGTTTGACAAAGACTGTGTCCTTGATGAGACCGCCGAAAGTCACCACCGGCTCGCTCCCCTCGAAATCGGCGTCCAACAGCGAAGGGCGCTGAAGGTGCCCGTCCTTTAATAGCTCGATATAGCGGTTGATGCGGGGGAATTCATCGCCGTACTTCCGAATGAAATCCACCAAATCGACAGTTTCAAAGGAGTTGTTTTCAAGGTTGATGACATCCAGCTTGTGAGGAGAATAGCGGACAATTTCATCCTCTGTGACATTGACCCGAAGGTTGGGCTGCCCGGGGGCAATCAGTATGGGATAGTCGTCGCTGAGCCGGTCCACCGCCCGAGTGCCCAAACCGGGAACTATGCGAATCAAGCCGTCCTCGCGCTTGATGCGGGGCGACCAGCGGAATTCATTATTGCTGAAAGCCACTCCGGCGAAAGCGGGCAGGAAATAAGGTCCAATCCTCCTACCTACTACCTCCTGTATCAAAACTCCCATCTCCTCCTGTGAATCTATCAGTTCGCGCTCTGTCCGGTATTCGATGGGATCTGGAGAAAAAGTGGAGGCATAGACCTCGGCGATTGCGTCCAGCAGCGCTTCCAGCTTATCACGCTTGCTTCCCTGGTTGCCCAGAAAGAAACTTTGATATTTACCGGAAAAGGCTGAACCCAGACGATCCTCTAACAGGCTGGAACTGCGCACAATGAGCGGAGCGTCGCCGAAATCGTCCAGAGCCAGCGCTAATTTCTGCACTATCTCAGGCGGGAAACTCGATTTCTTGAATATCTCGATTATATGAGGATATTCCTGCCTGACCTGAGCGATGTCCTTGTACTTCTGCTCGATGATGTCTTCGAGTTGATTGTAGCTGAGGAATTTATGCAGTCCGTCTGAAGTGACATAGTAGGTTTTAGGAACCTTTATGTCTTTAAGCTCTTCATACTCTTCACTCATCTTTTTAATAATCTGAGACGCGAGGAACAATCCGCACCCCTTCCCGCCTAACATCCCGATACTCTCTTTGGGAAAAATCATCTGGGGCAAGAGGTCGAAGAAATCCTCCATCTCCACGAACTGCTTGGTAATCCTGATGAACCTCAACTGACCGGTCATCAGTTTTCTGATTAAATTGACGATAAAACTCTTTCGAATAGCATCGGAAAGCTGAAGATTTTCCCTGGAGGAAATCTGCTGGAAACGCCTCAGTTTGTCTGATATCTCATCCAAAGTAATTGCCCTATTGTTCAGAGCTTCCACCAGGAAATTCGCCTTATCCTCCTGCATCCATCTCTGAACCTGAGTCACAAACTCCTCATCGCTGAGATGCTCCTCAGCCATCCGGAAAATTTCTCGACTCAAGTCGAGGCTGTCGAAAACCGCTCCCCGCTTGCTGGGTATATTGGCGCCAAAGCCCTCATCGTCGGTCTCAGACAACCGGCTGAAACCCATCTTTCGCAGCAATTCCGACGCCTCCTGAACCCGGTTTCGGTATAAATAGTTCAACAGCTTGCGCGCGATGCGGATATAAAGTCCATGGTCGGTGTGCAGCAAAAGGTCAGTGATGATTTTGGATTCTCGGCCCTGGCAGTCAACAATCTCTCCCTTGTCTGATTTTACCTCTTCTAACATTTTACGTATCTGTTTTTGAAGGATGTAGCCCCCAAGCCGCTCGGCGATGGTGTCTAAAAGCTTGCGCTCCTCCTTAAGGAAAGGACCCTCGTCCTCTTCAGGCGTCGCCTTTGTATAGGAAACTCCGATATATCCCGAGGTCACACCCTGGAGGACAATATCTGAGGTCATCCGCCACTCGCTTTCATGGTATCCTGAAAGCTTGTATTCAATCCCTTCATAAACGATTATCGCCTGACAGATTTCCGGGTAGTACCAGCCCGCCGGAATTGAACGCACAATCTCGATAAAAATCGTACTTAGCTCCGGCAGCTGGTTTTGTAGGATTTTCTCAATCCGGTAGAGGCAGTTCAATTCTTTAACCCGCTCCTGCAGGACGTTTATAACCAGCTCCGCCTTGTTATCCTTTTCATCCATAGAGTATTACTCCTTTTCCTTTCCGGCCGTCGACCATCACCTTTAAAGGCTCATCCGTCCTGACCCGCCGGATAAATTCCATTTCGCTTACCGTTTTCTGAATCCTAAGCCAATCCCATTTTATCTTCGACGCACCTATATCGTGCCGCACGGAAAAATAGGGAACGCCGAAACTGGTCAGGTTGTGGAAAAAGTGAGAACCCTGGCTCAAATCGACGCTCATCCCCTCCAAAGTAGCCTCCACTATGACCCGCGCCCCGGAAATCTGCCCCCAGTTCACCGGTATCCCCAACCAGGGATCGCTGCTGCCCCAGCGGCCGAACCCGATTAAAACATAGGGCTGGTTATCCTGAACCATAATATTATTCAACGCCTCCAGTTCCTGAGCGATGCTGCGGGTGTGTTTAGCTTCGAATTTATCGGGGTCGATGTAAATCACATCCCGGATGTTCTCCCATATCCCGTTGCCCATTACCCGGTCCGAAGATATTGCCGCTTCCTCCGCGCTGAGCAGCCCTTCGCTAACCTCTACAGTCCTATCCGGGGAAACCATCGGCCTAACCTGCAGGAAACCAACCCGGACGGGATAACCCTTATCCGGTCCTAAAGTGACCGCAAATTCAATCTCCACCTCAGCTCCAGCCGCCTCTCGGGAAATCTCCAGCAGCAGCTTAACCACATCGTTCAGTGGAAGCTGGCGGTAAACCAGTATCGGAGCAAAATTCAAAATCCGGGGTCCATCGCTGCCGATACCGGGATAGACCTTGTCGGAGGCGGCGATGTAGGTGGAGGCAATATGGTCGAGCGCTCCCTCATTTTCCGCTTCTGAAATACTCCCCTTGATTTCGTATTCGGTCTCCTTCAGCGGGTCGAAAGGCGCTTCCCCCATCTCCACCGCCCAGAAATCAAGCTGGGTCGTCTTCAGCAGTTCCTGAGGGGAAGCGCAGGGTGGAACCGCTTTGGGATAAGCCGGACAGTAGCTCCAGATCAGACCGCCGTCGACGATAGTCCTCCCCAGCCCTAAAGCTAAGTTCACCACCCCCTCCTCCGGCTGAGCCTTCCCGAATGTGTAATAGTTGAACGACTTACCCACCCCGGAAATCGAAGGGTAAAAATGGCTGTTGTTTCGAGTCCCCACCACTTCCTGTATTATCACACCCATCCTTTCATTCTCTAAATTCGCCCCGGCGGCGCGGATATAACTTTTCGCTTCACGGAAGTAGGTGGAGGCGTAAACGAACTTGACCGCTTCAATCAGCTTGTTGAACCGCGCTTCGGGGTTGAATTGGTTATTAGGCGTCATCTTAGTGGCGTAAACTCCGGCGAAGGGGCGGCGCATCGCGTCCTCCAGCAGGCTGGAAGAACGCACCGCCAAAGGGCGGTTCACCCGGGAGATGAGCGCCATCAAGTCTCCGGTGTACTCCGCGGGAAAATCGGCGGCGATGAAGGCGCGGGCGATAGTCTCATCGGACTCCTCGGAGAAAGCGATATCGCGGAGACGGTTACGGGTCATAAAGGCGTCGAAGATATCGGTGGTGAGCGCTGCCAGGCGGGGAATATTGACAGTGATACCGGGAAACTCCGAATGAGGAAAGCGGGTTTTAAGGAAACCGTCGATAAATGCCAATCCCCGAGCCTTCCCCCCCAACTCCCCTTCACCGATGCTCATAAAATCAGCGCTCGACTCAAAAAATTTCCGGTCGAATCGCGCTATGTTGTCGCCTTCGCCGCTTCCGGCGTTCATCGCTGAGTCCTCGTTTGGGACGATATTAATCTTAAGGGGCGGGTGAAGGGTTCGCCCGCCCCCTTTTGTCTATAACGGAGCGTAGAAAAACAAGTGAGTCGTTAAGCTTCGGTGCTTACACCCAGCCCCGGTCCCGGCAGGCTTGAGCCACCCGATTGACCGCGATGACGAAGGCGGCGTCACGCATATACAGCTTCCGCTTCTGAGACAAATCCCGCACCGCAGCGAAAGCGTTGGTCATCTTCACATCCAAACGGCCCAGAACTTCATCCTTCTGCCAGTAATAATTCATACTGTTCTGCACCTGCTCGAAATAGCTGCAGGTCACGCCGCCGGCGTTGGCCAGAAGGTCCGGAATCACAAAGATTCCCCGCCGCGCAATCTCCGCATCCGCCTCAGGGGTGGTGGGACCGTTGGCGCCCTCGGCGATAATTTTCACCTGCGGGTGTATCTTCTCCACATTCTCGCCGGTAATCTGGTTTTCCAAAGCCGCGGGAATCAGGATGTCCGCCTCCTGCTCAATCCAGGCTTCTCCGGGGAGCAGTTCACAACCCAGGTCTTGCGCCTTCTTTTTATTGATGCCGCCGAACCGGTCGGTGACGCTGAGCAATTGGTCAAGGTCGATACCGTCCTTTTTACGGTAGGTGTAGGAGGTGTTGGCCTCCTGGTCCCAGCAGGAGACGCTGGCAACCTTACCCCCGATTTGGTTGAAGAGGCGGATGGCGTACTGAGCCACATTGCCGAATCCCTGAACCGCGGCTACGGTTTGACCGGGTTTGAGTCCCAGGGTCTTAAGGGCTTCGCGCACCGTGAAAATCACCCCGTAACCGGTGGCTTCGGTCCTTCCCAAAGAGCCGCCCATACCCACCGGCTTCCCCGTGATGAATCCGGGGTATTTGGCGCGGGCGATGGTTTCGTACTCGTCCAGCATCCACAGCATTATCTGAGGACTGGTCATCACGTCTGGAGCGGGAACGTCCGCCAGCGGGCCCAGGTTCTGTGCTATCTGCCGCACCCAGCCCCGCGCTACCTGCTCCAACTCCCGGGCGCTAAGGTTGTGGGGATCACAAATCACCCCCCCCTTGCTGCCCCCCAGCGGGATGTCCACCACCGCCGTCTTCCAGGTCATCCACATCGATAGCGCCCGCACCGTGTCGATGGTTTCCATCGGGTGGAAACGGATACCCCCTTTGCTGGGTCCGCGGGCGTCGTTATGCTGCACCCGGAAGCCGCGGAAAACTTTAGCCGACCCGTCGTCCATACGGATGGGGATGCTGAAATGAAACTCACGCAGGGGATTTCTCAGGAGATCCTGCGCAGGCTGGTCTAAATCCATCAAGTCCGCAATCTTATCGAACTGGGCTTGCGCCATCTCGAAAGCGTTGAATGATTTCATCTCTCTTTAAGGTCCTTTCGGTTACAAATATTAGTTTACAATTAATACGAAGTTACAGTTTATGGTGCTAAATCACCAAATATAGTCATTCGTGAATAGAATGACGGAAAAAGGATATCATTCCCGCGACCTGTGCGCCGCACGGTGTAA
>CAYQZD010000077.1:0-17323 GCA_964421875.1 uncultured bacterium
TCCTTTTTAGCAACAAATGGTGATAAAGAATTTGTTAAACAGGGAAAATTGCATTTGTCTGACCTGTTCGGTACTGGAAAGAGTGCTGAAGGCAATACGAGATGGGGATGAGTCTGTGCGAATTTCACCGGATTTGAATCTGAGTGAGGTCGAAATCCCCTTGGAAAGCGCTTTCGCGGAAATCGGGGGAAAACGGTTTTCGAGGGATGAACTCAAGGCGCTGGCGGAGAAAACCAGCGGGGTTATCTTGGTAAGGGAGGGCGAAACTCGGCGTTTGGAGTTTTACAAAGAACACTATTATAAACTTCGTCCCACCGAATTCGCTCCCACAGTGGAAATTGACGGAATTCAAATGCACCGCACCCGGGATTTCAACCCCTGGGAAGATGCCCGCCGCAAAGCGAAATTAGCGGTGCGCCCCGGAGATACCGTGCTGGATACCTGCGGCGGATTGGGATACACCGCAATCTGGGCGGCGAGGCTGGGAGCTTCAAGCGTGGTGTCGGTGGAGAAAGACCGGAATATCGTCGAACTCCGGGAATTGAATCCCCATTCTCGGGAATTTTTTCACGAGCCTGTTATTTCGATAGCGGGGGATATATCCGAGATAATATTGGATTTTTCCCCGGGGGAGTTCGATTCGGTGATTCATGATCCTCCGAGGTTTTCACTCGCCGGTGAGCTTTATGGCGGGAATTTCTACAGGGAATTGAGCCGGGCGCTGCGGAAGGGAGGGCGAATGTTTCATTACACAGGGGAGCCTTACAGCCGGGGGAGGGGCCGTCGTTTCGTTCAGGGTGTGATGGAGAGGTTAAAGTCTGCTGGATTTGAGGTGGAACATCTTGCTGAGGAATTAGGAGTAACAGCTAGGAAGCGGGGATTGGAGTGAATAAAAATTTGTCTGATGAAGGCGCTGTGATGGGATGCAATTATATTGAGAAATTTTTCATTAACGATTCTTGCTTCTTTTATCAAAAATTTGTATTATTTCAGATACTTAATTTGAAAATAGCGGCAGCGTCGATATGCGAGCCGATAATTTTCACTCTTCGTTGCGGATAGTCGCGAAAAGAGACCATCCCTGATAGGATAATCTGAAACCCGCAAATAGTCGGGAGGAAAATCTGGTATGCCTATGCGAAGCAAAACAATAATTATCATTGTTCTCGGATTAGCCGCCCTTTTTACGGGCCAACTGTTCGCTGCCGATACCGGCAGGATAACCGGCACGGTTTTAGACAAAAAAACGGGGGAACCGATTGCCGGGGCTAACGTGGTCATCGAAGGCACCACCCTGGGTGCCATGACCGATTTGGACGGGTTTTTTTCCATCATCAATATCAAGCCCGGCAAATATACGGTCAAAGTGACCTATGTTGGATACATCCCGGAGAATCGACGGGATGTGGTGGTGAGCATCGATATCAACACCCAGCTCACCTTTAAACTGGAATCCACCGTCCTGGAGGCTGCGGAGCCAGTGGAAATTTTTTACGAGAAGCCGGCGGTTATCCCCGGAGTGACCTCCACCGAAAGGCGCATCACCAAGGAGGAGTTCGATGTCCTCCCGGTCAACGACCTTTCCGATATGCTGAGCGTACAGGCCGGCATCAAGGTTGATAACGAGGGCAAGTATCACGTTCGGGGAGGGCGTGACGACGAGGTTCTGTTCATTGTCCAGGGATTGGAGGTGAACGACCAGCTCGGTTCCGGGCGCCGCACCTTCAATCTGCCCAAGGAGGCTATCAACGAGGTGCAGGTGATGACCGGAAGCTTCGACGCGGAGTATTCCGGCGCATTGTCCGGGGTTATCAACCAATCGTTGGAGTCGGGCTCCGCCGACCGTTATACCGGCCGTTTCACCTGGCAGACCGACCGTTTGTGGGATGAGTACTCCTTCGACACTGACCGCGTCGATGTCAACCTTGGCGGTCCCATTCCGCTGTTGAAAATAGGCAAACGGCCCATTACCTTTTCTGTCAGCGCCTGGGGAGAACTGAGCAATACCTATACGCCTTTCAACATCGACCGCGGCAATAGCGATGTTATCGGCCTCGGACTGGATGTCCCGGAGCGGCAGGACAATATTTACGGTTTTTCCACCAACACCGTTTTCCCCATCAGCGACACCAAGAAACTGACTATGATGATTGGCGGGGGCCGCTCCCAATGGGATTTCTATCCTAACGGCGACTGGCTCTCCGGGAATTACGGCTATCAGTATAAGTACAATGTTGAAAATCGTCCTTATGTGAAGAAGAACGAGCAGCTTTTCAACCTGATTTTTACCAATCAGGTCTCCAGCAACTCCTTCTATGACATTCAAATCGGGCGTTATCATACCAATACTAAAACCCTGCCCCGCAACGCTACTCCCGGCGATTTCACTATGGTGGAGGATATCGAGGATGTTTACGGCGGATCTTATCTGTTTCCCGTGGACCGGTTTTCTTTTATCGACAATGATGGTAACACTTTCCCTGACGGATACATCGACGCCGATGGGAACGGGCGCTACGACGGCTGGGGTGAAGGTTATGAGGATTTGAACGCCAACGGCCAGTGGGACCGAGGGGAGGATTTTGTGGATTTGAACGGCAACGGCGTTTACGATGGCGGTTATTTCGACCCCGGTTTGGGGCAGTGGGTTGGAGAGCCGATATTGGATGACCGGGACGGCGATTTGCAGTGGGACCCCGGCGAGCATTTTGTGGATTTGAACGGCAACGGTGTTTGGGACGGTCCCGAACCTCAACTGCCGGAACAGGATTGGAACGGCAACGGCCGCTGGGATGGGGAACGCTTTGTCGACGCCAATGAAAACGGAATATACGATGGCGCCGGGGAGGGATACGATGACGTCAATACCAATGGCCAATGCGACATTAAGATGCTCTACGACAATGCCAACGAGGATGTCGGGGAACCTTATTATGATGGCGATTTGTGGTATGACACCGGCGAGCCTTTCGTGGACGAGCTTCGCTTCGAAGACGGAGAATGGAAGTACAACGGTCAGTGGGACATTGGCGAGCAATACTGGGATTTACCTTCATCCTATACCCCGCTCTTTGGAAACCTGGGCGTTCCCACACTAAACGGACAATATGACGGGCCCAACAATGTATTTGACGAATACGAGCTTTTCACCCAACCGTCGGGATTGAGATACGGTATGGACCCGCGCTATCCCGTGGAGTACAGATATAACCTCGACGCCCACGGCTCCGATTGGATGTTCCTCACCGCCGATACTGCTGGCACTCCGGGATATCTGATTGCGGCTAACACCCCGGGCCGAACCACCTGGAGCGACCGCAATGGCGACGGCGTATTTCAGCCTCCCAATTTTCAATGGGACCCCAGCGAAGCCTATGAAGATTACAACGGCAACGGGGAATGGAACGGAATCGACTACTTTCTAAATCCCGGCACCTGGGATGAGATTGCGGCTTATCAGGACCGTAGTTCCACAGAATACACTCTCAAATTCAATTACCAGAACCAGGTTTCGGCGAATCATACCATCTCCGCCGGCGGTGAGTTGCAGTATTCCGAGTTTGAAATGCAGTCGATACAGAATCCGGATGAACCCTACGAGAGCGAAATACCGCTGCCGCCGGGGTCGCCCTGGCCTGAGCGGGGCTCCACCCGGGATTTCTACAATTACAAGCCCTGGGAAGGCGGCCTGTTTTTCCGTGATGTGATGGAGTGGGAGGGATTGATTATCAAAGCCTCGGTGCGTTTCGATTTTTATATGCACGATAAAGGTTACATTGACAAAACCACGCAACTCACCTCGGATTACCCTTACTTCTCTTACACTAACCGCCGCAGCCGCTATAAAATCGCGCCCAGGCTGGGGATTTCCCATCCCATTACCCGTAAATCCAAGCTTTTCTTCAACTACAGTCATAAGTATCAGCGTCCCCGTTTCGACTACTACTTCTCCGCCGCCACCTCGAACCTTTTGACCGGCAGCGTGGTGGGCAATCCCGATTTGGAATACGAGAAGACGGTGGAATATGAGCTTGGTATCGAAACCGAAGTGGGGAAATACTGGATTTTCAAGGTCGCCGGCTACTATAAAGATATTTATAACACGATTGGCACGGTTCCGGTAGTGTATGGTCCTTTGAATTTCAATGTGAGGAGCAACACCGACTACGGCCGGGGCAAGGGCGTGGAGTTTTCCATCGAGAAGAGGTTTTCCCAGAATTATCTGGTGAACTTGAAGTACGACTTCTCCTTCGCCAAGGGAAAGGCGTCTTCCGACGTGGCTGCGGTGCAGCAGCGTTTGGAAAATGTGCCGGTCAATTATGATGAATATCCCCTGGGCTGGGATGAGCGGCACCGGATAAATTTCTACGCTTCGGTGCGGTATCAAAAGGGCGAGCATCCCCGGATATTCGGATTGAGGCTTCCCGACGACTGGCTGGCGACAGTTTTGTGGGAGTACGGCAGCGGCACACCCTACACCCCCTCGCAGTACACCACCGGTCAATCGCCGAATCTGATTTTGTCCAATTCCGCCCGGATGCCCTGGTCGGAGAAAACCAGCCTGAAGTTTGAGAAGTATTTCCGTTTCGGCACCGGTTCTCGAACCCAGTTCATCGCGGGATTAGACATCGACAACCTTTTCGACAAGAAGAATGTCAATACCCTCTACAGCGAGACTGGCAGTCCTTATACCGCGGTGCATCCCGCAAATCCGACCTATGACCCCTACAATCTGCGGGCGAATTACGACGCCAATCCTCGAAACTTCGACCCCGGCCGCAACATAATGTTCCGTTTCGGGGTGCAGTTCTAATAGATAGAGGCGATTCATAGATGGTCATCTTTTCTGACCATTTAAATAACCATCGCCTGCGATTCTTCGATGCGGCTGCTAAGGCGCCGGTCGATAGAACGTGATTCTCCTTTGAATTAGGGGAAGGACGCGATTCGCAGGCTTCGGTAACCAATATATTCAGGATTGAGAGAATGAGACACCTACCTCTTATCGGTTTGATTTTGATATTCCTGATAGTCTTCAGCGGCTGTGACTCCGATGAATCCAACGGGGGTAGCGCCGGTTATACGCAAATTTCCGGCAATTTGTCCGGCAGACTCAGCCTTTCCGGCAGCCCGTATTCGGTCGTTGCCGATGTGGTGGTTCCTCAAGACGTAACCTTGACAATCGAGCCCGGCGTGGAAATCCGTTTCGACGGTTTTCACACCTTGACGGTCGATGGAGTTTTGTATGCGGTGGGAACTATGGCCAATTTAATCTCCTTCAATTCCACGCCTGCCAACAATACCAGCCGGCGGGGGGATTGGGAAGGCATAATTTTTACCAATCCCACCCAGTCAAGCATCCTGGAGTATTGCAGGATCGAGGACGGCGCCCTTTACGTCGACGGCGATGAGTATATCAAGGGCGCGGTAACCTGCAAGAATTCCTCACCGGTGATAAGAAAATGCCTGCTCATAAACAACGGTTACAGCGCGGTTTACGCTGACAGTTTTTCCACGCCTCTGGTGGATGCCTGCACTATCACCGGCAACGCCTTCAGCGGCGTGGTCTGCGATACGGCTTCCAGCCCTCTGATTCGGAATTCGGTGATTGTGAGCAACGATGATTACGGCGTTTTCGCGCTTCTGGATATGCATTCCGCTCCCCGCATCGAGTTTTGCGACATCTGGGACAACTTCACCACCGATGTTTTCGGTATAGACTACGATACCACCATTTTCCCCGGCAATTTTTCACTGGACCCGAAATTCGCGGACGCAAACGCCGGGAATTATCAGCTATTATCCCACTCGCCCTGCATCGACGCCGGCGACCCGGTCGGGCCGATGGACCCCGACCAGACATTTTTGGATTTGGGAGTATTTTTTTACGACCAGGCGGACCCTTCGGAAATCAGGAGCGCACTTAACCTCAAGTATGACCGTATCACCCCGGAACACAGCCCCTATTTAGTCACCTCTGATATCTGGATCGAGGCGGGAGACACTTTGATTATTGAGCCCGGGGTGGTGTTTCAGTTCAACGCATCGACCGACCTCCGCTTCAACTTCGATGTGCTCGGAGTTTTAATTGCCGAAGGCACCAGCGCCAATCCCATCGTGTTCACCTCAAACCGTGAACAGGGTTTGCGGGGGGATTGGGAGAATTTCCATTTCTACGATACGGCTCTGGGCTCGAAACTCACTCACTGCGAAGTCAGTTTTTCTACTCAGATCACAGTCGAAACCAATATTGAATTTGACCATTGTTATTTCTATAGAAATGAACTGAATCTTTGTCTGGATAACGCAGATAACACAACCACCTTTGACTACTGCGTGTTCGACGGTCATGGTGAGAACGGCTTAGTCTGCGGAAACCGCTCCCATCCGGTGATTACGCATTGCGTGTTCAACCGGAACAACGGTTACGGACTGCTGTGTGACTTTTATTCCCATCCCGTGGTGGAGAACAATCTTTTCCTCAATAATGGAATCAACGGGCTGAAATGTTCGAATTATTCCGCTCCCGACTTCATCAATAACACACTGGCGGGCAACGGGTATTACGGTATCTACTGCACCAGCAGTTCCCATCCGCGGCTGGTGAACAATATATCCGCTTATAATGATTACGCGGGGATAAAACTTCTGGGTTCATCTTATCCCGACACCTTGATACATAACTGCGCCTACAGCAATCCGGACCAGAATTTCCCCCTCTCGCTGTTCTATTTAGACCCTGCGACAGGAGATACATTATATGTTGGGGCGATGGATTCACTTAATTATAATGGCGACCCCTGCGACGCGTTCAACAATATTTCGTTGAACCCGGTATTTCCCGGCGGGGGTGTGTACACATTAGGCGCCGGTTCCCACTGTATCGACGCCGGCGTCAACCTTGATGACAACAGCGTCACCGACATCGGAGCCTTCGGCGGGCCCGGTGGGAACTGGAATCCTCCCGCTTTGAAGGAGGAATCTCCGCAGGTCGCCAGCGGCCGGTAGTTTCGGCGTAGTCTATAGGTGGAATAAGGGCGCATCAGTCATCAGTCGATGTTCGAAGATTGATTTTTTGTAACAATTTACTGAATTTGAAGAGTGTGCGTCATTCTGGCCGCGAAACGAGCCAGAATCCTTCTTTTCCGGAGAGATTCCGGCTGCGCCGGAATGACCATCTAGCCTATGACTTCATAAAGCTATAGTGTTGCGATTTTTCTATTCCGAAAGCAATGGGTAATCCGAATCACGAGCCATCCAACTAAGACGGTTATGGATATGCATTCTGATTTTAACCATAGATTTTGGGTTTTAGGAACCGTAGGAGTGTGCCTCTTCGCCGTCCTGCTGTTTTCACTCTCTGCATTGGCTTCGACCGACGAGGAGCGTTGGGAGAATGTCCCCGGCAAGGAACTTTTGCGGAATGTCACAGTCGCCAATCCCAACACTCAGAATCGCACGCATCGTAAGACCAATGTCTGGTTGACCATCACAAATTGGGGGTATTTCGGCAACAACAGCCCCGGCCGTTCCGACGCTTTGGAGGATCCGGAATATCCCGGCACCTGGGCGCCTCAGTGTGAATACCCCGGCGGGTCGGATGTGCAGTATCTGTTTATGGGCGCTCTATGGATTGGGGCTCTGGTTCAAGAGGAGGGTTTCGAATTTCCGCGGGTGTCGGTTGGTTCCGAGGGCTGGACCTCCCCGCTCATCCATGAGTTTTTCCCGGGCGAAGGCGCTGAACACGGTATAGTGGAGCGTTCCACCCGGCCCAATGAATACAACCGTTTGGGCGATTTCGTATCTCACCCTGACGCGGTTTCCGAGCAGGACTTCATCTGCGATTATTCCGACACCTTGACCGATCCTACCTGGGTTCGCAACGACGATGTGGACGGCCCACACTTCCCTATGGGAATCAAGGTTTATCACCGCTCTTATTCCTGGACCTACAACTACGCCCAGGATTTCATCATCATCGATTATGAGATTGAAAATATCGCAGGGAATTACCTTAAAAACCTGTATGTCGGTCTCTATGTCGATTCCGATGTGGGGCGTATCGATGAACGCCCGGATTGGCATCAGGACGACATCTGCGGCTTTCAGGAATGGTTCATCGACACTCTCGAAAGCGGTGGTATTGATTCCGTTAGAATCAATACCGCTTATATCGCCGATAACGACGGCCGTCCCTACGCGCTGACTTCCGGCAGTAATTTTTCCACTCCCGGCGTGTCGGGCACCCGGGTGGTGAGGGCGCCGAATCCCAGACTGTACACCACTTTCAATTGGTGGATATCCAACCGTAATCCCGACCTCGATTTCGGGCCTTCCTGGGAAAATGACGCGTCCGGAGGTTGGACTCAGGTTTTCGGCACGCCGATGGGGGATGAACGTAAGTATTTTGTGATGTCGAACAAGGAGTTCGACTACGACCAGGTTTATGTCGACGACCCCGCTTACATCGCTGCCAATCCCCAGCATCTGCAATACATCCACCCGGTGTGGGGACCGGTGGACACTGTCCGCGCCTGGAAGCAGCCCGACGCACAGAACGCTCAGGACCTGGCCGACGGCTATGACACGCGCTATCTGATTTCCTGGGGGCCGCTGGGGATATATGACCACACCGACGAGCAGGGAAACGATATTTTCCGCTTGAATCCGGGCGAGAAATTCCATATGACTATGGCTTATGTCTGCGGGGATAATTTTCACCAGGTGGGCAATCCGCAGGTATCCAACACCAATATCGACCCTTCCAAGTTCAGTTTCGCCGATTTGACCTATAACGCTTCCTGGGCTGCCAAGGTCTATGACAACCATATGATCGACACGCCTTGTTTCGACTATGGCAACGACGGCGACCCTAACACCATCGACGAGGACGGCAGCCAGGGCGACGGCATCTACGACACCGGAGACGGCTGGTACGGCGAAGACCGGGGCTCCGACAACCTTTTCGCTCTGCTGCCGCCGGGTGTCGACAGCATTGAAGTGTTTTACTTCGGTTTATACCAGGGCGTTTACTACGGGCCCGACCCCGACGGTTCGGAACAGAACGGACAACTTGACCCGGGCGAAGACCAGTGGCCGCTTCCTGAAAACCAGTACATCGATGAAGACGGCTTGTTCACCGACCCCTTGAACAAGTTCGGTACGCTGGACTTGAAATTTATGCAGGACAATTACCGGCTCGACGCCGGGGATGGAATACCCGATTTTCAGGGTCCCCCTCCGCCGGAGCCGCCGGAAATTGAGATTGAATTAAGTGAAACCGAGGTTATCCTCCATTGGTCGAAGTATCCTTCGGAAGACCCCACTAAAATCGATCCCTTCAGCCGGGTGCAGGATTTCGAAGGGTATCGCATATATGTCGGTAACACCGGTTTGGAGAACGATTTTTCATTGATAGCGGAGTTCGACCGGGTGGATTTCGCTTATTATAATCTTCGGGACAGTTTGGCGACTTATCCCGATACCCGAACTAACGCTCCCTCAGATACTGTCATCAACGGTGTTTTACTGCAGCGCAAGCCGGTGCGTGACAACGTGGGATTGGAATTCATCACAGATACGGACACCACTTATATTTATCGTTTCCGCGATGTTCATCCGCTGTTCCCGCGCTGGTACAGCGTGACCGCCATAGATTTCGGCGATCCCAAATCCGGCACCGAGCCTTTGGAAACAGCCCGCACCGCCAACGCCAAGTATGTGGCGCCTTCGGGGAATCCTCGAAAAGAGGTGATTGTGGTGCCTAATCCCTACCGTGCCTACGTGGATTATACCCGCACCTACAGCGGCGGTTTGCGCTGGGAAAACCAGGACGACGGCACCCCGGATTTCTTCCCTTCAACCGACCGCCGGCTGGAGTTCATCAATCTTCCCCGGCAATGCCTCATCCGGATATTCACTCTGGCAGGTGATTTGGTCGCTATCGTCCCTCACAACATCGCAGGTGACGACAATATCGGCTGGGCTTCCGATTTCAGCGAAAGCTGGGATTTGAACAGCCGCAACAATCAGCAGGTGGTTTCGGGACTGTATCTGTTCAGCGTAGAGGATTATACCGAGGGGAACAAGGGGGATATGCAAACGGGCAAGTTTGTTATCATCAGATAGAATGGTCGGATTAATTTAACTATAATCATTCGAAATAACATCTCGCGAGTGATTTAATGTATAGAAAATTATTTGCTTTCACCTTAGCGGTTTTACTGCTTTCTCAGTTTACTATTGCCAATGATATCGGCGATAGGTCCGCTGGCGTCAATTTAAAAGAAGCCAAGCGGAGCGCGGCGGTGGCGAATCCCAACACTACCAACCGTACTCACCGAAAAACCAACGTTTGGCTCACTATCTACAACTGGGGATACTTAGGAAACGATTCCTATCCCGGCGGCGCCACAGACCCTGAATATCCCGGTACCTGGGCTCCGCAATGCGAGTATCCCGGCGGTTCGGGCGTTCAATACTTGTTTATGGCTTCGCTATGGATAGGGGCGCTGATTCAGGAAGAGGGTTTCGAATTTCCCCGGGTCTCCACAGGAAACGAGGGGTGGTTCAATCAGAACGAGTTTTTCCCCGGTGAAGGTGCGGAACACGGCATTGTGGAACGTTCCTCGCGCCGGAACGAATACAATCGTCTGGGGGACTATGTCAGCCATCCCAATGCGATTTCGGAGCAGGATTTCATCTGCGACTATGCGGACACTTTGACCGATCCGATGCTGGTCGACGGCGACCCCATCGACGGGCCTCACGAGCCGCTGGGAATCAAGATTTACCATAGGTCGTACTCCTGGACTTACAACTACGCCCAGGATTTCATTATGATAGACTACGAAATCGAGAATATCGCCGGAAATTATCTTAAGAACCTTTATGTAGCGCTCTATGTGGACTCTGATGTGGGGCTCACCTTTGAAAACCGGCGCTATGAAGACGACATCTGCGGCTTCCAAGAGTGGTTTATCGATACACTGGAGACGGGCGATATCGACAGCACCCGGATTAACATAGCCTATATTGCGGATAATGACGGCCGCGTTATCAGCGTAACTTCGGGGGGCGACCTGACCTGCCCCGCAGTTTCAGGGACTCGGGTGGTTCGCGCACCCAATCCCAGGCTCTTCACCACCTTCAACTGGTGGATATCGAACGGTAATGCGGATTACGATTTCGGGCCCGCTTGGCGGGACGATGGTTCCGGGGGCTGGACCGATGTCTATGGGACGCCCGTAGGCGACGAACGGAAATATTTTGTGATGAAGAACAAGGAGTTCGACTACGACCAGATTTATGTGGACGACCAGGGTTACATCGATGAGCATCCGCAGGAGCTGCGTTATTATAACCCCGCAATCCCAGACTGGGTGGATGAAACCCATCATTGGAAGACTGCCGACGCTGCCAATGCGGCGAACCTGGCGGACGGATTCGACACCCGCTATCTGATTTCATGGGGACCGCTGGGAGTGTTCGACCATACGGACGAAGCCGGGAACGATATTTATCGCCTGAATCCGGGCGAGAAATTCCATATGACGATGGCTTATGTCTGCGGCGACAATTTCCATCAGGTGGGAAATCCTCAGGTCTCCGCCACCAATCTTGACCCCACCAAGTTCGATTTCGCCGACCTCACCTACAACGCCTCCTGGGCGGCAAAGGTTTACGACAACCATATGATTGACACCCCCTGCTTCGACTACGGGAACGACCATGACCCCACGATAGTGGATGAGGATGGCAGCCAGGGCGACGGGTTATACGATACCGGCGACGGTTTCTACGGTGAGGATACCGGTTCGGATGGATTGTTTGCGATATTGCCTCCGGGAGTAGACAGCGTGGAAGTATACTACTTCGGCAACTATATCGGTGTTTACTACGGACCCGATCCCGATGGTTCGGAACAGAACGGCAAGCTGGATCCCCACGAGGAAGATTGGCTGGATTATCTGCCCTATCACGAGGGTATGTTTGAGGATGAATATGGTATATTCGGCACCCTCGACTTAAAGTTTATGGGGGAGAACCAACTCTTGGACGCGGGTGACGGGATTCCGGACTTCCAGGGTCCTCCGCCTCCCGAAGCGCCGGACGTTGAAGTAATTCCCCTGGAAACCAGCGTGGTACTCCGCTGGTCGAAGAATCCTTCGGAAGACCCTGCGAACCTGGACCCTTTCAGCCGAGTGCAGGACTTCGAGGGATATCGGATATATGTGGGCAACACCGCGCTGGAGAACGATTTCTCGCTGGTGGCGGAGTATGACATTGTCGATTTCGCCTATTTCAACGTCAGCGACAGTATGGCGACCTACCCCGATTCCCGCACCAACGCCCCTTCCGATACCTTCATCAACAACATTCACCTTTATCGCAAGCCGGTGGGGGATAATCTGGGATTACGGGACATTCAGGTTACAGACAGCACCTATGAATTTGTATTCGATGATGTTCACGCGCTATTTCCCCGTTGGTACAGTGTGACCGCGTTCGATTTCGGCGACCCCAAATCCGGCACCGAGCCCCTGGAATCCGCTCGCAGCGCCAACGCTTCCTATGTGGCCCCCTCGGGTAATCCCGATAAAAAGGTGATGGTAGTGCCCAATCCTTATCGGGCTTATGAGGATTATACCCGCACCTATTCCGGGGGACTGCGCTGGGAGAATCAGGACGACGGGACTCCGGATTTCTATCCCTCCACAGACCGCCGCTTGGAATTCATCAATCTTCCGCCGATGTGTCTGATTCGGATTTTCACTATTGCGGGAGATTTGGTGGCGATGATACCGCATAATATTGCAGGTGACGACAATATAGGATGGGCTTCGGAGTTCAGTGAGGGATGGGACTTGAACAGCCGCAACAATCAGCAGGTGGTGTCGGGGCTTTATCTTTTCAGTGTGGAGGATTACACGGAGGGGAATAAGGGGGATATTCAGACCGGTAAGTTTGTGATAATCCGATAGCCGGCTGGTTAGTATTCAAGATAATTATTCATATTACACATAACCTCTTTGTTATTGTCCGCTGCCCTCAGCGGGCTTAAACTGCGAGGAGAAGGAAATGCGAAGAGTTTTACTGATTATACTCCTGTTTGCTTCATTTGGGATGAAGGACCTGTTCGCTCAAGCCAAGGTCGGCACGGCGGGGGTGCAGTTTTTGAAAATCGGAGTTGGGGCTCGAGCGGTGGCTATGGGTGACGCTTTCACCGCCATTGCCGACGATGCTTCCGCTCTCTATTACAACCCGGCGGGTTTGATTAAGTTGAAGCGGCCGCAGGCTATTATGTCCCACATCAGCATTATGGACGGCGTGAATTATGAGTATCTGGGGTTCGCTTACCCTCTGCCTCAGATGAATTCCGCGGTGGGATTTTTCATCTCAGGACTCTGGACCGATGAAATGACCGAGACCACGCCTCAAGCCCCCTATGGCACCGGTCAGACCTTTACCGCCTCCGACCTCGCGGTGGGTGCGGTCTATGTCCGGCGTTTGACCGACAAATTCACCGTAGGCGGCGCCGCTAAGTTCCTCAACGAGAACCTGGCGGATGAATCGGCCTACGGCTGGACAGCGGACGTTGGCACCTACTACGAAACAGGATGGCAGCGGATTGTGATTGCTATGCTGGTGAGTAATTTCGGCCCGGATATGAAATTCGTCAGCGGTGAATTTCCTATGCCGATGAATTTCAAGGTCGGCGCTTCCATCGTTCCGCTTCTGAACCGGAGCAGCAGACTGTCTTTCGATGTCGAGTTCAGCCATCCTAACGACAATCTTGAGATGGTAAACCTTGGCCTCGAGTACACCTGGAAGGGGATGGTTTCACTGCGCGGCGGCCGTAAAATCAACGGCTGGTCGCGGGACAAGTGGGAAGAGTATGTGGGCGATGAACAGGGTAAAGACCCGTTTGTGGAGTATCCTGTTTTTAACGAGGATGGGAATCTTGCTTTGGAAGGTTTCTCCTTTGGCGGCGGGCTCAAATTTGAGTCCATCGGCTTAACGGTCGATTACGCCTATGCCAAGTATGGATATTTCGGAGCTTTGCATCGATACACGCTCGGTTATCAGTTTTAAGTCTCAGTTAAAATTCTCCAGATGCAGGCCTGGAGGGACAACAATTCAACGGAATAAACCATGTCAAGTATAAATCAGCACATTTCAGATAGGGGATTATCAGGTATGCGGTCAGCCAAAACAGTCCTGAGTTATGGGCTTGCTTTTCTACTTGCGGCGGCGCTGATTTCAGGCTGCGCCAAGATGAAGGGCACCGAGCATCTAAACTCCCCCCCCACCGTTCATTTTGTGAATACCCCTAAGGATGCGCATCAGGATTCCTCCACCACCTCCTGGGTGTTCAATATGCCTTTCACGCTCTACGCTTATGACCCGGCGACCCAATCGCACTACAGTCTTTACCAGCAGCCGGACACGTTGGTGAAGTTTCCGGATATAATCGCGCCGGACACCGTGATTCACGTGAGGCTGGTTCCGGGGGAGCCGGTGGTTATCTCGTTGGGAGATTCAATTTATTACAACGAGGGCGTCGATTATATCATCGATTACGAAACCTCCGCTTTCCAAGCTATCCGTCCCCAGGCCGGAGGCAGTATGAAAGACACTGTCTGGACCGCCACCGAGAATCTCGCGGCGGTGGACACCATTATAATCGACGGCGGGGACACGCTGATGTTTATGGTAGATACCCTGATTTATTACGCCGATTTTCGGGTTAACACCCCTAATTTCTATATTTTCAGCTACGCTCCCACGGTGCACTGGCGGGGCAGCGACCCCGACGGTTTTGTGGAGGGTTACGCCTTCGCCGACATCACCGACCCGCTGGCAGTGGACAATCCCCAGGCTTATATCCCCAGTATTCCCGCTGCGGCTTGGGATAGCACTCTCAGCACCTTCGCAACCATCTTCCTCACCATCGACCCGGAAAACACCGATACCCTCCATATGCCGGATGACACGGTGGTTACCACCGAGCATGTGGTTTACCTCAAGTGCTGGGACGATGACGGAGCCCCATCTAACGTAATATACAGGACCTTCTTCCGCAGCAACCAGGCGCCTTACTCGCCGGTGGTGAAGTGGGATGAACACAATGATTCCAAGTACGGTCCGACCGAAACCTATGATCCCATATATATGGATATCAGGCGCGATAGCATTTCGGATGTGGCGCTGGAATTTGACAACACTCTTTACTGTCTGCCCAATGTCACGCCGAATTGGTTTGGTATAGTGCTGAGATGGAAAGGGGAAGACCCTGACGATAAGGAACTCTATAAGATTCCTCTGACCTTCAACTATTATCTGGAAAAAATTGAATGGATTGACCCTGGGGATACCAGTTACACCCAACTCACGGTGGAAGACACGATTTGGCGCTGGAGCGACACCACTTTCACCACCGACCAGGTGGTGACTATCACTGACCTCCAAACCGGTTCCTATCGGTTCACGATTTGGTCTTTCGACGACGGTTTCGAGCGCAGTCCCAATGCGGCTTCACTGTTTTTCGATTGTGTCCGTCCCACATTCTTTGATCCCAACCAGGCGCTATCGATACTACTTTATGACGAAACCAAGAACACCTTCGGTAACGGCGAACTGCCTGATAACAAGGTGATAGATTCCTTCTATGTCGATATGCTGAGATTTATTGAGGACAGCACCGATTTTAATTCGAAATCCTACGGATACACCGTAGATGATCCGTATGATACAACCTCGGACCAGGATGTATTCTATTGGGATAATTCTAACGCTTCCATCACCCAGGTGATTCCTATCGAGGTTTTATCCAAGTATCGGATGGTTATATTTTACGCTGACGACCATAAAACAACTTCGGTTCAGAACAGTTACCGTGCGCTAAGAGATCTATTGTTCCACCGTTATTTGATGGCTGGCGGCCGGATTTGGGTTATCGGCCGGCGGCTGCTGAATGGAAGTTTCGGGCTTTTTGCCGGGGAACAGAACACCCGCCTGGAATTCCTCAACGATATGCAGGTTCAGACGGTGTCAGCTTACCTCTGGCCCCCCGCGAATCCTTCAGCGCCCAAGCAGGAATTCATCGGCGGTATCAAGGCGGTGGATTTTATGAACGACATAATGGTGGATACCGCAAAGGTCAATCAGTTGGGTATCTATTTACGAATACCTCCCCCTGGAGTGCCCGATGGGGTTCTTCCCGAAGTCGATTGGATGGGCCGTGACGAAGACGCTACCACGCTTTATTATTACAACTCAGTGACCGCGGAATCCTCGGTGGTGGAGAAAGAGGTTTGGGGCAGAAACTTTGTTCAAACCTATCCTCGCAAATCGTATCCCACCGGCCGCGAAGCGTGGATTACGCTGGGCGATAAGAATCTCATCGACGTTATCACCGTGATTAACTTCGATAAACCCAACAGCGTGGGTGAGGCTGAAGTCGTCAGTCCGCAGGATTCGAGCGTCAGGGTGAGTTATGATTTCATGGATACACTGGTCGTTAATGAGAATTCACAGATTCTGGATCAGAGCATTCACCGCCGCTATTCCGATCCCACACCCACTTCCTGCTTCATCCGCACCTCTCGTTATCAGCAGGACTTCATCGGTGGATATATTTACAACGTGGCTAAAAGCGATACCGCCAACACTGCGACTACCAGTCTTTTCGTGGAAGATCCTTATGCTGTCAGGGTCGGTACCAATTTGCTGTGGGAAGTAGGTGATTCTCTGGCGGTGACCTACCATTCCAGTATTTATTGGGAACCCAGCGACAGTCTCTATATCAGGTATACCTACAATCCTGTATCCAGGGCGCATTTGAAGCCGGTGGCGATACGTTATGAGGATTATGAAATATACAACTACACTTTCCCGGTTCTTTATTACCGGTCGGCGGTCTTCACCTTCCCCTTATATTTTATGAGGAACGATTCGCTGCCGGGCGAAGAAGATATGGGGACACTGGATCAAATCTTCTACGAAATGCTGGATTGGTTCCTTTATCCCGGTGTGCATACCGGCGAATAATGATTGCGCTATAATTTTAAACCCCCCATCTTAGGTAAACGCTGGGGGGTTTTTTTAACTTATACGAAAATGTTGTAAGAAAGAAGTTATAGCAATTCTTGAAAAGAATTGCGAGTACTAAACTGTCATTCCCGCGTAGGCGGGAATCCATCTCTTTGTATTTTTATGAGTTACTAGACTCCCGCTTTCGCGGGAGTGACAGAACATAGAACATTATTGGCTCTTCGCTGAATTGTATGGGTAAAAATCAATCACCATTGAGGATTCACTT
>CAYQZD010000078.1:0-17308 GCA_964421875.1 uncultured bacterium
ATTGTTCGAATAAGTTTATTCGACGCCGATGCGGTTGACCAGTCTTGCCAGGCGGGACTTTTTATTGTCGGCGTTATTGCGGTGAATAACTCCCTTGTTCACCAATTTGTCTATAAGCGCGCTGGCTTTACGCAATTCAGCGTCCGCGGTATCTTTTTTGTCGGCTGCCAGCACCCGTTTGATAGCGCTGTTCATCTGCGAGCGGTAGGCTCGGTTGCGGGCATTGGCTGCGGCGGAGGTTTTCATCCGTTTATAGCAGGATTTGTGATGCGGCATTTCTTTCCTTCGAATTAATGAATTTAAAATTTAATAAATTATTGATAAAAAGTCAAAATTTTGTACCGTTTTAGGCATATTGATATCCCGCCTGTTTTGTCATTCCCGCAAGTGAACGAAGTGAACGCGTCGGGAATCAGAACTTAGATCATTCCGCTGTAAGATTCCAAGCAAGCTGGAATTAAGGCTGAGTTAAGGCTGTCTTCATATCGGTAAAGTGCTACAAAGTTTATTCGTCAGCCGCTAATGATTCGGATGACACTACGCGGTAAATTGCCAAAGACGAAAACTCGTTTTTTTACAAAATAGGCTTTTGGAGGCGATAGTGTTCGACCAAGGTCTCATCGATTATGTCAAACAAGCCCACAAAGTGGCGGTGCTCACCGGCGCGGGAGTTTCTGCGGAGTCGGGGGTGCCGACTTTCCGGGGTGAGGACGGCATTTGGCATAAACTGAAGCCGGAAGAGCTGGCAAATTTCAACGCTTTTATGCGCAATCCGGATTTGGTGTGGGAATGGTACACAATGCGCAAGAAGATGATGTCGGAGGTCTCTCCCAATCCGGGTCATTATTCGCTGGTGAAAATGGAGTCCTACTTTCCCCAATTCACCCTTATAACCCAGAACATCGATAATATGCACTTCGAAGCCGGCTCCAAGAATGTGTTGGAACTTCACGGCAACATCCGGCGCAATTACTGCATCGACTGCCGAAAGTTTTACAACGATGAAGATTTGGCGCTGGGGGAAACAGCGCCCAAGTGCTCCTGCGGAGGGTTGATAAGGCCCGATGTGGTTTGGTTCGGAGAGATGCTTCCCGACGATGTGCTGCGCAACGCTTTCATCGCGGCTGAGGAATGCGAGGTGTTCTTCTCTATCGGGACCTCTGCGGTAGTTTACCCGGCGGCGATGCTACCCCGCGCCGCCCGCGCCGCTAACGCGCTGCTGGTGGAAATCAATCCTGAGCAGACGGAACTCACACCGGTGGCGCATCATTATCTTGCCGGTCCTTCCGGCGATGTACTGCCCAAACTGCTGACTGAGTTGGGGATAGAGTGAGATCACATTTGAATTGCATATCCGCGAGATTCCCTTTTTTGAACAGAGGAACTTCGCTGCAGGTTTTTGGGCTGTTTCGCGCCGCTGCTCTGGCTTGTCTGTTTTTTATCCTGGCGACATCGACATCCTGCGTATATTTCAACACTTTTTACAACGCTAAGAAGCACTATAGAACCGCAGAACGGGAGAACGAAGGACTTGAGGAGGGACAGTTCCGCCCGCAGAACTATCAGAAAACCATCGACACTGCAGCGAAAATTCCGGAGCTTTATCCCGATTCCAAGTATGTGGACGACGCGCTGGTTCTGATGGGCAAAAGTTACTACCGGATGAAACAATATCCCAAAGCTCAGCGCAAATTCGAAGAGCTATTATCCAACTATCCTGAGAGCAATCAGGCCGAGGAGGCGCGCCTGTTTTTGGGTAAAAGCCTGATTGAGAATCGGGATTACAGCCGGGCGCGGGATATCCTCACCAGTCTTTCCACCTCCTCCGACAGGGTAATAATCACCCGTGAAGCTAAGTTAGCGCTGGGCAGGCTGCTGACCTTGGAGGAGAAATATTCCCAGGCGGTTGAAGTTTACACCAAACTGGCGGAATCGGAATCCGACAAGGAGTTGAAAGCAAGGGCTTACTTTCAAGCTGGGGAAAACCTGCTTGAGAAGCAGGATTACGCTTCTGCGGTCGAGGCTTTCCGGCAGTCAGCTGAGTACAATAAGGGTCCGAAGAAACAGCGTTTCGAGGCTCGTCTCAACTGGGCGGTGTCCTTGCGGAGAATCGGGAAGCTTGAGGAGGCCTCCGAGGTCTTAAAATCCGTTCTCAAGCGGCAGAAGCTCTATCAATATTTCCCCCGGGCCAACGTTGAACTGGCGGAAATAGAGCTTATTCAGGGGGAGGTGGAACCAGCGGTGGAAAAACTGGATAAGATTGTCCAATCGAGCCCCCGGACCGAAGAGGCGGCGCGGGCGCATTACAACCTGGGCTTGATATACCGCGACAGGTTGTGGGATTATGAGAAATCCAACGAACACCTACAGCAGGCGCCGAGCCAGAAGCCGGATTCGCCCTACGCCGATTCCGCGAACGTTGCGCTCAATATCCTCAACGATTGGCGGGGGATAACGAACGGTATCGACAGCCTGATGAAATCTATTGAGAAGGATTTGAAGTTTCTTAGCGGGGAAACCGACACCATTTCCGCAGAGGGGGACAGCGCGCGGAAATCGAAGGTGCTGGAGTTGTTCGACGATGGCAGCGGGGAGCCGCCCGCGCCGGAAACCGGCGGTGAAGCCGCCGCTTTAGCGCAACCGGAGAAGGAGTTGTCATTCGATGAGGATGAATTGGGGGAGGGGCGGAAACCGGTGACACCTTTGGACCGGTCGCCGGACGCTTTGTCTGTTGTGGAACCAGATATTGAACCAGCGGGCGAGGACGAAATCGATGAAGGCGAGGTGTTAATGCTGCCCGACAGCCTTCAACCACCACCTGATAGCGCTATTACCGCGGGTGATTCAATTCCGGCTAAGCAAACAGTGGTGGACACCGCGGAAGTTTTGCAGCGTATGGACGACAATCGGGGGAAAATCAAGCATCTGAAGTATCAGCTTGCGGAAATCTACTATTTCCAGCTCAACAATCCGGATACCAGCGCTTCCATCTTAAACTTTCTGGCGGACAGCGCCGAAGCCGATTTGGCCTCCAAATCGCTGTTTCTATTAGCGCACATTGAACGGATGCGGGGAGATTCGGCCGCGAATGACTCGATTCAGCGGGTTTTGGTGGACCGCTACAGCGAGACGGAATACGCTCAGTCGGCGCGGAAAAGGCTGGGTTTGCCTCAGTTAGGCGAAGAGGCGGATTTGGGCGAGCAGTATTTTAAGAAGGCGGAGAGGGTTTTATACGGTGATAACGACCCGGAAAGCGCATTTGAGTTATATGCATTAGTCGATTCGCTCTATCCCGGTTCCGCTTACGCTCCCCGGTCTTTATACGCCCGGGCCTGGATAGCGCAGAAGGAATTTTACCGGGATTCACTGGCGCTGAGCCTGCTCGACACATTAAAATCGCGCTACCCTGAAGACACGCTGGCGGTCATCGCCCAGCGGAAAACCAAGCTGGTGGAGATGACTCAGCCTGCCGCCGCCGAACCCGAAGTCGACACCACTCAAACAGCCCGCGCCGGTGAAAAGGTTTACCTGCCGGACGAGGTGGACGAACTCCCGGTCTGTGCTATGGACAGCTCCCAGATTACGGCGTACATCGTCGAAAACAGGTATTATCCGCCGACGGCGATGATGGCGGGGAAGAACGGTCTGGCGATATTATCTTTAGTTGTGGATAAATACGGATATCCTTACGATTTCCAAGTAGTGAAGGATATTCCGCCGGGATATGGTTTCGGCGAGGCGGCGATGGATGTAGCGCGTAATTTGGAATACACCCCGGGAAAACTGCGGGGGGTTCCTGTACCGGTGCGGATAGAACAACGAATCAGGTTTGAACCGTGATTGAATAGTTGCTGGGGCTGGGGTGCTGGGGGCTGGGTAATTCAAGCTGCGCCGGGATGTTGAATTAAGCATTCACCTTTCAATATAAATTGTCACTGCAACAATATAAGACTATGTCAGTATTTATCGAAAAGACAAGCATACTCAGTAAAACCGAGATAAGTCCGGGGCTTTACGTTTTCCGGCTGGCTGCGCCAAAAATAGCGGAATCAGCCCGCCCGGGGCAGTTTGTGCAAATCGACCCCGGCGACAGGTTCTTCCTGCGCCGCCCCTTTTCCATTCAGGACGCCGACGGGGCGGAAATCGAACTGCTCATCAAGGTGGTCGGCAAGGGGACTGCGGCGCTGGTTCAGCTCGAAGGTCCCTGGGATGTGATTGGTCCGTTAGGGACCGGATTCACCCTTAAAAGGGAGAGTAAGAGTATTCTTGTGGGCGGCGGCGTGGGAGTCGCGCCGCTGAAGATGCTCTATCGGGCGATGGCGCGGGGAGGGTTGAATCCCGCGTTCTACGTCGGCGCCCGCGCCGCCGGGGAAATCCCCTTTGCCCCGGACGACCCGGTGCGGGATGCGCTCAATATCGCCACCGACGACGGCAGCGAGGGTTTCCGAGGGACGGTGGTGGAATGCCTAAAAGCGCAAATCGCGGCGGGAGACCGCCTCTTCATCTACGCCTGCGGACCCTCGCCGATGCTGGCGGCTTTGCGAGAGTTTATGCTGGAACGGGGGCTGGACGGCGAATTTTCGCTGGAAAACCGCATGGCTTGCGGGATGGGAGTATGCCAGGGGTGCGCGCTGCCGGTGGAGGAGGGGTACAAACTGGTGTGCAAGGAGGGACCGGTATTGCCCTTCAGCCAAATCGATGAACGGATATTATCCCCGGAGGCGGTATGAACCTTAAAGCAAAAATCGGCTCCCTCGAACTGAAAAATCCGGTGTTGACCGCCTCGGGGACCTTCGGCTACGGGGACGAATACTCACCCTTGATGGATGTGTCCCGTCTGGGGGGTATTGTGACCAAGACGCTGACATTAGAGCCGCGCCGGGGCAATCCCAATCCCCGGATTTGGGAGCTGCCCTGCGGGATGCTGAACTCCATCGGGCTGGCTAACATAGGGGTCGAGAAATTCATCAGGGTCAAGCTCCCGGTGGTGCGGGAATTGGGAACGAGTGTGATAGCCAACATCGCCGGGAAAGCGCCGGAGGAGTATTATGAACTGATTAACACTTTAGAGGAACACGAAGGGATAGCGGCTTATGAGCTCAATGTGTCCTGCCCCAATGTGAAGAAGGGAGGGGTGCTGTTCGGCGCGGATAAAAAGGCGGTGTTCGACATCACTCGGGGATGCGCCCTCAGAACCGAAAAGCCGGTGATAGTGAAATTAACGCCGAATGTGACCGATCCCGCTCCCATCGCCAAAGCGGCGGAGGATGCGGGCGCAAACGCCCTCACCATCGGCAACACTGTGCTGGGGATGGCGGTGGACCTCGAAACCCGCAAGCCCCGCATTCCCTTCGTCACCGCAGGCTATTCCGGTCCCGGCATCAAGCCGGTGAACCTGGCGAAGCTGTGGCAGGCGCGCAACGCGGTGGATTTGCCGCTTATCGGCTGCGGGGGGATAAGCAGCGCTGAAGACGCACTGGAATACATCATCGCCGGAGCTTCGGCGGTGCAAGTCGGCAGCGCCACTTACAAACATCCCGACGCGGCGATTCGAGCGCTTGAAGGGATTGAAGCGTATATGGCGCGGAAGGGAATCGGCGATGTGAATGAAATTATTGGAAGTCTGCAGGTAAGTAAGTAGGGTGGGTTCTTAACCCACCAAAAAATAACATGTATGAAAAATTCAATTTCGGAGCCTAAGATGTTATCGCGAAAATATACCGCGATTTTCGAGCCCGCCGAAGAAGGGGGATATGTGGTTCATATTCCCGCTTTGGACAACCTGGTAACGGAAGGCGACACCCTGGAAGAAGCTGTCGCTATGGCTGAAGACGCTATCCGGGGCTATATTGAATGTTTGATTGAGGATAATTGTCCGATTCCTGAAGAGCTTGAAAAACCTTTTACTAAGAGTTTGGCGGTTTCGTTGTAGATGAGTTCGGAATTACCAGTTACAACTCCTAAAAAGATTATCAAAGCCCTGAATAAAATGGGCTTGGTTTTCCAACGACAGAAGGGAAGCCATATCTTTTTAAGGCATCCTGAATCGCCGGGAAAATATGTGAATGTCCCTTATCACAACAAAGACCTGAAAAAAGGAACTCTGAAGGGAATAATGAAGCAGGTTGAACAGATGGGATTAAATTCTGATGAATTTATTAAATTGCTGTGAGGGTACGTGGATTAATTCCACTGGCTATTAAGGCTATTACAATTCCAGCGAGAGCAACAACTAATAAGTTAAGATAATAAAATTAGGATGTTGGAGAAGGAATGAGCGAAGGGCAAATTGTTATTAATACTGGAATAATATTCAACGAGAAACCGCTCACATTTAAAATGGAATTTGGGGGACTCGTTGATTATGAGAGAAAATTTGATTTCTTATGTGAAGTGAGTTCAAAAAGAGGTGATAGTGATTATTTCAAGAATTCATTTACCATGTCATCAAAGAAGGAGCTATACGATGCCAGAACAAATAGAATTATTATTCCAAAGTTACTTAATGCGGAAAACAGAGAGGACTTCCTAATAGGAGTAAAGAATTGGATTAAAACTGCAGTCGAAATTTATAACCAATGGGATGAATATCGTGACCGGGATTTTGAACAATTACCATTAGAAATTCAGAAAAAGTTTATTATTGAAACATACAAAGATGTTGCTGATGTAGAAAGTGGAGAAAGCGATGAATTTATCCAATATCAATTAATGAGTAGAATTAGGAGTTTAATTTACCATTTCGAGGGATTCAGTAAAGTAGGATTGTATCTATCATTGCCATTTTCCTATGATGAAGTTGAAAAGACCATTATGTATTTTAGAAATACAGTAGTAATAATTACAGGAATTAATCCAGATCAAAAGTTATCACCAACTTCACGCTTAATAGGAGGTCCGGGAGGTCATATAAATCAAGATAAGTTTGATAGTCTATATGATAAGTTAGAAAAGAAATTCGATTCAGCATCGCATATTAAGAACTCTCACTTCGAGCATGTCAGCATCCCTTACGGCGATAATGAATTCGTCTTTATGATAATGCCCTTTTCCAAAGAAAAATTTGAATGGTTAGGGGAAGAGAATGATGAGGATTCTCTTAGACAGTTCATCACGAAAAAAGCTAAAGCCAAATGTGTTACAGTTGCCGATGATAGAAGGAGTAAGGACATATTAAACAAGATATATACTCATATTTTGGAATGTAAATTTGCCATTGCTGATATAACAACACATAATCCCAATGTTATTTACGAAGTAGGAATAGCATATACTTTAGGTAAAGATGTAATACTAATCTGCACAAAAGAAGAATTGGAAAAACTACACAAAGGCGAAGGAAAGAGAGACTTATTTAGAGAATTCATAAATGGTATATTCGACCTTGGGCATATTACAATAAACTACACTAATGATTCTGCTGAATTGCGTAAAGAACTTGGAATAGCGATAGACCAGACTTTGATAACATTATAATGTCAACAATCACCCGACATATTTTCGAAACTCGCCGACTCCCTAACCTGCAAACCTGCAAACTTGCATGTTCGCAGATTTGCGGGCTTACCTTTTTTCGGTGGGTTAAGAACCCACCCTACAAACTGCATGTTGAAAGCGGCTTTCGGATTCCGGACAAGCCGGAATGACGCTGCTTTTGGGGACACACGGATTTTCAGTCCGTTGCTCCGGTTTTGTCGGCGTCTAAAGAACCTGCGATGCAAACCTGCAAACTTGCCGACTTGCAGACTTGCCGACTTGTCAACTCTAAAACTTTTTTGGTTCCGGCTCGTCAGGGTTGGGATAAAGTTCCGACCTACAAATAACAAAATGGAAGGCTGAACTATGACCAATGATATCAAAACCTCGGTGATATATTGCGGCGATTGCCTTAAGCATCTCAAGAATCTTCCTGATAATTCAATTGACCTACTTTATATCGACCCGCCGTTTAACTCCAACAGGAATTACGAGATGTTTTGGGGTGATACAAAAGAGAAGAGAGCATTTGAAGATAGATTCGGCGCAGCGGAACACTATGTGAATTGGATGACTCCAAGGTTGATACATATGGTTAGAATTCTTAAAGAAACCGCCAGTTTTTATTACCATTGTGATTGGCATGCCTCACATTACATTAAGATAAAACTCGACCAGATGTTTGGATTTAACAACTTTTTATCAGAGATTGTATGGTGTTATAAAGAAAGAGGAATCTCAAAAAGATATTGGAATAGAAAACATGACACAATATTATTCTACGCTAAGAAAGCTGCTAAAAATATTTTCAATTTTGAGGAAGTTCGAGAACCATACTCAGAAGATTATATGAAGAAATTTAAGTACAAGGACGAAAAAGGGAAATATATGATTAGAGGAAGAAATATAAATGGGAGCCCAGTGCAAAGAGCTGATGGATTAACACCGGAAGCGGAAAACAAATATCCTGACCTTACATACAGGCAGTACTTAAAAGAGGGTATGTTGCCGATTGACTGGTGGATTATACCTTTGTTAAACAAAGCGGCAAAAGAAAGATTGGGTTATCCGACACAAAAACCTTTAGAGTTGTTAAAAAAAATAATCAAAGCTTCATCGAATGCCAACGATGTAGTGCTTGACGCATTCTGTGGATGTGGAACTACCCTTGTGGCGGCGCAGCAACTTGGAAGAAAGTGGATTGGAATCGATATTTCTCCAACCGCGTGCCGTGTAATGGCAAAAAGGCTTAAGGATGTTTGCGGATTAAAGGAAGGAATTGATTTCGTTGTCAGAGATTTGCCGAAAACACTAAAGGAACTTCAAAAATATCCTCCTTTCGAATTTCAAAACTGGGCTATTAATGCCCTCGGCGGTATCCCATCCGCAAGAAAAGTAGGAGATATGGGAATCGATGGTTATATATACCCCGTGGTAGATGTATCTATAAGAAAAGAAGAAGGTTCAGACCTGTTTGGAGAAATGGATAAGCGGATTCCTGTCCAAGTTAAACAAACCAAAGCGCGCCGTCCAGATATAGACGCATTTGAAACTGCCATTCGCAGAGACAATCGAAGTGTCGGTTTTTTTGTAGCATTGGAATACACGTCAAATGCAATTAGAGAAATTGAAAGAGTTAAACGAGAGGAGGGATTACAGATAATTCCGTTTACCGCACAAGAAATTCTTGATGAAGAAGCAAAGGTCAACGATTACTTTTAGACATAATGCATAATGTCATATTTGATAGGCATCTATAAACACATCAGAAAGCGATGTTTCTATAATTATTTTGAAACAGTGTTCAAAATCATCCGACATATTTTCCCCAAACTCGCCAACTCCCTAACCTGCAAACCTGCAAACTTGATGACTTGCCGACTTGCCGACTTGCTGACTTGCGGACTTGTATACGCCTTATTGGCTATTCCGGCGTTTGCCAAACATACACCGGAGAGCGAATACCGCGGCTTCGCCGCCCCTCCCCCCGGCGCGCCGTTGTCAGCGAAATGGGAGGGGGAAAGGGGCGTCCTTTCCCGCTGGTATGCAAGTATTCAGATAAGTGAATCCGAGTTTTTGGCGCGGGCGGGGGCGTCTTTAGGACTGGCGGACGGAAGGTCGGAGCTTTACCTGTCGGATTCCGGGGGAGCCGGAATGACAGGTTTGTTCACGCACCGATTCAAGCGCTACCGGCAGCGGTATCAAGGCTACCGGGTGAAGGACGGAGAACTGGCGCTAAGCCTCGACCGGGCGGGGAACGTTGTCAGCGTTTTCAACCATCTTTACCCCATCCGTGAATTCCACTCCTTTCCCGCTCTGTCTCAAAGCGCCAGCCGTGACATTGCGGTTCAGAACATCGATATGAGCGATTTGCGCGCCCCGGAGACGGTGGAAACCGTTATCGCGGTTATCGAAGGCATACCTCATCTGGTTCACCAGTGGCGGATTCCGGCGCGGGAGCCCTACGGCGATTGGGAGATTTTAGTGGACGCTAATACAGGCGAGGTTGTGTCCCGGCGCGACCTCAGAGTGTTCTATGTCACCGGGCGGGGGCAGGTGTTCATCCCCGACCCCAAGACCGCGATTGAGAGCGACACGCTGCGGGATATGAACGACGCCAACGAAGCCATCCCCCTCGCCTGCTATTCCACCGTCGATTTGCAGGAACTCGACGACCCTATCGGCGGGGTGTATTATCTTTCGGGGCGGTTTGTCGATACCAGCCCCACATCTAACCGGGCGGCTGAGACCAGCCCCGATTTCCTCTACCTGCGACAGGACGACCGCTTTGAGGAAGCCAATGTCTATTACCACCTGGACACTTTCCACCGCTACATAATCTCTATCGGATTCGACAGCGTTATCAACCGCCCGCAGCAGTGCGATGTCAACGGCACTACGGAGGACAATTCCTGGTTTTCGCCGCTGACCGGAGTGATTACCTACGGCTCCGGCGGAGTGGACGACGGCGAGGACGCGGATGTCATAATCCACGAATACGGGCACGCTATCCAATACGACATCCAGGGCGGATTGAGCGGCGGGCACACCGGCGCTATGGGGGAGGGATTCTCCGACTATATCGCCGGGACCTACAGCCTGCGGCTGAACCTCAATTTCCATCCGGAATGGGTTTTCACCTGGGACGGGCACAACGAATTTTGGTCGGGAAGGTGGCTGAACCGGCCCTACCACTATCCCCAGCACGCGGGCGGACCCGTTCACGATTCGGGGCAGCTCTGGTCGGCGGGACTCATCGATGTCTGGTACGACGTCCCTGACACCGAAATCTGGGACGCGATAGTGTTCCAGCATCATTATTACTTAGGAAACGGCGCCACGATGGAGGACGCCGCCAACGCCATCCTGCTAGCGGACATCAACCTCAACAACGCCCAATACCGCTGGATAATCATTGAGAACTTCACAGCGCGGGGATTCGTGGACTCTTCTTACCTCGTTCCCGTCATTGCGCACCAGCCTTTGCGGGATACGGAGGACACTACCCTCGCCTCTTTCCCAATAACTGCGCGCATCACCTCGAATACTCCACTGGATACGGCTTCGATACTGCTGTTCTGGGGTGTGGACGGTGTTATCGACGATTCTGCGCAATTCACCGTAGCGGGGGAGGACAGTTTCACCGCGGTCATCCCCGGTCCCTTCAACCGCCAGACCGTGAACTACTACATCAACGCCGCCGACATCTACGGCGGGCTGGGACTGAATCCGCCGGAAGCTCCGGCGGCGCTGCATTCCTTCTATGTGGGGCCCGACACCATCGCGCCGGAAATCGTAAGCCTGACCCAGCCCGGAAACACTATCTTCCCCAACGGCTACGGCAAGATGGAAATCACGGCGCGGGACAACATAGGGCTCGCCGAAGTGCGATTCCATTTCCGTCAGACGGGAAACACCTACCGTTCATACGGTATGACTCCGGCCGGCGGGGACACCTTCACCGCCGACTACTCCTGGAGGGGGCTTGAACCTCTGGAATCGTACTATTACTACATCTCTGCGCAGGACAATTCCAGCCGGAGTAACCGTACAGTAAGCCCTGAGTATTCCTTCCTTTTGGAAGACAGCGTTGTGTTCGATGATTTTGAGAGGGGCCTAAGCAACTGGGAAATCGCAGGGGGATGGGACCTGCAGACGGGGCAAAGCTTTTCCCCCCCCTCAGCGGTCAACGACCGCGCCGGAGCGGGAGCGGCAGCCCCCCGGGAGATGATTATCACCCTGGCGCATCCCTGGCTGACAGCAGGCTTATCCGACCTGTATCTGGGGTACCAATCCCTGCATTTTTTCCTGCCGCAGAACGATACCGGCTTTGTTGAAGTCTCTCAGGGGGCAGGCTGGATTCCGCTGGACACCGTTACCGGAGTCTCCGGATTATGGGAACCGCGAGCGGTCCATCTCGGCGGTTTCCTGAACGGGGATTCGCTGGCGGTGAGGTTCCGCACCTTAGCGGACACTTCCGCGCCCCATCACGGGCCCGGCTGGTACATCGACGATGTCACAGTCAGCACCCTGCCTCAGGTGGCGCTTGATAAGCCATCAGTGACTACATCGCCGGAGAGGTTCACCCTTGAGCGTATCGCCCCCAATCCCGGCAACGGTGAATTCGAAATCGCCTTTACACTCCCTGAGGCGGGGAGGGTGGAAGCCAAGGTTTTCAATATTCGAGGCTGCGAGGTGGCGCGTTTGGCTGAAGGCAGCTTCCCCGCCGGAAACAATGTGATAAACTGGCAAAGCCGCGAATCATCTGGTATCTACTTCCTCGAAATCGCTTTTGGAGGGGAGAAAATTTACCGGAAAATTGTATTGATGAAATAACCATCAAGGATGGTATCTTTTCGCGGCCATCCGCAACGAAAAATGAAAAATTATCGGCTCGCGTTTTAGCGCTGCCGCTATTTTCAGGATAAGCTTTTATGCGCCTTGCGGCGCACAACTTAGCATGAAAATGCTACCGGCCGCTTGTCTGCATTCCCATGCAGGAGCGTGGGAACGAGGCGGATGTCAGGTCTCCGCTTCGCTAAAGACCTGACATAACGCAACACTTCCTGATGCGGTATTCAACTCACTGAAATTTCGACTTGATGACTTGGCGACTTGCAGACTTTAAGACTTATTTTCAAGGTAAATGCGCATCGATTCTTATAAATTCGGCAGAATCGTTATCGATGGGAAGAGGTACGCCAACGACCTCATTATTCTGCCGGACCGCTTGAAGACCGATTGGTGGCGGGAAAAGGGGCATGTTTTCGGACTGCGGGACTGCGAGGAAATTTTCGCGGCGGAGCCGGATTTTATTGTGTTCGGTTTGGGAGCTTATACTCTGGTTAAGCTTTCTCAAGACTTGTTGGACGAAATCAGAGAACGCCGCCTTAAGTATGCCGCGCTGGATACCAAGGAGGCCTGTGGTCTCTACAATGAGAAAGCGGAAGCGGGAATCAGGACCGTAGCAGCGTTACATCTTACCTGTTGAGGAACCGACGCGGTTCGCGTGCGACGGCAGTCCAAAACATTATCGCCATGAGTAAAATTTATGTCATAGGGCATAATATTTGCTATTTCTTTAACAATTGGTTATATTTTATAGATTCGGCATAAACAGGTTATCCAAAAATGTCATTGCGAGGACGCCATAAGCGGACGAAGCAATCTGTAAGGCTATATTAATCAATAAGATTGCTTCGCTTCGCTCGCAATGCCAGAATGCAATTATGCTATTTTTGGACAGTCTGATAATACCGGATTTATGTGCAGATTTTTCATTCTAATAATAAGACTATTATTAACAAACAAAGATACATCCGAGGAGAGAGAATGCTACGACCTACTTTAGCGAGCTTGTTTCTATCAATTCTCGTTTTCCAAAGCGCATTTTCCGCAACAATCACTCATCGATACACCTTCAATCCACCGCAGGCGGTGGACAATTCCGGCTATGTTTCGCTGGAAATCGAAGGGTGCGGTGTGGCGGGAACGCCCGGTTCGCCCGCGCTGCCCGCTTACGGTGTTAGGATGCTGCTTCCACCCGGCGAAGCGATTGTCGATGTCAATGTGAGAGTGTCAGACCCGGTGTCAATCGGCGAAGGATACAGTATTGACCCTATCCAGGAGCCCTATCCCATCAGCTATGACGGTCCCTTCCAGCCCACTCCGCCTGCCAGCGATATCTATACCAGCGACCAGCTTTACCCTAGCAGCCTTGCCGGGGAAACGGGCGCCGGATATTTCCGCGGCTATTCCATCGGCTACTTTGCGCTGTACCCGGCGCAATACCGGCCGGTATCGGGCGAAGTCCTCTATTACCTGGAAATTACGGTGGACATCACCACCGCCCCCTCAAGCGCTGCAGCCGCGGCTCATTCCCGGAACTTTCGAAATATGACCATCGACCGCATCCGGATTGAACGCAAGGTGGACAATCCGGAGGCAGCCGGTATGTACGGAGAACCTCTGGATAACACCGAAGATGAAATCTACCCCTATCTGTTGATAACCACATCATCCTTAGCCCCTTCTTTCGAACCGCTGGTGGATTTTAAGACCCGCTATGGTTACCCGGTGGAAGTTTTAACAGTCACCTATGTTCTTTCAACCTATACAGGACGCGACAACCAGGATAAGATACGAAACTGCATCCTCGACTACTACCAGCATAGCGGCACAAGCTATGTGCTGTTAGGCGCGGACGATGAATACATCAGACACCGCGGGATGTACGGCAGGGTGGGACAGGAAATTGACAATGACATCGCCGCCGACATTTATTACGCCGCCCTTGACGGAAACTGGGATTACAACCAGAATGGCATATACGGCGAAGTAGGCGAAGAGGATTACTGGGCGGAGGTCGATTTGGGCCGGGCGGCGGTGGATTCTCCCACGGAAACCGCCAATTTCGTCAATAAGCAGATTACTTATCAATCGGCTCCGGTGATTGGTGAAGTCCAGACCGCATTGATGGTGGGGGAAGACCTGGGATGGGCTATCTGGGGCTCCGACCTGAAAGAGCAGATTCGTGTGGGCTCCACCTACAATCCTCCCATACCCGGCAATTTCACGGTAAACACTTTATACGATACTCCCACCTTTTCCTGGTCAGCTTCAGCGCACCTTCTGCCCTATATCAGCCAGGGTACGCATCTCATCAATCATATGGGGCATTCCGATGTGACCTATATGATGAAACTCAGCAACGGCGGAGTGTCAACTTCAAGCATCACCAATAACGGCGTCAATCACGGACATAATATAATTTACTCCCAGGGCTGTTACTGCGGTTCCTTCGACAACCGCCGCGCCAGCGGTAATCCCGGAGGCAGCGACTGCATCTCCGAGCAGTTCACCACTATTTCCACCGGGGCGGTGGCGATGATAACCAACAGCCGCTACGGCTGGGGCGATTATTACAGTCTGAACGGGCCCAGCCAGTACTACGACCGGCAGTTTTTCGACGCAATTTTCGGGGAAAACATCACCCAGATAGGCGCCGCCAACCAGGATTCCAAAGAGGATAATATCCCCTTTATCCAGATGGCGACACGGTGGGTTTATTACCAATTGAACCTGTTCGGCGACCCCACGCTCGACATCTGGACCTCCCTGCCTCTGGCGATGACTCCCAACTACAATCCCAGCATCTTCTACGGCGCTCAATCCTATACCGTGGAAGTGCCCGGCGTGGCTGACGCTTACTGCGCGCTCAGCAACGAAAACGGACTGCTGGCTTACGCCTTCACCAATTCCAGCGGGGTGGCGACCTTCAATTTCAATCCGCCGCTGAGCATTGTAGATACTTTAAACTTGGGTATCACCGCTCACAACTACCTGCCCTACAGCGGTGAGGTGGTGGTGATAACCCCGAATATGCCCTATCTGCTTCTGCGGGGCGTAGCGGTCAACGACACGGTTTTAGGGGACGGCGACGGTATGCTGGATTTGGGCGAGGAGTCTTACCTTTCGGTCGAGTTCCACAATGCGGGACTGGTGGGAGCGACCGGAGTGTACGCCACACTCACCACTTCGGATGAGAACCTTACGGTCATCGAGGACAGCGCCTGGGTGGGAGATATTGCCGCTGAGAACAGCGTGACTATCGCCGAGGCTTTCAGAGTTTCCGCCTCCTCTGAGATTGAGGACGGCTATGAGGCGGACATCACCATCGAAATGCGGGACAGCCAGGATTCGACCTGGCTCCGCGAGGTTACACTGGAAATGAGCGCGCCGGTGGCGGTGATTTGGTCGGTCGATGTCTTCGACGGCAATGACAACCGCCTTGAGCCGGGCGAAACCGCCGACCTCAGCGTTTCGCTGGGGAATACCGGGAGCGGCGAAGTGCGCGGCGCTACTGCCCTCATCACCTGCGACAATCCATATCTGACACTGAATTCGGCGACCGGAGCTGTCGCGCTGGTGGCTGCGGGGCAGACCGGAGCGTTGCAGCCCATGTTCAACCTCACCATTTCCGACCAGTGCCCCATCGGTGAAGTGATTCCGATGTATCTGGAGATGTCCGACAGTATGGGCTATTACCGGGAACTCATTCTGGAAATCTGGGTGGGAGGTTTCTTTGAAAACTTCGAAAGCGGAACCAGCGACTGGATTCACGATGTGGTTACTCAAGGATTTGCAGACGAATGGAATTTAACCACCGCTCGCAACTACAGTCCAGGCGGAAGTTACTCCTGGCATTTCGGCAGTCCCGGCGGGAGTTACAGCAATTTAGCGGACGGCGGGCTCATCACCCCGCAGATGAATCTGGGCGAAGAGGTGTATCTGCAGTTTTATCACTGGATGGACGCGGAAACCTCGGCGGTGAGTCAGGGTGAAGCTTACGACGGAGCTATCGTGGAGATGTCTCACAACGGTTCGCCTTTCTTCCAGATTTTCCCGGAAGATATGTATCAATTCTATATTCGCACCGGCAGCGTCCCCGGTCCCTTCCGCAATAATATGCCCTGTTTCTCCGGGCGGCACGACTGGCAATTGGCGGTGTTCGACCTCTCCAACTTCCCGCCGGCGCCGGTGCAATTCCGCTTCCGATTCGGCTCCGACGGCGCCAATACCGGGGAAGGATGGTATATCGACGAGGTGGAGCTGGTTTACGAGTTGACAGTTCAGCCCCCCGGCAATTTCGCGGCTTCCATCAACGGCAGTCTGGTTCACCTCACCTGGAATTCGCCGGGAGTCGGCGGCGGGGATAACCTGCTGCACTACAATATTTACCGAGATGGGGAACTGATAGCGAGTGAAATAATGACCCTGGAATACTATGACGACCTGTCCGGAATGCGGTTCGGTGATTACAGTTACCAGGTCAGCGCGGTATTCAGCCAGCGGGAAAGCGATTTGACCGCGCCCCAGGTTGTGACTTACGACGGAACCCTGGTGGAAAGCCGCGCCGGAATCATCCCGGAGGAGCATTTCCTCGACCGAAATTATCCCAATCCCTTCAACCCGGAGACAAGTTTCCGGTTCGGCCTGGCGCGGGGCGGAGAGACCAGCTTTGCGGTTTACAATGTCGCTGGACGGGAGGTAGCGCGGCTGGTGAACGGGTTCGTTCCCGCCGGAACCTACACCCTCAAGTGGAACGCGGCAAATCTGCCTTCCGGGGTATATTTCTATGTCTTGAATACCGAAGGATTCAAAGCCCAGGGGAAGATGCTGCTGTTGAAGTAGCCGGATAATTTTCGCAAAATACGTTAGAAGGGATTTGATTCGTCAAATCCCTTTTTTTATAACACTTACTCATATGAAGTCAGCATCTCAGATTCTGTGTTAACTTGAACGATGTGGTATCGACTTGTTCAAAATGATA
>CAYQZD010000079.1:0-17279 GCA_964421875.1 uncultured bacterium
TTCGTTTATCATGCAAGAACCTGTAGATCCGATTTGGGGAACTACGTCTTTTATAATCGGTATACATATTTTTCGAAAACACGATTGCTTACTCTTCGCAGAAAAACTGAAATAGAAGCTCCTCCCGAGACCGTTTGGAACATCCTCACCGACTTCAAAGCATATCCCGACTGGAATCACTCCGTGAAGCGGATTAGGGGTCGGTTGAAGGTCGGCGAACGGATTACCATCCGCTTCCGGCGTTCTAAAGGCGGGGAGCGTAATCGCCGGCTTCGCATCATAAGGCTGGTGGATAATATCGAATTGGCTTGGAAAGAGAATCTGATGGCGCTGGGGCTGTGCAAAGGCGAACAAATATTCTACCTGGAACGCATCGCTCCCTGCCGCACTTTATTAATTCAACTGGAAAACTTTACAGGACTGCTGGCAGGACTCAGTGAAGGCTCGATTTACGGGAGAATTGCTCGGAGTTTCGAAAAGATGAACCAAGCGCTGAAAAAGCAAGCCGAATATCGAACCGCCCGCTCCAGGAAAATCATATCTAAAAAGAAAACCGGTTGGGATTCGGATTCTAAACACGCCAGGTAATCAACGCTCTCACAATCCACTTCCTTTCTCAAAAAAATATAGGCAGAGTAGGTCAGTGGAGCGTTATTCTCCTCGCGTAGCCATAGTATGTTGAGGAGGACTGTCCCTAATGGTTTGCCTTTTTCCCCCTGTCTGATTATATTCTCACTATGCTCAAGCTCCTCCGCCAATACTCTCACTACATCTTTCGGCGCCGGGGGGAAATAGCGATAGGAATGGTCTGCCTCGCGGCAACCAACCTTTTCGCCGCCGCCAAACCCCTGGCGCTGAAATTCGCCATCGACAATTTAGAGTCGGAACTGAACTGGGGGAAAATCCTCCTCTTCGCCGCCGCTATTGTGGCGCTGGCGGTTTTTCAGGGGATTTTCCGGTTTTTCCAGCGTAAAATCCTCATCGGCGCCTCCCGCAAAGCGGAATACGACCTGCGCAACGACTTCGTCGATAACCTGCAAAAACTCCCCCTCGCCTACTACGACCGAAACACAACCGGCGACATTATGGCTCGAGCCACCTCCGATATCGATGCGGTGAGAATGGCTTATGGCCCCGGAGTAATGTACGCCGTGGACACTATGGTGGTTACAGCGATAACCCTCACCTTGATGTTTTCCCTCAACTGGAAACTGACTCTGGTAACCTTCACCATCCTGCCGGTAGTGTCGATACTGGTATATATTTTTGGCAAGAAAGCCTTTAAACTCCACACCAAAGCTCAGGAAGGATTCTCCGACCTCAACGCCTTCGCCCAGGAAAACATTTCAGGCGTAAGAGTGGTCAAGTCCTTCACCCTGGAACAGCAGCATATCCGCCGCTTTGCCGAACTCTCCCGGGAGTATATGAAGCGGAGCATGGAGCTTGTCAAAGTGCACGCATTGTTCATCCCCCTGCTTTATTTCTTCCTGGGATTGGGAGTCCTGCTGATATTGTTGATGGGAGGCATCGGCATCATCCGGGGGCGGATGACCCTGGGCGGATTCGCCGCCTTCGTGGCGTACCTATCGATGCTGGCTTGGCCTACCATAGCCCTGGGCTGGGTGGTGAACATCTTTCAACGCGGCGAAGCTTCAATGAGGCGTATACACAAGATAATGTCCGCCGTCCCCGAAATCGCCGACCCCCCCTCACCCAAACCCTTCCCCCGCCAATCGCCGGGAATCGAATTTCGAAAACTCAATTTCGGATACTCCGACAAAGAATACGCTCTGCGAGATATCGACCTGAAAATAGAACCGGGAGCTTCATTGGGAATAGTGGGTCCCGTAGGATCGGGTAAAAGCGCTCTGGTGAAACTCCTCCCCCGCCTCTACCAGCCGCCGCCGGGGACAGTGCTGGTGGGAGGGATTCCAGTGGAGGAAATCGGCATTGAAGACCTCCGAGCCAATATCGCATTCATCCCTCAAGACGCCTTTCTCTTCTCCGCTACGATGCAGGAAAACATCGATTTCGGAGACAGTGTCAAACCCGAAATCCTGACCATAATCAGCCGCACCGCCGGGCTGCTGCAGGACGTTGAAGCCTTCCCCGAAGGCTTCGAAACCATGGTGGGTGAAAGAGGAATCACGCTTTCCGGGGGTCAAAAACAGCGGACTACGCTGGCGCGAGCCCTGCTGAAAAACGCCCCCATCCTCATCCTCGACGACGCCCTTACCGGTGTCGACGCTTCCACCGAAAGGGAAATTATGGAGAACCTAAAGGACGAATTCGAGGGCAAAACTGTCATCGTGGTCTCACACCGAATTTCCGCGGTCTCAAGTCTGCAGCGCATCATAGCGCTGGATGGCGGGCGCATCGTCGAGGCGGGAACGCACCAGGAACTGCTAAGTTTAAAAGGAGCGTATTACCGCCTTTACCGCCGTCAGCAATTAGAGGATGAACTGGAATCAATTTAATACGCTCTATCAGATGGAGGAGAATATGATAAAACGTATCTGGGCGGTCACACTTACCGTCTCCGACATAGAGCGGGCGGTCGATTTCTATGCGGATACCCTCGGTCTACAGATGAAATACCGTTTCAAAGACTACGCCGGCTTCGACTGCGGCGGAGTTGAATTAGGTCTTAAAACCTGGGGAGGATGCGAGAAATTTCGGAGGGGCGAACCCTGCATCGACCTGATGGTGGACAATATACAGGATGCAACCGCCCGACTCAAGGACGAAGGAGTGGATTTCGCCCCGGAAGCGCCCCTTGACGCCGCCTGGGGAGCCCTCATCGCCCCCTTCAAAGACCCCGACGGCAACTGCCTGCAGTTAACCCAAATCGACTGGAAACGCTACTTCGCTGCCGTCAACGCCTGACTCCGGCCGGTGCAAATCAAGCGTTGACCTAAGGGGAGTATGCGCAAATATTTCACTGTGCGCTGCTCCCAAATCGCAAATTCAACGGCGCGTCTACGGTATATATTTTGCAACATTTATATAGTTTTATCGAAAATAATTCTGGAAAATTAATTGCCAATCGCCGATAAATTCGATTTGATTGTCATTGGAGGAGGACCCGCAGGATGCATTGCGGCTAAAACTGCATCCCAACTCGGAATCAAAACCATACTGCTGGAAAAAGACCGCGATTTCGGAGTCCCGGTGAGGTGCGCTGAAGCCCTGGTGGAAGTTGAAGAACTCGGGGATTTCATCCCCCCCAATCCCAAATGGATCGACAACACCGGGAATAAGGTGAGGCTGGTCGCGCCGGACAATACCGCAATTCCCATGTTTATGCAAGAGGACTGGGCCATACTCAACCGCAAAGTTTTCGACTTCGAGCTGGCGAAGTCTGCCGCGGAAGCCGGAGCCGCCGTCAGAAACCGCTGCTGTGCTGCCGGATTGGAACGGGTGAACGGGAATCTGCGGGTGCGCTATGAAAACTACGGGAAAGAGTACGCCCTCCAAGCCCCGCTGGTAATCGGCGCTGACGGTGTGGAATCCCGGGTGGGAAGATGGGCAAACCTTCGCGGAAGCCTCCCCCTCCTCGACATCGCCTCCTGTTACCAATACACAATCCACCATCACGCGGTCGACGACCAATGTCTGGAGATATACTTTGGACGGAATCGCGCTCCCGGAGGTTACCTCTGGGTCTTCCCCAAGGGCGGCAGAGTGGCTAATATCGGTTTGGGCATACTGGGGACTGAAGCCGGCGGATTATCGCCTAAAGACTACCTTGACCGCTTTCTCGCAGAAAATTATCCACGCGCTTCCCGCTTGAGTTCCGCCGCCGGAGCGGTTCCGGTAGGAAAAGTGCCCCGCAATATCGCAGGGGAGGGAGTGATGCTGATCGGCGACGCCGCCAATCAAGCAGACCCCGCCTCCGGAGGGGGGATAATGTGGGGAATGTGGGGCGGAAAACTCGCGGCCCAAACCGCCGCCGAAGCGCTGGAAAAGGGAGATTTCTCCGATAAAATCCTGAATGGTTACACTAAGGCTTGGAACGCTAAAATTGGCAAAGACCACAACCGGAAATACACCGCCAAGAAGTTTGGGCTGAAGCTTACTGACGACATCTTGAACCAGACTGCGGCTATGCTGGATAAAATACCCCCTTCCGAACGCACCCGCTCCAGGATTACTCAAGCTATCATACAGAATGGCGCCAAACTGACCATGGAAATCGCAAAAGCCTTCCTGAGCGTAAAATGACGCTGCTAAAAGGGCGCAAACCGCTTATGACGCGAAAAACCTGCTTTATATTCGTGGTGTCGGGTTTCCGCACCCGACACCAACTGACTGTAAATATTATATATGCTGTCGACTGCGGAGAGTCGACAGCACCGAAAATTGTTGATAATAATCCCTCCTGCCTCCCTTTTGGAAAGGGGAAAACTAAGCGGTATCATTTAGGAAAGGTGGGAAACAGCAAGTCCCCCTTTTTTAAAGGGGGATTTAGGGGGATTACTTGTATTTGATAATAAATCTTCTATACAAATTCTAAAAGAATATCCTATGAGATGTCACTCCCGCGAAAGCGGGAGTCCAGTATCTCATGGAAATACAAGAAGAAGGATTCCGCCTGCGCCGGAATGACATCATACAGCAAATTCATAATGCTAAAGTCTTACGAGTACTATTAATAAAATGCCTATTATTCAAAGATATAACTAATCGCTGAAAATTCAGCAAGGAGCGGACAATGAAGTATATTACATTGTTGGTTGTTTTAGTTTTGCTTACATCAGTCTCTTTCGCCGAAGAACCACACCATCAATTGGTCAGGGTTTACATCCTCTACGACGGCCAGATTCCCCAACTGATGGAGCACGGACTGGACATCGTGAAAGTCCAGCCCGGAGAATATGTGGAGGTGGTAACCACCCAAACTGAGCTGGAAGCTCTCATCCTTGAAGGTTTCAAGGTCAAAGTGATTATTCCCGATATGGAGAAATACTACAAGGAACAATACCTTTACGCAGAACCTATGGGCGGCTTCCATACCTTCGATGAGATGATGGCGCTGCTTAATCAATACCACCAGCAGTACCCCAATCTCATCACAGCCCCCTATTCCATCGGGCAAAGCTGGGAAAATCGAGACCTCTGGGTAGTGAAAATCTCCGATAATCCTACTGTCGATGAGGACGAGCCCGAAGTCTGGTACGACGGTCTTACCCATGCCCGCGAACCTATCGGTATGCAACTCCTGCTGTACTTCATCGAACACCTCCTAAGCAACTACGGTACCGATACCACCGCAACCTACATCGTGGATAATCGCGAGCTGTTCCTCCTCCCCTGCGCTAATCCCGACGGCTATGTCTATAACCAGACCACCAATCCCAACGGCGGCGGAATGTGGCGTAAAAACCGCCGGGATAACGGAGGCGGAGAATACGGTGTCGACCTAAACCGCAATTACCCCTTCGACTGGGGCCACGACAACCAGGGTTCCTCAGGTAATCCCGGCAGCTCGACCTACCGCGGGCCTTCCCCCGCCTCGGAACCGGAAACCCAGGCGATTATCAACTACATTAACAACCGCCACATCGCCGTCTCACACAGCTACCATTCCTATGGTGATATGGTTCTTCTACCATGGAGCGCCGACTATAACGGAGTGACTCCACACCATGCTGATTTTATGGCTATCGGCAACCAGTTCGCCGCCTGGAATGGATACACAGTGGGCACAGCCTGGCAAATATTGTATAACGTCAACGGAGGCTCCATCGACTGGCACTACGGTCAGCAGGATGAGCACTACCGGATAATGGCTTTCTCCTGCGAAGTTGGTCCCAGTTTCTGGCCCGCCCAAGGCAGTATCACCGCACTCTGCCAGGAAAACCTTAACACAAACCTCCACTCCGCCTTAGTCGCTGACCAATATACCCAGCCCGCGCTGGAACTGGTTTACGCCGATATTGTGGTTGACGACAGCCTCGGAGGCAACGGCAACGGTTCCCCCGACCCCGGCGAAAACATTGACCTCACAGTCATCATACGCAACGCGGGAAGCGACACCGCGGAAAACATCGCCGCCGTCATCAGCACCCTCGACCCCCGCGTCACCATCACCCAGGCCGCCTCAGCCTATCCAAACCTCTCCTCCTTCGAAGCGGGCGGGAACCTCATCCCTTATCAGATAAGCATCCCCGGAACATTTCCTATCGGCCACGAAATACCGATGGATTTAGCGGTCAACGCAGCCGGTGGATACACTGACACCATCAGCTTCGGACTGATGGTCGGAGACCCCCTGTTCTCAGCCACAGGCCCCGACAACTACGGTTACCTTGCCTACGACCAGAATGACGGACACCGTTTGGGAGACTACGAATGGATTGAAATCGACCCCGCTCACGGAGGCAGCGGAACCAACCTGAATTTTACCCAGGATGAGCAGACTTTCCAGGTCAACCTCCCCTTTACCTTCACCTACTACGGGCAGAACTACAATCAAATCTCGGTCTGTTCCAACGGATGGGTCGCTATGGGAACCACCAACAGCACCGACTATTCCAACAGCCGCATCCCCGATTCCGACGGGCCTCCGGCAATGTTAGCGCCCTTCTGGGAAGACCTTTCACCCCAATACTCCGGCGGTGTGTTTACCTACTATGACGTTGCCAGCCGTCAGTTCATCGTGGAATACAGCCGCATCCGTCAATACCGGCCCACCACCGCCTATGAAACCTTCGAGGTCATCCTCTTCGACCCCGCCGCTTACCCCACCACCACCGGCGATGGATTGATTAAATTTCAGTTCCACACTATGAGCGACATAACCTCCATCACCGTTGGCATCGAAAATCACCTCGAAAACGATGGACTGCAGATACTTTACAATGGGGATTACCATCCTAATGCTCACCCCATAGCCGACAGCGCCGCCATCGTCTTCACCACCGGCGACTCCCTGCCCGCATTGACCGTGACTATGACTCCCCACAATCCGCCGATTATGGTCCCGGCCGGGGGAGGTTCCTTCAACTACGGCATCCTAATCACCAACAACTCCGCCCAGCCCGTGACCTTCGACGGCTGGATTGAAGCGATTCTGCCCAACGGCGGCGTCTATGGCCCCATCATTCTCCGGCAGGGACTGGCGTTGAACGCGGGTGGAACAGCATCGAGGGAATTGACTCAAGTAGTGCCAGGTGTCGCGCCGATGGGGACTTACACCTACTGCGCCAAAGTGGGTGATTATCCCGCCAATGTGGTGGGCGAATCCTCCTTCAATTTCACCAAATTAGGACTTGACGCCGCCGCCGGAGGGGAATGGGAACTGTTCGGCTTTTTCGACCAAGTCCAAACCACCGCCAATCTCCCGATGGAGTATTCGCTGGAGCAGAACCGCCCCAACCCCTTCAACGCGGAAACCCTTATCCGCTTCGCCCTGCCCCAAGCAGGAAAAGTCAGCCTCAAGGTGTATAACATCGAGGGGCGCGAAGTCGCAACTCTGGTTCAGGGAGTAGTTAGCGCAGGCTACCACAGGGTGAACTGGAACGCCGCCTCGGAATCCAGCGGAGTATATTTCTTCGTCCTGAAAACCAACGGATTCAGCCAGACGAAGAAATGCGTTTTAATAAAATAAGCCGGCAGGGATGATATTCACCGCGGCTTTGGTCGACAAAGAACGAAAATATTACGGCTTGCGAAGTGCGCCGCCGCTGTTTTTAAAAAAAGCCCCGTCAAGGGGCTTTTTTTATGGAAATAAGTGTGTAATTCCTTGAGTTCTTGGGGGAACAAAGTCCGCTTAAATGCCGTTTACTTGAAATACGCTCTTTTTTTGTTCCGGTGGAACTATGAAGACATATTGAGAACAAGCAAAGTGTCTCACATCACTCGCTTTGTAAATGAAGGCGCCTATCTTAAACACTTCTTGATGTCGCCTAAACTATCAAATATTAGTTATACTGCAATTAGAGGAATCCTTATGCCTAAAGCTATGTTCTGCGCGATTGTGATTATCTGCTTCATTATGGGGGCGGCGTTTGCGCAGAGTGAATCAGGGGTGATTCGAGGCTTCATTGTGGACGGCACCAGCGATGAAGTCCTGCCGGGGGCGAGTGTGGTGGTAGCGGGGATGCCCCGGGGCGCCGCCGCTAACCTCGACGGCTACTTTGTCATCGACAACCTCCGCCCCGCGGTCTACAACCTGGAAGTCTCCTACCTGGGGTACCACATTAAGCAGGAGCAGGTGGTTGTGACCCCGGTATTGATGGACCCCATCAAAATCGAGCTTATCCCCAAGGGGATAGAACTCGAGGAAGTCACCGTTTATGTGGAGGAGAAGGACGAAGAGAAAATCCGGATGAGCCCCACCGTCTCCACCGTCCCGGTCCAGGTCACCACCCTCCGCAGGCTGCCCTCGCTGGGGGCGGAAATGGACGTGCTGAGGACGATGCAGATGGTTCCCGGTGTCAAAGCCTCCTCCGACATCAACAGCGCCCTCTATGTCCGCGGCGGCAGTCCCGACCAAACCCTGATTCTGATGGACCATAATCCGGTTTACAATCCCTCGCATTTGTTCGGCCTCTTCAGCACCTTCAACGCCGACGCGGTCAAGCGCATAGAACTGATGAAGGGGGGATTCCCCGCGGAATACGGAGGACGCTCCGGCAGTGTGCTGGAGGTTATCACCAACGAGGGCAACCGCAAGGAGATGGAGGGGATGTTCTCCCTGGGAATCGTCTCCGCCCGAGCCGCGCTCGAAGGTCCTTTGCCCCAAAAGAAGGGCTCATACGCCGCCTCCTTCCGCCGTACCTATTTCGACCCGCTGCTGGCGGCGCTGCGCAAAGCGACCGGCGATGATTACCCCGATTATTATTTCTATGACGGCAACGGCAAGCTGAATTACGATATCTCCAACAAAACAACATTGTCCATCGCAGGGTACTGGGGCAACGATAAAATGCTTGTCGAAACGGGTCCGGAAGACAACCGATCGGAATTCGGACTGGAATGGGGCAACCGCACTTTGACCACCAGGCTGAGACACGTGCTCAGCCGGAACCTGTTCCTCTCGGTGGGCGCCGCGGTCAGCAACTATCAATCTACCTGGTATTTCGAAAATTCCGGGGTGAAATTGGAGGATTCCATCGACCGGCTCTACGATTATTCCGGGAAGGTGGACCTGGAATATATGGGAGGACTCAAACACCGCATCAAAGCCGGGCTCTGGGTAAGCAGATACCGCTTGACTCTAAGGGTGCGGGAGAATGAAGTCCCCTTTGTGGACATCGATCCCAGGGTTCATAACTACTCTTTCTACCTCCAGGATTCCTGGAGAATTTCCCCGCTGTTCGAATTAAGACCGGGGATGAGGTTCTACTACCACGACGCGGGTGATTACTTGAAGGTTGACCCCCGCCTGGCGCTGGTGTATTATTACGACCGGAACCAGCGCTTTAAAATCGCCGGAGGGCGCTACAGTCAGTTCATTCACGTGATTAGTTTCGGCGAAGGGTTCAGCAGTTTCGACATCTGGACTCCGGTGGACGAATCCATCGACCCCTCATATTCCGACCAAATAGTGCTGGGATATGAATGGGAACCCAAGGAGGACCTGGAATTCACCTGCGAAACCTACTACACCGATATGCATAATGTGGCGAATTTCGATTACCTGGCGGACCGCTCCGATGAGGCAGCCGACGCTTTTGTGCTGGGGAAAGGATACGCTTACGGCGCGGAATGGATGCTGCGCAAAACCAACGGACGGCTTTCAGGCTGGCTGGGGTATTCACTCTCCTGGACCAAACGGCAGTACACCGATACTTTCGTCAATCGCGGGAACTGGTATTACCCCAAATGGGACCGCCGCCATGACTTCATTATCGTCGGATATTATGAATTGAACAAGCGGTGGGATTTGTCCGGTTCCTGGCGTTACAACACCGGACAGAGTTTCACCCAGCCCATCGGGGTGACCACCTACAGGTTTGCGGACGTCCCCCTGGATTATGAGGGTAACGATGGACGGGCGATACTCAACGGCGCCAAGAATAACTACCGCTTCCCCGCCGACCACCGCCTGGATCTTACCTCCAGTTACAAGCATAAGTTTTTCGGTTATGACGCCCGCCTGAATTTCAGCGTTTATAACGTTTATAGCCGAAGAAGTTATTGGGGACGCTGGGCTGACACCTCGGAAAATCCGGTGAAAGTCCAGGACTTAAAACTTCTCCCCATCCTCCCTATGTTTAGTTATGAAGTGAGGTTCTAATGTTGAAAATAAAGAATACAATGAAACGATGCCCCGCAATGGTCTGGCTCGCAGCGTTACTCGCCGCGTGGCTGTTTCTGTTTTCCGGCTGCGAAGAGAATCCCACCGAAATCGAGGATTACGACCCTCAGCCCAAGCTAACCGCATACTTGTACAACGGCATTCCGGTCGAAGAGGTGATTCTGGAGCGGATTGCGTCGCTTTACAGCTATTACGATCCTGCCGACCACTACATCGCTGATGCGGAAATTATCCTCTTTCCCCTGGATAATCCCAGTCCCGGCGACACGCTCTTTTTCGTCGACAGCACCGCCACACGCGGAGTTTACCTTCCCGCGCCCGGTCAAGCCGATCTGATTCCCCAGGGAGGGGCGCGATACAGGATTGAGGCGCGTAAGCCCAGCGAAAACCTGTACCTCTGGGCGGAAACCGTGGTCCCGGACACCTTCACTCTGGCGGTGAACGACACTGTAATCCTTACCAAGGACACCAATCCAGACACCTTCCTGGGGACCTACAGTTGGAATTCTCCCACGATACATTTTGATTGGAGCAAGTCCGATTCCACCGGCTGCTATGTCTTCAACGCGATTTGCATGGAGGAGGATACATTGATCCACCTCGATCCCGATTTCGAGCTTGACGATGATGAGGATCCGGATTATGTATCTCAGCACAGCCTGAACATTCTGATGGATTATGTATTTTCGATGGACGCACTCTGGATTTATTTCAGTTGGGTGGGGTCGCATCGGATAGTTTTTCAAGCCTGCAGTCCGGATTACCGGGAATATCTGTTTTCGATTTTTCGGGTTCAGCAGGGGATGATGGAGGATGTCATTTATAATGTCCACGGCGGTTTAGGGGTGTTTGCCGGATTTTGCCGGGTAAGTTTCACGATGGAGATGGAACGGGTGCAGTGAGGGATGGCTATAGGTGTTTCGAGGAAAAAGCCCCGGTAATAGTGCCGGGGTTTTTTATTGCGGAATAGGCGAACGAGAACTTTACGGACTATTTTCTCACCTTCAGCACCGCTATTATCCCCAGAATCCCGAACAGGATATGCCCCGCCCAGGCGGAGAGGAAGGGAGTAATCAGCCCTTTATACCCCAGCACTTTGGTCGATTGCGTGGTACCGAAGTAGAGAAACGCCACCAGCAGAGAAATCCCGAATCCCACCATCAGTCCCGACCTGCGTTTGACCACAGCGATGGGCACACCGAAAATCACGATGATAAAACTGGCGAAGGGGGTGGCAAGCTTGTTCTCCAGCTCCACCCTCCAGCGCAGGGCGTTGGCGCCGGTGGATACCAGGCGATTCACATGGTCACGCAGTTCCCAATAGTTCATCTCCTCCGGTTTGTGCTGGATTTTAGCCAAATCCTCCGGGGTAAACTTCAGCTCCCGCCATTCCATTGCGGCTTCACTCAATATCTTCACCGAATCTCCGATGAATTCCCGCTTCACCGCATTGTATAGTGTCCAATGATTCTTCTTAAAGAACATAGTCTTGGCGTCAACTCGCGCGTACAGCCTGTCATTTTCGACTTCCATAATGTTAATATTGTGCGCGGTGAGGGTTTCGCTGTTAAAATGTCCGATATGGACGATGCGGCCTTTACCCTCGACAAAGTAAATCCTGCCTTGGCGGGCGACGCTGGTTTTGGGGATTTTTTTTACCTGGATGCGGTAGATGTCCATCCTCTCCTTGTTGAAATAGGGCACCAGGGTTTCTCCGAATCCCAGTGAAAGCAGGCTGATGATGAAAGCTGGCCCCGCCACAACCAACAATATCCGGTAGGCGCTGACCCCGTTGGCTTTGAGGGCGGTGATTTCGTTGGCGGCGGACATCGACCCCAGGGAGAACAGCACGGCGAGCAGCATTGTTACCGGGAGGATGAGGTAGATAATATAGGGGATGAAATAGAGGTAATAATAGATGATGAATTTCCAGGCGACATTGCTGTCGATGAACTTGTCCAGGTGTTCTATCAAATCCACGCAGAGGAATATCACCATCCCGGCTGCGACCACGAAGCAAAGAATACCGATAAGTTTACGCAGAATGTATATGTCTATGATTTTAAACATCTTCTGATTCGTCATTTCCTCTGCGCCATTTTCTGGGAATGAATTTTTGCAGGGCGCCGGAATCCGCAAAGGAATATCCCCGCAGGTTGCGTATTATCAGCGCCACGCCGAAAGCTGTCACTATAATGTTAGGCGACCACATCCCCACCCAGGGAGCGATGATTCTCCGGTCAGCTAAGTCTTCGCCGCTGATTAATCCTATCCAGTAGAGCAGGAAGAAGAAGACCGCCAGCCCTCCCGATACGGCTAATCCCCCGGCGCGGAACATTATCCCCATCGGAACGCCAACAAGAGTGAAAACCGCGCAGGCGGCGGGGATGGAGTACTTTTTATGAATTTCCACCAGGTAGGCGTTGATGCGGCGCTGGTTGGGTTTCTTCTCAGCGCGCAGGCGCTTTACCATCGCCATCATCTGCCCCGACGACAGTTCCCGGTCGCTGCGGAAAGAGCTTTCCCGGCGCTCCAGCATCATATTGGGGGCGGGAAAGCGGAAAAGACTGACCTTGAAGCGGGTCTCCTGGTAATTGGAGGGGTCGGCTCGTTCAAGCTGGTGGATGGCTCCGTCGTAGAGGGTCATAATGAAGGCTTCGTCCCGGTCGCTGAATTCCAGCTTGCCCCGTTTAGCGATGATGGTGGTCTGGCGCTCGCGGTCGCTCTCGTCGTATATCAACACCTCCTCCAAGGTGGAGTTTATTTGGTCGATTTTGGAGGCTTTCAGCACGACATCTGGCACATCGAACATAAAGACCCCCTCCTGGAGGTTCATGGTGGGCTTTTTACGGGAGATGTCGGCGGAGAGGACGCGGGAGCGGTGGTTGAATTCGGGCAGGATTCGGTCGCTGAAATAGAAGAGCAACCCTCCGACAATCAATCCGAATATTAGCGCGGGCCGGAGGAGGTATCCTATCCCCACCCCTCCGGCTTTCAAAGCGGTGACTTCATTATCCGCAGACATCCGGCCGAAAGCCATCAAGGTGGCGATTAAAACCGCCATCGGCGCCGCCAGGGCGATTATCCAAGCCAGGTTGAGGAAGAAAAATTCCAGTATGACCGTAGTTTCCAGTCCGCGCCCCGCGATTTTCCCTAACATCTGGAACACCAGATTCAGGATGAAAATCAGCACTATGAGGCAGAGGCTGAGGATGAAGGGCACGGTCATTTCGCGCCATATGTAGCGGGAGAAAATCATTATCGGTCAATGGTCATTGACAGTTGGGATAAAACCTCGGTGGTCTGCAACGCACTATAATCGTGTTCAGGTGTACAAGTGGGCAAGTGTACAAGTCCGCGCGGGAATACCCCCGCTCAGGAGGAATCATCGACCTGATGACTTTCATACTTGTAAACTTACTTTCAGATAAATATAAGATAAAAAGAGGGGGAATGCAAGTTGTGTGAGGGGGCTCTGAATCACGAGAGGCGCGAAAAAAATGCAAAGGCGGGATTGTAAGCGGGTCCCGTTTTTTTAACGACTATACTTGACTTTTGGGGAAATATTGGATATAATTCAGAAGAGGTTCCCCTGACCGACCACGAAATGACCTTCCGAAGATTACTTTGTCCACAGACTCAGATTTGCCTCAATGACACATTTCTTATTAACCGTTTCATTAATTGGAGGTGCCTTAAAATGAAAAGGCTATTTTTCTTACCGTTTCTTGTAATTGCATTAACAATTACAGCTTTCGCCCAAGCCCCGGATACGCTGTGGACGAGGACGTACGGAGGTAATAATGAAGAATACGGTAACAGTGTAAGGCAGACATCGGATGGCGGATTCATAATTACAGGGGGTACTATTTCATATGGTGCCGGTGGATATGATGTATATTTGATCAAGACAGATGGAAATGGAAATGAATCATGGACACAAACATTCGGTGGAAATGATAATGATTACGGAAGAAGCGTTCAGCAGACTACAGATGGTGGATATATTATTACGGGATCTACCTCTTCTTTCGGTGCCAATTATTCTACTGATGTTTGGCTGATTAAGACAGATGTGAATGGGAGTGAAACATGGACGCAGACATTCGGTGGAAATACTGTCGATGTTGGCTACAGTGTTCAGCAGACCAGCGATGGAGGATACATCATCGCGGGATACACTTGGTCCCACCCAGTTGGATGGGACAATGTTTATTTGATAAAGACAGATGCTAATGGGAATGCAACATGGTCGCAAACATTCGGCGGAAACAATAATGATTACGGAAGAAGCGTTCAGCAGACCATGGATGGAGGATATATTATCGTGGGATATTCTTATTCAAACGGCACTCCTACTGGTCATTATGATGTTTATATGATAAAGACGGATACTAATGGGAATGAATTATGGTCGCAAACATTTGGCGAGAGTAATAATGACTACGGCTATAGCGTTAAGCAAACTACAGATGGTGGATATATCATAGCGGGATGTGTTTTTTCTTTAGCAGCTGCTGATGATGTATACCTTATCAAAACCGATACTTTAGGTAATCAGCAATGGAGTCAAACCTTCGGCGGAAGTGGTTATGATAGCGGCTATAGTGTTCAACAAACAACTGACGGGGGATACATCATCGCGGGATCTTCTTCTTCATATGGTGCTGGTTGTACTGATGTATACATTATTAAAACCGATGCCAATGGGAATGAACAATGGACAGGGACATTCGGCGGAGATTATTATGATTATGGTTATGACATTCAGCAAACAACCGACGGAGGATATATCATCGCAGGAAAGACTAATTCTTATGGTGCCGGTTATAGAGATGTTTGGTTGATTCGCCTTGAAAGTGAATTGTCGGTTGAAGATTTCAGCGGGTTTTATAAACCTTGCGACTTTACTCTTCACAGAGCTTTCGCCAATCCCTTTAATGCGGAAACAGTTATCAGCTACAAGCTGCAAGCTGCAAGCAATGTCAAGCTGGCGGTGTATGATATCGCCGGGCGGGAGGTGGCGGTTTTAGCGGAAGGGTTTTATCCGGCGGGGCATCATTCGATGCCTTTCGATGCCTCCGGCATGGCCAGTGGTGTTTATTTTGCGCGGCTCAGCGCCGGGGAGTGTTCGCAGACGCGGAAGTTGACGCTTTTGAAGTGATTGACCAGTCTGTCCGATAATGCAGAATCTCGTGCTATGTCATTCTGAACGAAGTGAAGAATCTCTTGTTTATAAATGACTTACTAAAATACAGATGCTTCGCTTCGCTCAGCATGACATATTATCGGACAGACTGCTTCGCACCTACAGAGTCGCTCCTACTTATTCCGCCCATTGACATCTAACAACTTTTGCTGATAGAGGTAGCGTTTGATTTTCTTGGTGGAGGTTTTAGCGAATTCTTCGGTGTAAACGCTGAATTTCTTAATCCGCTTGTATTCGGCGAGCTGGGAGGTCACCTCGGTTACCTCCTTTTTAATCAAAGCCTCTATGGATTCCGGGGTCCATTTGATACCTTTCTCCTCAGCTTCCTTATCCAAAACCTCGTAATCGGGGACTATCATCGCTTCCACATCGTCGCCCATCCCTCCGGGGCGGGGAACGCCTAAAACCAGTGATTCCAGGATGTAAGGCTGTTTATTCAGCAAGGCTTCGATTTCTTCGGGGTAAACATTCTTGCCGCCGCCGGTTACCAGCAGGTTTTTCTTGCGGCCGGTGATGTAGAGGAATCCGTCATCGTCGATCCATCCCAGGTCTCCGGTGAGGAACCAGCCTTCGCGGAAACACTTCGCGGTCTCCTCCTCGTTCTGGTAATATTGGGTGAAAATATTGGGACCTTTGGCGGCGATTTCGCCTATTCCTTCGGAGTCCTTATCGAATATTTTGAGTTCCACGCCGGGGATAGGGAGTCCCGCCGCTTTGTGCCGGGGGGCGTGAGGGGGATTCACCGTTAACACCGGCGAAGTCTCCGTAAGTCCGTATCCTTGATAAAGCGGTATACCGAGGGTGTTGAAAAACTCCGGGATATAAGCTGGCAGCGCCGCGCCGCCGGAGACAAAATGTCTGATGCTGCTCAGTCCGGCTTTTTCCCGCAGGCTCTTGAACAGGGTCTTCCCCAGGTCCTTCTTTCCCAGAGCGGCAGCTCCGCGGGTAGTCTGGAAAAGCAGACCCACTAAAGTCTTTTTCACCACCGGAAGTTTCTTTAAATTGCGGTTGATGCCCGAATACATCTTTTCGTACAATAGCGGCACTCCCACCATCAAGGTGGTCTCGGTGTTCTTGATGTCTTCCAGCAGTTCCTTGGACTTGAGGGAACGGGCGTAAGTGACGCTACAGCCGGCGTAGAGCGGGAACAGGAATCCAGTGGTGCACTCGAAGGTATGGTGCAAAGGCAGCACCGACACCAGATTGTTGTCTGAGGAGAGGTCGATGATTTGGTAAACCGATGAGACATTGGACATAATGTTGTTCTGGGTCAGCGCCACGCCTTTGGAGTAGCCGGTGGTTCCTGAAGTGAAGATAATGGCGGCGGTGTCTTCCAGGGTGACAGGCGGGAATTTGGGTTCGGCGTTTTCCGGAAGGAGGATATCTTCAAGTTTCAGGGTTCCTTCGCGGCCGGTGTTGTCGATGTCGATGATTTTCAAGCCGGGCCGGTCCGCGTCCAGCACAATTCCCAGGAATTTTTCCGTGACCAGCACCGCTTTGATCCCGGATTCCTTGATGATGTGGTGGAGTTCCGAATCGCTCATCATCGAATCCAGCGGCACCACAATCCCCCCCATCCGTTGCGCTGCGATGTAGGAGACGCCCCATCTTGGGCGGTTTTCCCCCAAAACTCCGATATGGTCCCCCTTTTTCAAGTCCAGCGACATCAGTCCGCCGGCGAGCCGAGTAACCTCCCGGTCTAAATCGTTAAAGGAGAATTGTTCCCATCTCCCTTCAACGAAGCGCTGCATCGCCATTTTGTCGCCGAAATCTTTCGCGCTTTGAGCCAGCATCTCCGGAATC
>CAYQZD010000080.1:0-3383 GCA_964421875.1 uncultured bacterium
TATAATATTTACAGTCGGTTGGTGTCGGGTGCGGAGACCCGACACCACAAATTAGGTGGTATGGGGGTGAGGTGATGTCGGCTTTGAATAAGCCAACCTACAACTGCCGCCGGGTGCGGGGATCCGGTGGGTACATCGACGAGGGGATAGACAGGATTGACAGAATTTACAGGATTGAAAATCAAGAATAATTTCCGTAAGTTATTGCAGGTGTGGATTGGATTCACAACGGATTACACGGATTAAACGGATTTTGGAAGGATATGTCGTCTGCGTTCCACGCGGGAGCGTGGGAACGAGGGAAAGAATGTCAGGTCTCCGTTCGCTAAGGACCTGACATAACGCTGAAAAGGGCGGTTGGCAAACCGCCCCTGCGATGAAGGATTCCGGTTGCGCGGGAATGACTTGTAAATTGGTGGGTTAAGAACCCACCCTACTAAAAAGTATCAAGTTTCAAGTATCAAGTAACAAGTCCGCCCTTGGAGCCACGCTCTGGATTCCCGCTTTCGCGGGAATGACAGACTGGGGCGTATATCCACTCGGGAGCGTGGGAACGAGGGAAAGAATGTCAGGTCTCCGCTTCGCTAAAGACCTGACATAACGCTGAAAAGGGCGGTTCGCAACCCCCCCCGCGAAGAAGGGTTTTGGCTGCGCGGGAATGACTTGTAAATTGGTGGGTTAAGAACCCACCCTACGACTATTATTAATTCTACATTATTAATTCTTAATTATAAATTGACTTATGTCTTTGCCCCCTTTTGAACTTTATCAGCCGGTTTCGCTTGAAGAAGCCTGCGCGCTACTGGACAAATACTGCGATGAAGGAGCTGCGCTGCTGGCAGGAGGGACAGATTTGCTGGTGAATATCCGGCGTAAGGTGATTCCGGAGCATTTACCGCGCTGCCGGGGATGCGACCCGGTCACCGGTGAAGCTATTGGAGCCACGTTGATACCTCCGGCGTATGTAATTGCGCTGTCCCGCGTGCCAGGATTAAAGGGTATCGAGGAGACCGATGCGGGGATTAGTATCGGGCCTTTGACCACTATCACCGAAATTGCGGAATCGCCCTTGGCGCGGATGAAATTGACCGCGCTGTCAGACGGCGCGGCGAATTTGGGATCGCCTCTGGTGCGCAACCGGGGGACTATCGGCGGTAACATTTGTTCGGCGCGTCCGGCGGGTGACACGTTGGTGCCGGCGGCGGCTTTAGGGGCGGTGTTGGAACTTACTTCCAGCGGCGGAAAGCGCGAAATCCCCCTCGATGAGTTCGTCACCGGCCCCGGCGAAACCGCGCTTCAGCCGGGGGAGATACTGAGCAGTATCGTTTTTACGGCGCTGCCGCCGAACACAGGTTCCGCCTGCCTTAAAATCGCCAACCGTAAGGCGTTGGAAATCGCGGTGGTGAACTGCGCGGCGGTGTTGACGCTGGAGGAGGGGGGGGAGAGGGTAGTTTCGGCGCGGATATGTCTGGGGGCGGTGGGGCCGACGCCGATTATGGCGGTGGAGGCGGCGGGATTTTTAGCGGGGAAGGCGCCTTCGGCGGAAAATTTCGCTAAGGCGGCGGAAATCGCCTATACCGAAGCCCGCCCCATCACCGACCACCGGGGGAGCGATAGGTATCGGCTGGAGATGGTGAAGGAGTTGGTGAAGCGGGCGCTGGGAAGAATTAAGAATTGAGAATTGTGATTTGGGAGGAGGGCATTACCCATACCGAATGGATGAAAATATAAGTTGTTTCATCCGGTAACACTTAACAATAACCGGCTAAAAAAATTAGCCGTCAGGAGGAGAACACGATGAAGTTCAAAACATCACTCTGGATTTTGGCCCTATTTGTCATTGTCATGTTCATTATGCACGAATCAATGAAATCCGAAGAAGCGGATAGAAAAGCTGTAGTATCTGACACAGTGAGTCAGGTAGAAACTGACAGCTCTCCAGTCGTTTCTAAGGTTAAACCTCAGCCTGAAGAAAAGGTATTAGCGGAGGTTTACACAGATCCCAAGGGTTATTTCAAAATCATCCCCCCGAAAGGCTGGCGTAAGCAGGAATATTCCAACGATCCTCGAGGTAAGGTGGCTTTTTATGCCAATGACGGGAAGACCGATTTAAGAGTGCTGGCCAAAGTTGTGAACATACCGGATTATAAAAGCTTGATTAAGAATCTTAAGGACATAGAGAGGCGGCTTGGGGTTAAAATGAACATCGAGCCGGTCATGTTCAACGGTATGCCCGCTATTAAGCGTGAGGCCACCATTAGTATGCGGGGTGTTACTCAAAAAATACTAATGGTCGATATATTGATAGACGGAGTATCCCATAACCTGCAATATTGCACTGTTCCCAGCCGTTTCGATAAATATTACGAGACAGTTTGGCAAAGTATGCTTACTTATGAACCTAATGTAGAGAAGAATGGATTATCCCAGGAAGAGGCAATTAAACACGAAGCCGCCAAGTGGATTCGCCTGGCGCAAATAGCCCTGGAAATGGGTAATATTCAAACCGCAAAGAAGGCCGTGGCAGCCGGATTGGAAGCCGCGCCCGACAATGAGGAGCTTAAGCGGATGAAATCGGATTTGGATAAGCGATAAAGGTCTAATTCGTTGAATCCAATTGTCGATTATTTGCTTTATATAATCGGTATGAACGGTTAGCTCTATTTTCGATAACTTTGATGTGCGAATCTAAATTATACTCCGGTAGCCAATCCTTACAGCGATATTTCGATGAAGTCGCTGGCTATCGGCGGCTTTATACTGTGGTGCATCTGGTTTATTATCAGTATTTTCGTGCCGGAGTTTAGGTTTTTGTATGGAGGGGGGAGTTTCATTTCGCTAATTTTTCCGGACTCCCGCTTTACACCGTGCGGCGCACAAATCGCGGGAGTGACAACGTAAAACTCTATCAAGACACGCCATTATGTCATTCCGATGCGCAAGCCGGAATCCAGAGAAACCGTATTAGAGTAAAAATGTATAAATATTATGTTTATGTCTTAGCAAGCGCAAGAAACGGAACTTTATATATCGGTTTCACGAATGATTTGATTAGGCGGGTGTACGAACACAAAAATGGACTTGTGAACGGATTTTCTAAGAAGCATAAGTTGCATCTTTTGGTATATTATGAGGAATTTAGTAGTGTTGAAGACGCGATTGTCAGGGAAAAAAGGCTTAAAAAATGGCATAGGAAATGGAAAATTGATCTTATTGAAAAACTGAATCCGGAGTGGAAAGATTTGTATGATGAATTGCGGTGATTCTGGACTCCCGCTTTCGCGGGAGTGACATCCTTTCCACGCGGTATAATAAATCGGTGTCATTCCGAGCGCAAGCCGGAATCCAGTCTTTAAATCGTATAGAAGTTCTGAACCGCTGAT